>JAFGQR010000054.1 GCA_016935555.1 Verrucomicrobiota bacterium
AACGCGACACGGCACAATTCACTGGTTGCCCATTGGCCCCGGCGCATGGCGTGCGCGTCAGCGCCATTCGATGTTCGAGGTTCGGCGCTGGGCGTTCGATGTTCGTCCCAGCTTCTGAACCAAGAAAGCCCCGCCGCCGCGGCGGGTTCCAGGCCATCTTCGGGACAAAACCGCGCAGCGGTTTTGTAGAGCGAGCCGCGCTCAGACCCACGGTCCTCTCGATGAACACCCACGGTTTGTGGCTCCTGCGCACCTCGAACAGTCTGAGCCCGCGGCTCGCTAGCGGAACCATTGGTATTTGAGGGTGCAGTGGTCGTTGCGCCAGATGAGCAGCAGCGCCGAAAGCAGGATCAGGAGGATGTTCTCGGCAAGCTTGAAACAAATCGCCACCTCGCCGGCTCCGCAGCCGCAGTCGAAACGCACCGCGCAGAACGCGAGTTGCTGGGCGGCCTGGATGGCAAGCGCGCGGCGCAGGACGATGACGGTGAAGGGGAGGAGCATGAGCAGGGACACGACCGCGGTGCCGCGCACGGCGATGCCGCCGAGCAGGAGGAGGCCGCAGAACACCTCGAACCAGGGCAGGGTGGAGGCGATGAGATTGAGCATCAGGGCGCTTTGGACCATGTCGTATTGGCGCACCAGCTTGAGAAAGTCCACGGGATCCAACGCCTTTTTGAACCCCATGTACACAAACAGCAGCCCCAGTCCCCATCGAGCCAGGGTGCCAAGCAGCGAAACCGCCGCATCCAATGACACGCGGCAGACCGTCATGGCAGCGTCCGGCGCAATGCGCCGCTGTCGCGCGCCCCCGTTTCAACGGGCCAGCCCGCAGCCTCCCATTCGGAAAAGCCGCCGCTGTACACGAGGATCCGCTCCGGGGGCACGCCGGCGTCGCGGAGCAGGAGGGCGGCGAACTCACTGTCCTCGCAATCGCCGCCGACGCAATAGACGACGACATGCCGGGCGGCGAGGCAGGGCGGCAGCACGTGGGGAAGGTATTCGTGGGCGCGGTAGTGGTCGAGCTGGTAGGCGCCGGGGATGTGGCCCGCCTCGTATTCGCGGGTGTCACGCGCGTCGATGAACACCACGTGCCCCAGGGCGTAGCGGGGGCCGTCGAAGCACTGGCGAACCTCGTTGCTGGAAACCACGCGCATCCCGTGGGCGCGAATGCGCTCCCCCATCGCGCTGCCGGCCGCCGCCACGGCCTGGGTGGCGCCCGGCGTCACCGCGTTGCCGGCACCGCCGCCCGCGTGCCCCAGGGGGCGGATCGCGCCCGGGAAATAATTGTGTGTCAACTCCAGCCCGCGCGGGGAAACCTGGTTGGCGGCGAGGGCCAGGAAACCGCCGAGGAGCGCGACGGCCACGGATTCGCACAGGACGGTGCGTGCGGCGCGCCGGGCCGGGGACGTGCGGGATACGTGGGGGATCACGCTTGAGCGGGCGTTGCGTCGTTGGCCGTCAGCGCACGGTAGCGCCGTGGGTGGGGGTTGGCACCATGACGGGGCGTGGCATGGGAGCGATCAGGGTTGCCGGGACGATAGGCACAACGACCTGGGGCGTGGTCGGACTGTCGGAGCTGACACTCAGCGTGAGGCTCTTGCGCGGGTCGACCTGGAATCCCGCCGGGAAGGACACCTCGAGGCGAAAAAGGCGGCCCGGCTGGGTTTCGACCACGGCGGCGGTGACGCCTTCGGCGTTGACGGTGGGATTGCTCAGCTTGAGGGGCCTGGCGCTGACGCTGCGCACCGTGAGAACGAAGCGGTTGCCGGGGCCCAGGGGACCGTAGGGCAGGACGAGACGCTGGGGGATGACCTGAATGGACGGCTGAACCATGACGTAGGCGCTGATGGTGGCCGTGGGCATGTTGGTGGACGTGGTTTTCAGGGTGATGGGAACGACAGACCGGGACGCCTGGACCGGCGGGACCAGGCTGACGTGCACTTCCCATTCCTTGTGCGGCCGGATGGTCTTGAGTTCCGCCTTGAAGGTCTTGTCGGCGCATTCGGGCGGCGAGACGTCGACGGGCTCCTCCGTGTTGTTCACAATGCGCGAAATCTTGACCATGTTGGTGGGGGTGCTGTCCGTCACCGTGAAGTAGGCGTAACGCGGATTCACGTCCATGGGCTTCCACACCGTCCCCTTGATCGTCAGGGGGACCGTCGGCTGGGTCGGGTCGTTGCAAGTCACCGTGATCGCCTTGGCCACCACGCCGCTGAACCCGGCCGGGTTGAACTGGATCGGGATCCTGCCCGTCTTGCCGGGCTCCACCGTGTGGGTCCAGTCGCCCGCCGTGGTGCAACCGCACGACGCCCGCACGGCGGTCACCTCCAACGTGGCCTGCCCCGTGTTCGTGAAGATGTAATCATGCTTGACCACGTCGGTCGGCTTGACAGTGCCAAAATCGTGCGCCGTATTCTCGAACTGAATGCGCGCCAGGCTCGCCGGGTTCGTCGAGCGCAAAACCGCCGGCCCGGGCTGCACCCCCGGCGCCCGCGCCGGCGTCATGACCGGCGCCGGAGACGCCGGCAGGGGGGGAGGGGACGGAGGACGCGGCTGGCAGCGCGCCGTGTCGGGAAGGCTGCCGAACACCAATCCAGCGAGAATTATCAGCGTTTTCTGCATGGAACCGTTATTCATAACGCGTGGAACAGTAGCAAATTCCTCTCCAATTGGCACGCACAAGTTTTCGAAAACCAGGGGGCGAATTGCCGCCGGTTCGCGCCCTTGCAGTCAGGATTTCGGCTTTTCAAGGCGATGGCGGTATTTCCGCTTGAACCGGTTGCAGGACGACATCGACGTCTTGCCGTCGTCGTTTTCCCATACCTCGGCGTATTTGGGTTGTTTGGGTTCGCTGCGCAGCGGGTGTTCCTTCAGGATATTGCCCTTGTCGTCGCAATCCACCTCGATGAACCGGGCTTTTTGACTGCGGTTGAGCCGGTTTGACAGAATGACGAGAATTTTTCGCTTCATACGTTGCTTCCACAGGCCAGGCGGACCGGGCCGATTCCAGATGCGGATCGCCGGGTGTTCCAGCGGCGCGTGATCGATCACCGGGTGGCGTTTAGGGAAGGACCTTTCCAACCGGCTTTCAACATCAAAATGCAGTGGCGTTTGCCCCGGGTCCGGCGTAACAATCCCGGCGTGCGTATGCATGGCAGAAGTTCCTTCGAGAAATGCCGCTCCTACATCATGGCGCAGATGGAAACCTGCGGTGAGCCCGAGCGCTCGAGCCGCGCGCCGCGCTCGGGGCCGGCCATCACCCTGTCGCGCCAGGCAGGCTCGGGGGGGCACACGATTGCGGGGAAACTGGCCTCATACCTGGATCAGCACGGGCCGCCCGGCAACTGCCCGTGGACGGTGTTCGACCGGGAACTGGTGCAAAAGGTCCTGGAGGATCACCACCTGCCGAAGGACTTTGCACGGTTCATTCCCGAGGATCGCCGGCCCTATTTCGACGAGATCGTCGAGGAAGTGCTCGGGCTGCACCCGCCGTCCTGGACGCTGGTGCGGCAGGTCACGGAAACCATCCTCAACCTGGCCGAGTTGGGACGCGTCATTCTTGTGGGGCGCGGCTCCCATCTGATCACGGCGCGCATGCCCAACGTGTTTCACGTCCGCCTCATCGGTTCGCTCGAACAACGCATTGTCCACGTGATGGAATTCTACCAGCTCACGCGAACCGCAGCCGTCGAGTTCGTCCGCAAAACCGACCGGGCCCGGGTGGCGTATTTGAAGAAGCACTTTCAAACCGATATCGACGACGATCTCCAGTATCATCTCGTGGTCAACACGGACCGCATCCCGTACGCCGATGCCGTGGAACTCATCGGCGCCGCGGCGCTTCGTCACTTCATGTAACCCGACGTCCCCTCGGGACGCTCGGAGCCGGGCGGGTGAGCCACGCTTTCGGGCGGCGGACGCGTCACGGCTTGGGGCGGTGCGTTCGCCGCGGCCACGGCAGGGGGCCCGGGTTTGAATTTGAATTTGAAGTAGAGCCAGTTTCCCAGGGGCAACAGGACGCCCACGGTGGCCAGACCCGCCAGAACGTCCACCACATAGTGATACCGGCAGTAAACCGTGGCGCCGCACAGCAGGACCGCCACCGCCAGGTGGCCGCGCCACAAGCGCGGCAGGTAGCGAAAGGAGAAATGGACGGTGGCCAGGGCGACGGCGACATGGCTGCTGGGCAGGGCGGCGCCGGGTGCCTCGAACACGTTGTAAATCAACGCCATAATTCGGAAAAACACCCCAGCCTCCACCGCGTCCGGGTAATCATCCGAGGTCGCCAGCGCCTGGAATGCCGACGGCAGCGCATACCCGTCAATCGCCCGGAAAAACACCCGGGGGCCGATGACCGGCAGGAAGATGTAGATGGTGTAACAGGTGTAAAAGATGAACGACACCACGGAGACGTAATGGAAAAACTGCTCCCGATCCCGCAGGAACAGGGCCAGCCCGATGCCGGCAATCATGATGTAATAGGAAAAATAGGCGGCGTAAAACAACTCGCTGACCAGCAGATGCGGCAGCATTTCCATGAACAAGACGCTCGGCTGACACCCAAAAACCGCCTGTTCCCAGCCAATCACCATCGGGTCCAGATACGTCTCATGGAACATCCGGTTCAACAAGCCGGACTCGCGAAACAGCTCGGTGTAGAGGAGGATCGGGTAGAAATGGCGGAGGAAGGCGAGGACCCGCGCGGAGGGTCGGCGGGCATGCCAGTGGATGAGGCCATGGACCGCCGCGAGGCAGACGGCGTGCCCGGCCAACATCCACCGCCAGTGCGGCACCGTGTCGTTGTGGAACAAAGCCACCAGCACGCCCACCACCGCGACGTAACCCTGCGTCGCGTAATCCACAAACGTATAGTGCCTCATCAGCGCCTCCTCACAGCCAGCCTTGCTTCCGATACCACGCCAGCGTCTGCCCAATGCCCTCCGCATGCGGCCTCCAACGCACCCCCCCCAGCTCGGCCTGCAGCCGCGACGCGTCGCAGACCCAGCCCGGCGCCCGCAGTTCCCGGTACTTTTCAAGTCCGAGGATGTGGGGGCGTCGCGTGCACCGCGAAACGCCCTGCTGCACCAGGCAGGCTGCCCACAACACGGCCGCCGGTAACGGGACGGTGAAGGTTCGAACGCCCATTTGCCGGGCGATCTCCAGGGCAAACGCCTCCCCGTGCAGCACTTCCGGCGACGCCGCGTAATAGGTGCGATGCGCCGCCGCCGGATGGGTCAGACACCGCATCACCGCCGCCGCCAGATCCTCGGCATACGCCATGCTCAATGCCGCCAGGCTGCCCGCAAACCGCGGCACCACCCCCCGCCGCACCACCCGGAACATCGGCAAAAACCCGTCGTCCCGCGGCCCATACACCGCCGGCGGACGCACAATCACCCACGGCACCCGGCTCCGCGTCCTGACCTCCGTCTCCGCCCCCAGTTTGCTGGCGCCGTAAGCCGACACGGGCCGGGGCGGGTCGTCTTCCCGCGCGGGGCGGTCAGGCGTGGCGGGGCCGCCGGCGGCGAGGCTGGAGATGAGGAGGAGGCGCCGGACGGCGTTGCCGTGGTCATTGACCGCGTCGACCAAGTGCCGCGTGCCGGCCTGATTGCCCCGGAAAAAACCCGCCGCGTCGAGCGCCCTAGTCAGCCCGGCGCAGTGAATCACGTGGGTCACGTCCCTGAGCGCCGCGCGCAGGCTCGGCGGGTCGTCCAGGGAACCGAGGCGCGCCTCGACCTGGTCCGGGCCATTGAGGTGATGCTCGATGAACCGCCGGTTGCTGGCGGGCCGGAGCAGCACCGCCACCGGCATGGATTGAGCGCACAAGGCGTCCAAAAGATGGCTGCCCACAAACCCCGTGGCGCCGGTCAGAAGCACTTTCACCGGATCACGACAGCAGCCCCAGCTCCTTGCCAACCTTGCCCAGCTTGTCCAGCGCGAAGTCAATCAGGCTGTCCGTGTGGGTCGCCATGAGGCTGATGCGAATCAATTCCTTCCCCGCCGGCACCGCCGGGGACACGACGGGGTTGACGAACACCCCCTCCTCTTGGAGCCGCTTGCACATGGTGAACGCCGTCACCATGCTCCGGCAATACACGGGCAGGATCGGCGTCTCCGAGGCGCCCAGATCAAACCCGAGCGACCGCAGCCCGCGCTTCATGCGTTCCGTGTTGTGCCAGAGCTGCGCTATGCGTTCCGGCTCGGAAATCATGATTTGCAGCGCGGCCATGACGGCCCCGGCGTTCGCCGGACTCATGCTCGCGCTGAAGATCAACGAGCGGGAATGGTGCCTGAGATAGTCGATGGTCGCCTCGTCCGCCGCGATGAAGCCGCCCAGGCTCGCCAGCGACTTGCTGAACGTGCCCATGATCAGGTCCACTTCGTCCGTCAGGCCAAAATGCTGCGAGGTGCCGGCCCCGTGCTTGCCCAGCACCCCGATCGCGTGCGCGTCGTCCACCATCACCGCCGCCCCGTATTGCCGCGCCAGCCGGCACACCTCGGGAAGCTGGATGATGTCCCCCTCCATGCTGAACACCCCATCCGCCACAATCAACTTGCCGTCCGCCGGGTCCAGCTTCCGCAGCCGGTTCTCGAGGCCGTTCATGTCCCGGTGCGCAAACCGCAGAAGCTCGCCCTGCGAGAGCAGACAGCCCTCGACAATGCTCGCGTGGTTGCTTTTGTCCGCCAGGATGTATTCGCCCTTGCCGACCAGGGCGCTGATGACCCCCAGGTTCACCTGGAACCCCGTGCTGTACAGCAACACCGCCTCCTTGTTCACCAGGCGCGCCAGCTCCCGCTCCAGTTCCAAATGGATGTCCAGCGACCCGTTCAAAAACCGCGACCCGGCGCAGCCGGTGCCGTATTTGGCCACCGCCGCCCGAGCCGCCTCCTTGATTTTGGGGTGGTTGGTGAGGCCCAGGTAACTGTTGGACCCCAGCATCAACACCTTCTTGCCATTGATGATCACCTCCGTGTCCTGAGCCGAGGAGATCGTCCGAAAATACGGATACAACCCCATCGCCCGCACCTGGGTGGCGCTCCTGTAATTCCGCACCTTGTTGAACAACGCCAGGGGGGTGCCGTTCCGGGCGTCCCGGTTCGACTGGCTCTTCGGAATCCCCGGTGCAGTCCCCGCCCGCGAGGGCAGGGCATACGCCTTGGACCCGTCATGTCTGCCTGTTTTTAACGGTGGCATCTAGTCTTGGCGCGTCATAGTGCGCAACATTTGCCACAAATCAAAGCCAAAATATTCACCCCCCGAAGACGTGGCACCCCCGACCCCGCAGGGCAACCCCGTCAAGCGTTCCAATCAAGCATGCGGATTGGCCCGCATTTCTCAGTGCCCTGTTGGCTCTGAATCGGGGTCGGGCTCGGTATCGGTATCGGCATCGAAAAGAACGACATGGGTTTTGGACACGAGAAACTGGATGGGTACCGCCCGGCCATTGATTGCCAGCGCGGCTATGCTCTTCACGAAAAAGCGGGCGAGTATGGGGGGGATGGAAACGATACCGATTCCGATACCGACTCCGACCCCGAGGGGGATAGGAAGCCATGAGCGAACCAGGCTGCTGCAGTGAACGCGCCGATTGCGCCCTGGTTCCATTCAGGCGATTCTGTTGGCGCGTCACTGAGCAGCGACGTGAGAAATGCGCCCGAAGGGCCGCAGGGCGGGGCGACCCCCGCCCGAGCGCCAAAGCACTCTGTGGCGAGCTCAGTCGGCCCATAGAGCGCTGGGCGACCCGCCCTCCCGGGCGATGAACCGGCTTGGGAACGAACCTCAAACCGCCTGCGGCGAACGGCACAGAACGTCAGCGCATGGAGGTATGAACCCGGTAGAAGCGGGTTTCGAGGGTGTCGACGTGGTTGGTCACCGTGACCTCGAGGCTCTCGGGGAACGCAGGGAGGTTGGTCAGGCATGACCAGACGGCCGGGTCCGGGCGTTCGCTGACCAGGACGGAGTAGGTGCGGTTGGACAGGGCGAGGAACTGAAGCGTCACGGTGCGGTCGGGCAGGCATCGGGCGACGATTCGGGGGGGCGACAGGACGGTCAGCAGGGCGCGTGGGGGGATGCCTGGGGCGCGGCCGGCCAGGTTGGTGATGGCGGCGTCCCAGCGGGTGTCATTGAGGCCAGGGTCCACGGACGGCAGGGTCAGGACGCTGGTATGGGAATGGAGGGTCATGTTGGTGTAGGTCTCGCCCGAGGCGCGCCAGCGGTAACTGATGGGCAGGGTGGCGGTGTTGGTGACGCGCACCGTGAAGGTGGCGCTTTCGCCGGCATAGACCGCGAGGTCGGCGGGGCCTTGGACGATCTGGGGCACGACCAGGACGATCAACTGGGCCGGCTGGCTGGTGACGGTGCCGATGTCGTCAGTGATGTCGACGGTGAACGTGCCGGCGTCGGCGGGCTGGACGGCGGCGAGGGTGAAGCTGGCGTTGGTCTCGGCCGGCAGCTCCGCGCCGTCGCGACGCCACTGGTAGCGCAGGGCGCCGGTGCCGGTGGCGGCCACGGCAAAGGTCACCGTGGCGCCGGGGGCGACGGTGGCGTTTTGGGGCTGGAGGAGGATGAGGGGGAGGATGAGGACGACGAGGTCGGCGCCGTCACTGGTGCAGGAACCGGCCTCGTTATACACCACCGCCTGGTAACGGCCCGCCTGGCTGGGTTGCACATTCGTCAGGATCAGCACCGCGTTGGTCGCGCCGCTGACGGTTCCCCCATTGCAGAGCCATTGGTAAAAGAGCGGTTCCGAGCCTTCGGCGGTCACGTTGAATGTCGCGTTTTGACCGGCAACGATCGTTTGGCTCTGCGGCTGGGTGGTGATGGTGGGGGGTTGGCCCGGGGCAAAATTCTGTCCCGGCGTGGGCATCGCGGCCACCCAGTTGACAGGATCATCGCCGTAAGCCGACGCCTCCCGTCGCTGCAGGGAGGCCCCGCCGCCGTCCGCCGCGGGCGGCCATGGGATTTTGTCGTTGTAGCGCACGGCGTCCATGGTGATGTAGGGGACGCCGTTGGTGTCGGGCAGGCCCGGCCACTGCAGTTCGAGCCGCTCGCCACTGTCTTGCAGGGTGCCGGTCCAGGGGCCCCAGATAGGGACCTCGGCCGGGACGGCATAGAGGGCGCGGAACGCGCCGGGCTCTTGGCCCACCACGAGCAGCAGGCCGTCGGGCGCGAGCGTGACGCCTTGGGGAAAGGCGAACCCGAGCCCGTTGATCCGCCAGGTGTTGGTGGGATGCTGCGGGTCGAAAAGCGGCACGGGATCGGCACTCAGATTGCGCAACTCGATGAATTCGGCGCCGGCGGTGTCCGGGTGATACATGATTTCCTGGATGACGACGGGGCCGACGCGCGGGTCGGCGTTCGGGGCTGCGAGGGTGGGGGAGGTCTGGGCGGGGAATTGTTCCTCGAGAACGCTGTTGAGGTATCGGCCGAAGCTGACGCCCGGAGCCGCCGCGCCAAACGCGAATCCGTGGCTGAATCCGGTGAGGTTGCCCGCCGGGTCGGCGGAGGTGAGATAGACGGCGTCTCCGGAGGAGTTGAGGGCGAAGTTGAGCGGGGTGGCGGGCACGGGATTGAAATCGGCCTCGGTGAACACGATGTAGCCGCCTGGGGGGATGAGGGTGGGGTCGGGAAGGCGGTATTTGGCGGGCTGGCCGGGGTCGTCGGTCAGGAACCAGCCGCCGACATCGGCCGCGGAGTCGTTGGGGTTGAAGAGTTCGATGGCGTCCGTCTCGGGCGGCACGCTGTGGGTCAACACCTCGTTGACATGCACGGACGGCACGGTCGGAACCGGGTCGTCCGCTCCCGGCGACCCTCCCGGGAACGCGCTGGCGCGCCAGTGGGCGCCGTTGTCGGAGTTGGGGAGTGCGCCGGCGTTGCGGGGCACCAGCGAGAATCCGAAGTTGTCGGGGGTGATGGGCCAGGGGGCGCGGTCGTTGTAAGTGACGGCGAGCACGGTGCTGCCCGAGGCGGTGGCGAGGCGGACGGTTTCGCCCGCGTTGTCGAGCTTGCCCGAGTAGACGCCATGGAAGGCCACGGCGGGATACCTTTCGCGGAAGGCGGTTTCGTTGGCGACCAGTACCATGAATTGGCCGGGGGGCAGCCGGGAGCCGTTGGTAAGGGTGAAGCTGATGCCAGCGGTGAACGAGAGTCCGGCGAGGTCGAGCTCGAGCGGGCCTGTGTTTTTCAGCTCGAGGAATTCCAGGTCGCTGCCGCTCCAGGGGCCCCAGCCGGGCGGGTTGTACATGAGTTCCGTCACGGCGAGCGCCGTGAGATCCTGCGGGGGAAAGAACGTCGCGTCGGTCAGTGCCGACCAGCTGCTTCCGTCGCGGACGCGGGCGCGGATTTGGGTGGTGGCGTTAAGGAGGATGGGCGCGTCATAAGCCTGGGCGGTGGGCGCCACCGCGCCGGTGCCCGGGACCCGCGGGTCGCTGCCGTCCAACGTGAAGAAGATGGTCCCGGCGGGGTTGGTGTGGGTGAGTTCGGCGCCAAACCCGGCCGGCACGGGGCCGCCGAACTGGTTGAAGGTGGGGGCGCCGAGGCTGGGATAGAGGCCGGCGGCGCGGAAGCGCTCGAGGGTGACAGCCTGCTGGCGGGGGAACCAGTTGGTGCAAAGCGTGTCGAGTTCGGGCACCCACCATTCGTCGCGGGTGAAGGTCTGCCCCGTGCCGGGGTTGACGCCGATGGTGAACTCGCGGGCGTCGCCCCACCGTGCCGACTCGCCCACGATGGCGCGGTCGATCTGGACGGTCCGGGCGCGGAGGCGGGCGATATTGCGTTCGGGCGCGAGGGCGCCGCCGTTGAAGAAATGGCGGTGAACGCGGTCGCCGAAGAGGACGCGGAATTCGGGCCAGGCGCGGAGGCGGGCGTAGAGGCGGGCTGGGGTGAAGTCGTTGTCGACGTTGATTCGGTTGCGGACAACTTGTTGGTCGGCGACGATTTCCTGGTCCCAAACGGCGAAGATCCAGCGGGTTTCGGGCAGGCTGTTGGTGGGGCGACGATGGGCGGCGTACCAGTTGTGGTGGGGCCAGTCTTCGGCTTCGGCGTGGATATGGAGGATCATGAAATCGGCGAGGTTTTCAAGGTCCACGCGTTGTCGGACGGTCTGGTAGGCGGCGTCGGTGGTGATGCCGGCATTGACGAGGGCGATGAGGTTGTTCCAGGCGTCCTTGGTCCCGTCGAGCAGCTCATTGAAGTCGCGGATGACGTCCCAATCGCCGTCGCGACCGCCGAAGTATTCGGCGAAATGCGAGTCATCGAGCCGCTCGCAGGGATTGTAGAGGCCCCAGTAAAGGCCGTTGACGTAGAGATGGACGAAGGTGTTGTGGGCGCTGTGCGATCCCAGGTCGAGTTGCGAGTCTTTCATCCACACGTCGCGCAGGTAAATCGAGTCTTCGGGCCGGTAGCGTTCGCCGAGGGGTGTGCCTGGCGAATAGCGGGTGGTCCACGCGTCGGTGAAGCACGCGCGCAGCACGATGTTGTCGAACGTGTCGACGCGGCTGTCTGGAAACCAGCGGTAACGCAGCTTGGTGGGGCCGTATTGGTGCCTGAACACGAGACGAAACGAGTGCTTGGGCGTGCGCACGTTGTCGCGGCTGGCGTTTCCCTGCATGCGCACGCCGCAGCGCACCGCGAACGCCGTGCGTCCATCCGGCTGGATCAACTCGGCCGACGCCGCCCGTTCCCAGAGGTCGCCTGTGTTCACGGCGTTGGGGTAGATGCCGGTGGCGGGGTCCCACAAGCCTGCGTGATCGGAGACGATCGACAGGGTGGGGATGGAGCGCAGGTCGTTGCTGAGGGTGGCGCCGTAATTCGTGTGGCCGGCGATGGCGGGGTCCATTCCGTAATCGGCCGGGTAACTGGCCTGCCAGACGGTGGGGTAGCCGGGCTGGGTGGCGGATTGTCGCACGACCTGGTCCAGAAACAAGTAGGTGTGCGTGTCCGCATCGCTGGGAATCAGGCCCGGATGGAACGCAGCTGCCCGCAGGCAGGTGGTGTTAGTGATGGCGATCGGGCCTGCATACACGGCACCATGGGCGGCCCCGGGCGCGCTGCCGTCGAGGGTCCAGCGAATCTCGGCGTTGGGGGTGGCACAGGAGATTTCCACCAGGAACGGCGCGTCGAAAAAGCCGCGGTCGACGCTGAAGGTGGTATCGGCGACGAATCCCAGGAATCCTTCGATGTTGGGGGCGCCGGGAGTGGGAGGGGTGAAGTAGCGGTCGGCGAAGGTGTTGACGACCAGCCCCTCGAGTGTGGGGAGCACCAAAAAATCCGTGTCGTCCGCGTTGAGGTTCAAGCCGTGGATGGCGAGCAGGTTGGTGCCGGCCACGAGGAGGCTGCCCGGATCGGCGATGAGGATCTCGTCGAATGGGGTGTCCTGGCCGGCATCGTGAGCCGCGGTGGCGGCGGCGTCCCATGCCGGCGACGCGGGGGCATTGCGGGAGCCGACTTCGTGGCCGTTGATATAGGCCACCAATCCATCGTCGTACTTGAGCCGCAGCGTCAGGTAGTGGAAGGCGGCCGGGTTGGGGACTTGGAACGGCAGGCGGATGAAGGCGGACGCGTTGCGGTGGTGCATGGCGGCCTGGAGGTCGGTGGCGATTTGGGCGCGGTAGCCCTCGACCTCGACCTGCAGCGCGTTGAGGAACACCCCAAAACTCGCCTCGCCTCTGCTGTCCACGCTGGACGAGTCGCGCCGGCCGGAGATCAGGAGCCTGCCCGACGCGTCGGCCGTGGCCGTGAAGGTAAAGCGGTAGTCGTCGTTG
Organism: Verrucomicrobiota bacterium; assembly: GCA_016935555.1. GTDB lineage: Bacteria > Verrucomicrobiota > Verrucomicrobiia > Limisphaerales > JAFGQR01 > JAFGQR01. Next base: position 12,763 of record JAFGQR010000054.1, read on the forward strand.
GACAGCGGCAGGTTCTGGCCGCCGAACGTGTAGTCCGTCCGCACCGGGATCCCGTTGGCGAACCAGTCGGACACGCGCGATCCCGGGCTGCCGGTGTCGAAGGACCACAGGGTGATCCGGTAGGGCTGCCCGGCCAGCAACCCGGCCAGTCCCAGGTCCAACCCGCCGTTGCTGGTTTGGGAGCGGGAAAAGACGAAATCGCGCAGGAGCAACGATTCGGTGAAGCTGCCCGAGTTGGACGGGGTGCTTCGCAAGCGGTCGTCGTAGCCCTCGGGGGCGGTGTGGGACAGGGTAAGGGTGATGCCGTTCAGGGTGCGGACGGTCGGGTTGGTTTGGATGGTGGTGCTGCCGCCGGCGGTGTTGATTTCAAAGGCGCTGAACCCGGTTTGTGTCGTGCTGGCGCTGTTGCCGCGCTCGTTGAAATCGACCCGCAACACCACTGTGGTTCCCGGGGCGTTGGTCGGGTTCAACGCGTCATACCCCACCCCGGTCGGCCCCGCCAGCCAGGTCGCATCGTCAAACCCCGCCACGGTCCACGAGGCTCCCAGCGCATCGTTGGTTGGGACGTGGATGCGGGCAAGGGCGCCGGTGGCGAGCAAGGGGGAGAGGATGACTTGCTGGGCGGCGCCGAAGGAGACGTTGGAACGTTGCGGGGGGAAGGCCGGGGCAAACGCCTGGGCGACCGTGACGCCGTCGGGCTCAACCAGCGCCAGGTAATCCCCCTGGTTGTCCAGCTGGAAATTGGTGTGCAGCTCCGCGCCGGCCGCGGCGCGGTCCTTGCCGGATGCGAAGACGACCAGGTAGGCGTCGGGTTCCAGGGTGATGGCGGGGAAGGTCCACTTGGCCGGGTTGGCGGGGTCGTCGGTCAGATGCCATCCGGCCAGGCTGGCGGGTGCGGCGCCTTCGTTGTGCAGCTCAATCCAGTCCGGCGTGTCGCCGTCGGCGTCGCGCAGGAAGCCGTCGTTTTCCGCCATGAACTCGGAGATGCGCAAGGCGGCGTTGGCGGGCAGGGTGGCGAGCAACAAGGCGGCTCCCAGCAGGCAGGGAACAGGCGACAAACGGCGGTGGATCATAGGATGGGGTGAGCGCAGCGCCGCGCCACAGCGCTGCGCCACAGGATTCGGTGTGCGTTGCAAACAACGGGGAGCCGGAACGGCGGATTGGATCACGGCACCAGGCGCACCCCGTAGAACATCTGCCGTGCTGGCGGGGTGGGGAACGCAGCCGTCATCCGGCTGCCTCCCTGGCTCTCAAACTGCGCCTCCGCCACCTCCGTCCACGGATCGGCCAGGTCGGCCCTGGCGACGATCTGGTGGGTGGCGGCCGGCTGGGTTGTGTCGAACGTGAGAATCAACTCGCCGGCGCCGAGTTGGATCGTCAGGATCTCGACCTTCGGCGCCAGCCCGTGCTGCATCACCTGCTGGATTTCCGCCTGGGACAGGGATCGGCTCCAGACCGCGACGTCGTCGAGGCTGCCTGTGAACCAGTGGCTGGGCTCGGCGCGCACCAAGCCGCCGACCGTCACCACGTTGGGCGTCAGCACCCCGCGCGGATACACCACCTCGTTGGTGTCGGGAATGCCGTCGACGTAGATGCGGCCGTAGCCGTTGTTGTCCACCCAGGCGATGTGATGCCAGGCGCCGTCGAACGCTTCGAGGCCGGAGAGAAGGTGATTGACGGGGGCCGTGTTGTTGTTGTTGCGGATGTAGATGTCCACGGTGCCGTTGGTGCCGTGGACGGCAGTGCCCACGGTCAGCAGGGGGGTGTTGTTGGTGTTGGCCGACTCGGCGAACACGCGGCGGTCAGACTGGCCAACACCGACGCCCTTGACCCAGAGCGCCACGGTGTAGGCCGGGTACGCCACCGCCGGCAGGCCGCCGGGTTCGGTGTCCTGCCGCCACGCCAGCGCGTTGGTGCCGTTGAACTCGAACGCACTCCCGAACATGCCTCCGACGAGGTTCGCCGGCTCGAGGTTCGTCGTGGTCAAGTCCTGCGCGAAGGGGGTCAGGTCGGGGGTCGTTTCGGCCAGCGCGTCCAGCGGCCAGTGGGCGATCAGGCCGGTGGTGAGGCTGTCGACGGGCAGCACGTCGAGTTGGGCATCGCTGCTCGTCGCCGTGCCGCCGGCATTGGTGGCCATCAACCGATAGAGCCCCGCATCGTCGGCTTGGGCCCCATACACGACCAGCGTCAGGTTCGTCTCCCCCGGAACATCCTCCCCGCCTTTCTGCCACTGCAGGCCAAACGGCGGCGTGCCGCCCAACTGTGCGGAGAAAATGGCGTGCCCGCCGGCATAGACGGTCACCGGGGTGGGATTCTGCAGGATCGCGACAGGATCGGGCGTGGCCACTTCGAGGCGCAAGGCGTTGATGAACACCGCCAGTTCGCCCGAGGTCGTCGAGTTGTCGCGGCGGCCTGCAATCAACACCTCGCCGGAAGGAGGGGCAGTGGTTTTGAAGCTGAACTGGTATTGGCTGTTATTGGTGGGCAACTGGCTGCCGTTGAACACGTGATTGTCCTTCACCCGCCACCCGTCGGCGCTCCAGTCCGACACCCGGCTGCCCGAGCTGACCGAATCAAAGGACCAGACCGTAAACTGGTAAGTCGCGCCGCCCGTCAATCCCGCCACCCGCACATCCAGCCCCTCGCCGGTTGTGGTCGTGCGGCTGAACACGAAATCGCGCAGCAGCATCGATTCGGTGAAGGCGCCCTGGTTGACCGGTGTGGTGCGCAGCCGGTCGTCGTAGCCGGCATTGGCGCCCGCGCCGGACAGGGACACCTGGAGGGTGCCGAAGGCGCGTGTGGTGGCGTTGGATTGGATCTGGGTGGCGCTCCCTTCGGAGTCAATTTCGAAGGGGTTGAAGAGGGGCTGGGTGGTGGCGGTGTCGCCGCGCTCGTTGAAATCGATGCTGAGGCATGTGACGGCGGTGAAGACGAAACTGGTTTCGGCGAGCATGTTGGGCAGGGGCGAGAGGTCGTGGATATTGGCCGCCATGAGGGTGTAGCTCTGGCCTTCCTGCATGGTCTGGTCGGTGCGCAACCACACCGTCCGATCATCCAGCATGCTGATGTTCGTGAACATCACCTGGCCCTCGATCTCCAGGTAGTAGTTGGCCCAATCCGTCGCTTCGCCCGGAATCACCGGCTCCGAAAACGTCACCACCACGTCCGTATACGGGTATTCGGTCTGGACGTTCAGCACGGTGGGCGCGTTGGTGTCCTCGTAGACGGTCAGGGTGGCAAGGTCACTGGGGGTGGATCCGAAGGGGTTGCTGGCGACGCAGCGGAACTGGCTGGCGTCGTCGCTCATGAGGAGCGAGGCGGTCGTGTAAGACGGTGCGTTGGCGGCGGGGATGTTGGTGAAGCCGCCTCCGCCGTCGCTGCGTTGCCACTGGAACAGCAGCGGCGTGGGGTCATACCCCGACGCGCTGAAGGTGACGGTGGAGCCTGAGGACGCGGCGGGGTTGAGCGGCGTGATGCTGAAGGCGCCGGGGGGCGGATCGGCCGTGGCCGGCTCGATTTGGAGCGCGTTGATGAAGACGCTGCCGGCCGAGGGCGTGGCGGCGTCGCGCCGGCCCTGAATGACAACCTGGCCGCCCGCGTCGGCGGGCGCTTTGAAGCTGAACTGGTAGTGCGTGTTGTTGGTGGGGAGGATCGATCCGTTGAACACGTAATCCTCCACCACCGGAATCCCGCTGACACTCCAGTCCGACACCCGGTTGCCCGTGCTGCCGGTGTCGAACGACCAGATCGTGAACCGGTAGGCGGTATGGGGAGTCAAGCCGTCCACGGTCACGTCCAGCCCCGTGCCGGGGGTGGACGACCCGCAAAACACAAAATCCCGCAGCAGCAGCGATTGGGTGAACTCGCCGCTGTCGACCGGCGTGTCCCGCTGCCGGTCGTCGTAGTTCGCCGCGCCGCCGCCCAGCGACAACGTCACGCTCAGCGCGCCGAAATTCCGGGTCGTGGGCGCCGTCTGCGCCGCCGTGCCGCCATCCGAAGTGATCAAAAACGACTCGAATCCCGGGTGGGTGATGGGAGTGACCCCGCGCTCGTCAACGTCCAGGCTGAGGATGGGTTGGGCGTGGGCGCCGCAGGCCAGGGCCAGCACGACAACGAAAGCCAGGCCATGCGAAAGATGCTGCGTTTTCATGAGAAGTCGCTGGGGTTTCGGGACCTCGCCTGCGGCATTCCGGCTCAAGGTGTGTCCGGCGCATGGGGCATGAGGCTCTATAAGATGCCTTGCCCCGGTGCCGTGCCTTTCCAGCGGATCGCCATGGGCGCATTCAATGTGCTGTCGGTAACGGATTTGTGTCACCGTAGCAGAAAGCCGCCCGACAATAAAGCCCGTTTTTCGGCCGCTGCCGGGGCCGGGTGCCTGAGCCGTTTGCCAGCCAGCGGGACGCGGCTTCAGGGATTGGGGTGGGTGTGTGCGTCAGGTCTGCAAGATCATGTCGGCGACGGGGCGTCCGGCCGGGATGAAGGGGAAGACGTGTTCGGTGTAGGGGGTGATGATATCGAGGACGTAGGGTTGGTCGGCGTCGAGCATGCGCCGGAGGGCGGCTTTGAGGTCGCGTTTGAAAATGATCCGTTCGCACGTGACGTTGAATCCGCGGCAGATCTGCACGAAGTCGGGGTAGATCTGCTTGCGGTTGTTCGGGTTGCCGAGATAGGTGTGTCCGCGGTTGCCGGCGTAAAAGCGGTCTTCCCACTGCATCACCATGCCGAGGTGCTGGTTGTTGAGGACCATGGCTTTGGCGGCGATCTGCTCGATGTGCGCGGTGGCCAGCTCCTGGATGTTCATCAGGAAGGAGCCGTCGCCGTCGATGTCGACCACTTGGCGGCCGGGGCAGGCGACCTTGGCGCCGAGGGCGGCCGGGTAGCCGAAGCCCATCGAGCCGAGGCCGGCGCTGGTGATGTATTGGCGGGGCTGCTTGAACTTGTAAAACTGCGCGCTCCACATCTGGTGCTGGCCGACGCCGGTGGTGATGATGGCGTCGCCGCGGGTCATCTCGTAGAGCATCTCGATGGCCATCTGGGGCAGGATGACCTCGTCCTCCATGCCCCGGAGGTGCTCCTGCATGTGCTGCGACTGGGCGACCTCGCGCGTCACGCGGTAGTTGAAGGGCGCCTTGGCTTTCCACTCGGCGATCTGCCGATGCCAGCCGCCGAAGCGTTTCCGGATCGGGCGCTCGCGAATCATGCGGTTCAGCCGGTCCAGCGCATCCTTGATGTCGCTGACGATGGGCAGCTGGACTTTGCGATTCTTGTTGTGTTCGGAGTGGTCGATGTCGATGTGCACGATCGTCCCGTGCTCGCAGAACTCGTCCACCTTGCCGGTCACCCGGTCGTCGAACCGCACCCCGAATGCCAGGAGCAAGTCGGCGCCCTCGCGCACTTGGACCCACGGGTCCCCCGGCGATTTGCCGGGGGCGAACTCGCCGTTGACCGCCCAGTTGGCGAAGGCGGCTCCGTGCATGCCCAGCCAGCGCAACGCCAGGGGTTCCTCCTCCGGAAACGCCCCGCAGCCCATCAGGGTGGTCGTCACCGGGATCTGGGTGGCGGCCACGAACTCGCGCAGCTCGCGGCTGGCGTTGGCGGAGATGATGCCGCCGCCGCAGTAGAGCAGCGGGCGCTCGGATTTTTCGATCAAGCCGATGATCTCGTTCAGCGCCACATCGTCCGCCTTGGGGTGCGGGGAGTAGCCGCGCAGGTCGACGCTCCGGGGCCACACCGGGCGGGTGCGGGACTGCTGCACATTCTTCGGGATGTCGATCAGCACCGGCCCCGGCCGGCCGGTTCGCGCGATGTGGAACGCCTCCTTCACGACGCGCGGGATGTCGTTGACGTGGGTGACCAGGTAGCTGTGTTTCACGACCGGCAGCGTCATGCCGTAAATGTCGGTCTCTTGAAAGGCGTTCTTCCCGATCATGTGCTGCGCCACCTGCCCCGTGATGGCCACCAGCGGCACCGAATCCATCCACGCGTCCGCCATCGATGTGACCAGGTTGGTGGCGCCCGGCCCGCTGGTCGCCATGCAGACGCCCACCTTGCCGCTGGCCCGGGCGTATCCGTCGGCGGCAAACGCCCCGCCCTGCTCGTGCCGCGGCAGCACGGTGCGGATCTTCTTGGACCGCGTCAGCGCCTGGTGCACCTCCATGCTCGCGCCGCCCGGGTAGGCGAAGATGGTGTCCACCCCCTCCCGCTCCAGTGCCTCAATGAGGATCTCGCTGCCTTGCATCATCCGCCCCACCTCGGCACGCGCAGCCGGTGCGGCGGTTCTCGTCTTTTTCAGTGCTATGGTTTTGTTCATGACCTTTTGTGGTTGGAGCCTCGGGCCGCGGGCAAGAAAAAACCCACGACCGTCTGGCGGCCGTGGGTTCTTGTTGAAATCTGTGTTCAATTTCGACAAGCACCTACGGCGCCGTCGCTAACGACGACCACCCGCAGCACCACTTGTCGAATTCTCAGCATCGACACCGAAATTAAACGGACCCCCCGCGCACGTCAAGCCCCAATGTTGCCTCGTCTTCGCCCCCGTTCGGCAAGGCTGGCTTCATTCGGCTTGCCAGGGCCGGCGGGCTCTCTATGGTGGCGGGGATGAACGACTCGCAGTCAACGCAGTATGTGCCGGTGCTGATGCTGCTCCTGCTGGCGATCGGCTTCACGCTGTCCATGCTCGTCGGGTCGGCCCTCCTGGGTAAACGGGGACGCCGCAACCGCGCCAAGGACACCGCCTACGAGTGCGGCAAGCCGCCCATGGGCGGCCCCAGCCCGCGCTTCTCCGTCAAGTTCCACCTGGTGGCCATGCTGTTCATCCTCTTCGACATCGAAGTGGTCTTCCTCTACCCCCTCGCCGTCGCCTACCGGGACCTCCTCGGCAACCCCGGCGCACGGCCGCTGGCGTTTTTCGGGACATTGACGTTTCTGGGGATTCTCGGCGTGGGCGTGCTCTACGAGGTCAAAAAGCGCGCCCTGGACTGGCGCAGTTGAGCCGGACGCGCCGGAACCGGGCAGCCGGCAATCTGCGCGCCGGTCCCTCGGAGAGCGCCTTCGCGGCGGCAACGGGGCGCAGGCAGCCCACCGGGGGCAGGCGCAATGCGGAATCCGGCGCTCGCGCTGCGGGGAACACAAAGGCGGTTCGTGGAGTTGCGCGAGGCCCGGACACTCGCCCGCGCGACGGGTGGCGATTGCTGTTTGACCGCCGGGGGCGGTATGTGGCAGGATGGGTTCGAGATGACTGTGCGGATTGGGAACACGTATTACGAGGTGCGTTATCAACCGGTGGCGGCCATTGCGGGGGCCGTGGTGCTGGGCCTTGGGCTGCTCACGATGTTTTACACGGTCCAAGCCGAGTCGCAGGGAATCATCCTGCGCTTTGGCCGGTATGTGAAGACCGTCGAGCCCGGGCTGCACTTCAAGCTGCCGTTCGGCGTGGACCAGGTGGCCGCGGTGCCCGTCCGGCGGCAGCTGAAACAGGAGTTTGGCTTTGGCACCCCGGGGGGCACCAACCCCACCCAGCACGGCGGACGCGACGAGCAGGAGGCCGAGCGGAGCATGGTCACCGGGGATCTGAACGCGGCCACCGTGGAATGGATCGTCCAGTACCGCATCACCGAGCCGCAGACCTACCTGTTCCACTTCCGCGACCCCGAAGAAACGCTGCGGGATCTTTCGGAGGCGGTGATGCGGGAGGTGGTGGGGGACCGGACGGTGGACGAGGTGATCACGATTGGGCGGCAGGAGATTGAGATCGAGGCCTTGAAGCGGCTGCAAGCCGTCGCCGGGCGCTACGAGCTTGGCGTGAGCGTGGACCAGGTGCAGCTCAAGAACGTGAATCCGCCTCCGCCGGTGCAGCCGTCGTTCAACGAGGTGAACCAGGCGCAGCAGGAACGCGAGAAACTGGTCAACGTGGCCAATGGCGAATACAACAAGGCGGTGCCCCGCGCGCGGGGGGAGGCGGAGGAGAAGATCAGCACGGCGGAGGGCTATGCCATCAAGCGGATCAACCAGGCCGAAGGGGACGCGCTGCGGTTCCAGGCGCTGCTGACGGAGTATCTGAAGGCGCCGGAGGTGACGCGGCGCCGGCTGCATCTCGAAACGCTCGGGCAGGTTCTGCCCCAGCTGGGACCCAAAATCATCCTGGACGAGAACGCCCCCCAGCTGCTGCCGCTGCTGCAACTCCATTCCGGCCCCCAACGCCCATGAAATCCCTGCACCCTTGGATGGGCGCCGCCGTCACCGTGCTGGCGGTGCTCCTGCTCCTGCTGCCCGCCCTCTACACCGTCAACGAAACCGAACAGGTCATCGTCACCCAGTTCGGCAAACCCGTCGCCGGCGCCGTCACCAACGCCGGCCTGCACTTCAAAATCCCCTTCATCCAGGAGGTCAACCGCTTCGAAAAACGCGTCCTGCGCTGGGACGGCCGCCCCGGCGACATGCCCACCAAGGACAAGACCTACATCGTGGTCGATGCCTTCGGGCGATGGCGCATCCGCGACCTGAAGACCTATTTTCTGCGCCTGCGCGACGAGCGGAGCGCGCTGTCGCGGCTTGATGACATTCTGGGCAGCGAGATCCGCAACGCGATCGCCAAGCATGAATTGATCGAAGTCGTCCGCACCCGGACGAACCGCGTGCCCGAGCTGGATGCGACCATCGAGCTGGTGCGCGGGAATGTGGGCCAGCTTTACCCGATCCGCAAAGGCCGCGCCAGGGTCCAACAGGACATCCTCGACAACGCGGCGCCCAAGGTCGCCGTCTTCGGCATCGAGCTGCTCGACATCCAGTTCAAACGCATCAATTACAATCCCACCGTCCAGCAGCGCATCTACGAGCGGATGATCAGCGAACGGCAGCAAATCGCCGACCGTTTCCGCTCGGAGGGTGCGGGGGAGGCCGCCAAAATCCTCGGCCAGAAGCAGAAGGATCTGCAGACCATCGAGTCCGAGGCTTACCGGAAGATCCAGGAGATCGAAGGCAAGGCCGATGCGCGGGCCACGGAGATCTACGCCGCCGCGTACAACCAAAGCCCCCAGGCCGCCGAACTCTATGAGTTCCTGAAAACCATGGACACCTACAAACAGGTCCTGACCAACGACACCAGCCTCATCCTCACCACCGACAACGACCTGTTCCGGTTCCTCAAACGCGCCGCCCCCCCCCGGCGCGACTCCCCGTAGCCGGGCCCCGGGGCTCAGCCCGCGTAGGTGATCACGAACAGGCGGAACCGCTTGTGGTTCTCCTGGTCAAACTCGCGCACCACCAGGCCGTTGTTCCCCTTGATCTGCACTTCCACCTTCCTCGCGGAGGCGATCCTCTGCAGGTCCTCGCGCGTCACCTGGTAAAGCGCGCGCTCGCGCACGATCTGCTCGCTGCCGCCCTGCCGCAGGTTGATGCTGCCCGCGCCGCTGAATTTCCGCGCCCGGCCGTCGAGCACCAGGGTGAGCGTCTGGCCGTAGGGGATGTCCAACAGGCCAGTCTCCTTCCGCGCCATGTACTCCACTTCCAGGTAATACACCGCCTCCGTCGCCGTTTTGAAGATCCGCGATGCGTTCAGATACACAATTTCCCGGGGCGGCTCGACGGGGCTGGGAAGGCGGTTGTTTTCCAGCAGGCTGGTCGACAAGCCCGAGGCATCCGTGTACGTGCCCACGTCAGGCAACGTCCGGGCGCAACCCGCAAGCAGGCACGCCGCCGCCACCGAGACAAACAGGTTCTTCACGAGAGTCAGTTTCTGGTTTTGCATGGGATACGCGTTCATTGCAACCGGCAACGTTTATCGCACCGGCCGGGAGATCAAGCAACCATTTTCCGCTTGCAGCCCCCATCGCGCCGGCCGGCCCGAATTCCTTTTGACGCCCCTGGGGGCTTCCCGTAGGTTTCAGACAGGATTTTGCATGATTGGATTTATCGTCAAGAAGATCATCGGTTCCAAGAACGACCGCGAAGTCAGGCGGCTCCGGCCCCTGGTGGCCACGATCAACGAATTCGAGCAGTCGTATCAGCCCCTGACCGAGGAGGCGCTGCGGGAGAAGACGGCGGCGTGGAAGAGGCGGCTTTCGGCGATCCGGGATCCGGAGGAACTGCGCCGCGAGTTGGACGCGGTGATGCCGGAGGCCTTTGCGGCCGTGAAGAACGCCTGCCGCCGCCTCATCGGGCAGGAGATCCAGGTTCGCGGCCACCCGTCGAAGTGGGACATGATCCCGTTCGACGTGCAGCTCATCGGCGGGGTCGCGCTGCACCAGGGCAAGATCACCGAGATGGCGACCGGGGAAGGCAAGACGCTGGTGGCCACCATGCCGGTGTTTCTCAACGCGCTCAGCGGGCGGGGCGTCCACGTGGTGACCGTCAACGATTACCTGGCGGCGCGCGACAGCGAATGGATGGGGGCCATTTACCGGTTTCTGGGCCTGACGGTCGGCTGCATTCTGCATGACCAGCCGCCCCATGTGCGGCGCGAGCAGTATCACTGCGATATCACCTACGGCACCAACGCCGAGTTCGGATTCGATTATTTGCGCGACAACGGCATGGCGTCGCGGGCGGAGGACCAGGTGCAGCGCGGGCATTACTACGCGATCGTGGACGAGGTGGACTCGATCCTGATCGACGAGGCGCGCACCCCCCTCATCATTAGCGGCCCGGCGGTCGTCTCCTCGGACAACAACGAATACGCCCGCTACAAACCCCAGGTCGAGGGCCTTGTCCGCACCCAGGAGCGCCTGTGCGAACGCTTCCTCTCCCAAGCCGAACAGTTCATGGGAAAGCTGCATCCGGAGGACGGCAGCATGCCTGCGGACGGTGGCCTGCTCGAGCGCGAAATCGGGCTGCTGCTTTACAAGGTGAAGATGGGACAGCCCCGCGCCGAGCGGCTGCTGCGCGTTTTGGAGAACACGGAGAACCTCAAGCTGATGAACCGGGCGGAACTCGAACTGCATGCCGACCAGACCAAGAAGGAGCTTTATGCCCAGAAGGAGGAGCTGTTCTTCGCCATGGACGAGAAGGGCCACGAGGCCGACCTGACCGAGAAGGGCCGCAATTACCTCAGCCCGAAGGATCCCGAAGCCTTCATGATGCCCGACCTCGTGATGGCTTTCCACGAGATTGACAACGGCCCGGAGACCGACGTCCGCAAGCGGCTCGAGATGAAGACGCGGCTTCAGCAGGAGTTCGAGGCCAAGGCCCAGCGCATCCACGCCATCTCGCAGCTTCTCAAGGCCTACTGCCTCTACCTCCGCGACGTCCAATACGTCATCCAGGAGAACAAGGTCATCATCGTGGACGAAAACACCGGGCGCCTCATGACCGGCCGCCGCTGGAGCGACGGCCTGCACCAGGCCGTCGAAGCGAAAGAGGGCGTCGAAATCGAAAAGGAAACCCAGACCTACGCCACCATCACCATCCAGAATTACTTCCGCCTCTACCATAAACTGGCCGGCATGACCGGCACCGCCGAAACCGAAGCGTCCGAATTCTGGGACATCTACAAGCTGGGCGTCCTGGTGATCCCCACCAACAAGCCGTGCATCCGCAAGGACGCCAACGACACGGTCTACAAGACCAAGCGCGAGAAGTACAACGCGGTGATGAACGAAATCCAAACCGTCCACGCCCAGGGCCGCCCCATCCTCGTCGGCACCATCTCGGTCGAAGTCAGCGAGCTCCTCTCCAAAATGCTCAAAAAGCTCGGCATCATCCACTCCGTCCTCAACGCCAAATACCACCAGCAGGAAGCCGAAATCATCGCCCGCGCCGGCCAGCGCGGCTCCGTCACCATCGCCACCAACATGGCCGGACGCGGCACCGACATCAAACTGGGCCCCGGCATTCCCGAGCTGGGAGGCCTGCACGTCCTCGCCACCGAACGGCACGAAGCCCGCCGCATCGACCGCCAGCTGCGCGGCCGCTGCGCCCGCCAGGGCGACCCCGGCTCCTCGCATTTCTTCATTGCGCTTGAGGACGACCTGATGCGCCTGTTCGGCTCGGACAAGATTGTCAAGTACATGGAGAAAATGGGGCTTGAGGAAGGTCAGGAACTCGAGCATTTCATGCTCAACCGCTCCATCGAACAGGCCCAGAAACGCGTCGAACAACATAACTTCCAGATCCGGAAACGCACGCTCGAATACGACGACGTCATGAACAAACAGCGCGAAGTCATCTACGGCTTCCGCAACGAAATCATCCACGGCACCGACGTCCGCGACCGCCTCATGGACATCATGGAAGAGGTCGTCGTCCAGAAAATCGAGCAGTTCACCTCCCCAAAAGCCGAGCCCCGCGACTGGAATGTCCGCAGCCTCGCCGACTGGGTGAACCTCACCTTCCCCCTCGGCATCCCCGAAGCCGACTTGGTCCGGGCCGGCGAAGCCGGCTCCGAACCCCCCGTCAAGGGATCCCTCTTCGACGGCCTCACCCCGCACCAGTTCGGCGTCTGCCGGTTTCTCACCCAGAAGGTGCGCGACACCTACGACCTCAAAATCCGTTGCGAAAACCCGGACGCGCTGGCGTCGGTGGAACGGTTCATCGTGCTCAGTGCCATCGACCGCCTCTGGCAGGAGCACCTCTACAACATGGACGGCCTGCGCAACAGCATCGGCCTGCGCGCCTACGGCCAGCGCGACCCCCTCATCGAATACAAAGCCGAAGCCTACAAGATGTTCGATGACCTCATGGTCGACATCAAAAGCGAGATCTGCCAGAACATCTTCCGCAGCGCGTCCAGCCGCGCCGCCTTCGAGCAGTTCTTCCAACAACTCCCCCAGCACACCGTCCACCAGGCCGCCAGCGCCTTCGGCACCACCTCCACCTCCAGCTCCGGCACCAGCGCCGAACCCAAACCCAGCGACGTCGTCAGCGAAGCCGTCGAGGCCGTCGCCAAAGCCAGACCCGTCCGCACCGGCCCCAAAGTCGGCCGCAACGACCCCTGCCCCTGCGGCAGCGGCAAAAAATACAAACAGTGCTGCGGACGATAAACCCTGCCCCACCCCCCGACGCCGGTTCGCGCGTGCCCGCCCCGACCCGTTCCATGCCTCCCCCCGCACAGCCTGCCCCCTGAAACCCTTGCTGGCCATCCTCGCCCTCGCCTCCGGCACTGGCCGGGGCCGCCGCCGTTTCGCTCGAGGCCCGCGGCACCGCCGGCGACAGCCGCCGAAGCTGGACCTGGCCGTGGCGCTGCGCGCTGTGGGCCCGCCTGGCCCACGCCGAAAACGCGCATCGCATGATTCGCGGCCTCCTCACCCGCAATCTCCTGCCCAATCTCTTCGACACTCACCCGCCATTCCAAATCGACGGCAACTCCGGGTATACCGCCGCCGTGTGCGAAATGCTGGTGCAGTCCCATGCCGGCCCCCTCGACCTGTTGCCCGCCCTCCCCAAGGCTTGGCCCGCAGGCCGCGTCAAGGGATTGCGCGCCCGCGGCGGATTCGAGATCGACCTCGAATGGCAGGACGGCGCCCTGAACCGGGCAGTCATCCGCGCCTCGCGGCCGGGCACGGTTCCCGTGCGCTGCGGATTCCACACAACACAGCTGACCCTCCGGGCGGGACAGTCGGTGACGCTGGGCCGCGGGCTGGGCATCGGGCGCTGAACATCGCCGGGCGGACGTCCAGCCTCAAACGGATGCGTCGGCGATTGGTGGGCAATCCAGGTGTTCCTCGGGTGCCCGCCGAGCCCTCTGCGCCGATTCCAGCCTCGGGCGGGTTTGCCCTTTCTTAGGAATGGCGTATGTTGAGGGCTGAAGCACGGAGCAGACGCAGCCTATGGAACTTGGCGAGCGAACCTCATTGGCGGCGCAGGGTGACGAGTTCCACCATGCGTTTGAAGGCGCTTTGGTGCTGGCCCGCAAGCGGTTAGGTCAAACCCACGGGATCTGGATCAACGGACATTCGGTCAAATCCCCGGCGGGCACTTTTGCGACGGTCCTGCCTTCCGACACTCGAATTGCCGCGGGAAGGTTCCAGAAAGCCACGCGAGGTCTTGTGGACAAGGCGGTTGCAACAGCAGCCCAGGCGGGCCGCTTCTGGCGCGAGTTCGGCTGGCAGCAACGCGTCGCCTACCTGCGCAAAGCATCCGAACTCGTCTCCAGCCATCGCCACGAACTGGCCGCTCTCGTCAGCCTCGAAGTGGGTAAATGCCAGCCGGACGCCATGACCGAAGTCGAGGAGGCGATCGAAACCATGCTCTATTACTGTCAGCAGACGGAACGGCACCAGGGTTTCGCCTATCGCATGAACGGCGCCCCCCGGGAACATAACCAATGTTCACTCCGCCCCCACGGCGTCTGGGCCCTCGTCACCGCCTTCAACTTCCCGTTGTCCATCCCCGCCGGCAACGCCGTCGCCGCCCTCGCCGGCGGCAACACCGTCGTGTTCAAGCCCTCCAGCCGCGCGCCTCTGATGGGCGCCCGGTTCAACGGGCTGTTGCACGACGCAGGCCTGCCGGTGGGCGTGTTCAACATGCTGACGGGGCCGGGACGCGAGGTGGTGAAGGCGCTGGCGACTCATCCGGGGATCAACGGTCTCGCATTCACAGGCAGCACCCCCGTGGGATTGACCCTCATGCGCCTGGCGGCCAGCCCCAGCCCCCGACCCTGCCTCGCCGCCATGAGCGGCAACAACGCGGTCATCGTCATGCCCTCCGCCAACCTCGAAGCCGCCGCAGAGGGCATCGTCCGATCCGCCTTCGCCGCAAACGGCCAGCACTGCGCCGGCTGTTCGCGGGTCTACGCCCACCGCAACGTCTCCAAACGCCTCATCCCCCTCATCCTCGAGCGCACCGCCGCCCTCAACGTCGGCAACCCCCTCCACCCCGAGACCGCCATCGGCCCCTTGATCAGCGCCGCCGCCGTCGCCCACTACAAAGCCGCCGTCGCCCTCGGCCGCAAACAAGGCCGCCTGCGGTTCGGCGGCAAAACCCTCACCGCCGGCGCACTCGCCCACGGGTTCTATGTCCAGCCCGCCATCTTCGACCAGTTGCCCCCCGACGCGCTCCTCCTCCGGCAGGAGCGCCTTCTGCCGGTGCTGGGAATCGTCGAGGTGGCCTCCCTGACCGACGCCCTCACCCTCGCCAACGACGACGCCCACGGACGCGCCGCGGGGATCTTCACAAGGGTTGAGGAGGAGCAAATCGAGTTCTTCAACCGCATCGAAGCCGCCTCGGCCTACTGCAACCGCCGCGACGGCGCCACCACCGGCGGCCGTCCCGGTGTCCAGTCCGTCGGAGGCTGGAAAGCGTCCAGTTCGTCCGGCCGCAACGCCCTCGGTCCGTTCTACGTGCCCCAGTTCCTGCGCGAGCAAAGCCAGACCCTCGTGCCCTAACCTGCATTGCTCATCCCGCAGACGCGGGATGAGCAATCTAGGTTAGCGGTCGGCCCGCACCTCGCGGCGGGGGAAAAGCGGGGTGATGTCGCCGAGGGCCTGGCCGGGCGACAGGCCGCCCCAGGCGGCCGCGGCGATGCGGTCGGGGGGGTGGGCCAGACCCAATTGGCCGAAGAGTTTGTGGGCGGTGTCGGGCAGATACGGCAGGAGAAGCACGCCCAGCACGCGGCAGGTTTCGGCCAGGGTGTAAAGGACCGCGTCCAGGCGGGAGGCTTGCGACGGGTCCTTCGCGAGTTTGAAGGGGGCGGTGTGGTCGACGTATTGGTTGGCGCGGCTGATGAGGTTCCAGATCGTTTTGAGGCCGGCCTGCAACCGGCCCTGGCTGAGGAGGGCGGTGATGGTCTCGGCGGCGGCATGAACCTCGCCGGCCAGCGCGTCGGAGCGGGGCGGCACGATGCCGCCACGGTACCGTTTGAGCATGCTGAGCGAACGGTGCACCAAATTGCCCAGGCCGTTCGCCAACTCCGCATCGTAACGCGCCGCAAAACCCGCATCGGTCCAATTCCCGTCCGAGCCGATGTCGAGTTCCCGAACCACGTAGTACCGGAACGCGTCAAGACCCCACGCGTCAATCACGGCGCCGGGCTCGACGACGTTGCCGATGGACTTGCTCATTTTTTCGTCGTCTTTCTGCCACCAGCCGTGGACGAGCACCTGCTGGGGCAGGGGGGCGCCGACCGCATGCAGCATGATGGGCCAATAAACCGCATGGAACTTCAGGATGTCCTTGCCGATGACGTGGATGTCGGCGGGCCAAAGACGGCAATCCGTGGCGGGCAGATCGAGGTAGCCCCGCAGCGGCTCGAGCGCCACGGGGTCGCCCGCGGCGGCCGGCACGCTGTAATAGTTGGTCAGCGCGTCAAACCAGACGTAGTTCACCCACTCCGGCGCAAACGGGATCGGGATGCCCCAGCTCAGCCGGGCTGCGGGACGGCTGATGCACAGGTCGGCCAGGGTCTCGTGGCGCAGGAATCCCAGCACCTCGTTGCGGCGGTAGTCCGGCTGGACAAAGGCGGGATGGGCCTCGAGGTATTCGATGAGCCATCGCTGGTGCCGGCTCATGCGAAAAAACCAGTTGTCTTCCACCAGCTCGGTGACCGACCCCCACACCGGGTCAAAGGTGCCATCCGGTTGCCGGTCCTTGTCCGTCAGAAAGGTCTCCTCCTTCCACGAATACCAGCCCCGATACGGCGCCTTGTACAGTTCCCCCTGGTCGCGCAGCTTGGTGAGCATGGCCTGGACGACGGTCTTGTGCCGCGCCTGGGTGGTGCGAATGAAGTCGTTGTGCGCCAGCCCCAGCTTGACCGCAAACGACTGCCACACCGCCGCCAGCTCGTCGCAGTAGGCCTGCGGATCCCGCCCCTCGGCCTGCGCCGCCTGCTGCACCTTCTGCCCGTGCTCGTCCAGCCCCGTCAGGAAAAATGTCTCCCGCCCCAGCGCGCGCTGCGCCCGCGCAATGACGTCGGTGATGACCTTCTCGTAGGCGTGGCCCAGATGAGGCTGGCCATTCACATAGTCAATGGCGGTCGTGATGTAAAAGCGTTTGCACATCGCAGCCGGCAGTGTGGCGCAACCGGTCGCCCTTGGCAATCCAACGCGTGAAATCCCCTTTTCACGGCGCGGGCACTGCGCTACGCTGCTCCGCCATGAAGCTTCGAGTCTTTCCCGGCGGCCCGCCAAACGGCGCGCCCTCCACCGCCGGGGCGGCCCGAACCCTCACCCGCGCATGGCGCCCCTCACGCCGCGTGCGCGCCGCGCACGGCAGGGTTCCCGCAGTTCCCGGCACAACCGCATCGGACCGCGAGCCTCTCCGAGGGCCGGGCGGAGTGGCGGCGGCGGGGCCGATGGAAGGGACGCACCCCGGCACGTGAGCTCGAGCGCATCGACCGGTCTCCGGCAAGGCGCCTGGTTTTTGTGGGCCGCGCTGGGCCTGTGGGCCGGCGGAGTCCCGGGCGGCCTGCGGGGCGCCCCCGGCCAGGCGCAGCACGCGGACGTGCCGTTCACGATCGAGCGGTGGGACACGGATCGCAAGCTGCCGCAGGGGTCGGTGTTTGGGCTGACGCAGACGCAGGACGGGTATTTGTGGTTTGGGACGCTGGGAGGGCTGGTGCAGTTCGACGGCATGCAGTTCCGGGTTTTTGACGAGGGCAACACGCCCGGCTTGAACAGCAGCCGGATCGTGGGCCTGTTCGAAGACCGCCAGCGCCGCTTGTGGATCAGCACCGACACGGCGGGGCTGGCGCTGGCCCAGGAGGGCCGCGTCACCAGCCTGGGGATCGGGCGCGGCAGCCGCAACAGCCGGCTCAGGGGAGCGTGCGAGGACGCCTCGGGCGCGATCTGGTTTTACCTGGCGGATGGCCAGCTGCTGCGGCATGCCCGGGGCGAAACCGCCACCGTGCTGGAAGGCACGAATTGGCTCAGCTTTTCCCGAAGTCTCATCCTGGAAGACTCCGGCATCCTGTGGGTCGGCGCAGACCGCCACCAGTTGGGCATCGACACGCAAACCCCCTTCGCACCCTCCGAACCTGCGCCGATGCAGCATGTGCCGGTGAAGCATCGCCTGGATTTCCTGCTGGCGAGCCGTCGGGGCGGGTATTGGCGTCTGGCCGACGGGCGGGTGCAGCGCTGGCGCGGGGACCGCCTCGAAGAGGATTGGGGGCCTTATCCGTGGAGCGGCGGCGCGCGCGTCTCGGCAGCGTGTGAGGATGCCGAAGGCAACCTGGTGGTGGGGATGGTCACGGTGTATGCGGAAGGCGGGGTGTTTTGGCTGGGACCGGCGGGTGAGTCGGCCCGGATTGGCCGCGAGCAGGGATTGTCGCACGAGAGTGTGTTGTCCCTGTGCCTGGACCGGGAGGGCAATTTGTGGGTGGGGACCGACGGCGGCGGATTGAACCGGGTGAAGCGGAAGGTGTTTCGGCAGCCGGCCGGGTTGCGGAGCGGGGCCGTGTATTCGGTGTGCGAAGATGCGCAGGGAGGATTGTGGGTGGGCTACAACAATGCCGGCGCATCTTACTGGAAAGCCGGCCACGCGCGGGACTTCGGCACCGCGGAAAGGCTGCACCCGGACGTGTGGGCGGTGTTTGTGGATCGCCGGGAGCGGGTTTGGGCGGGCACCTGGGGCGGGCTGCACATGCTCGTCGAAGGCCAGTTCCCGCGCGTCGCCGGGGTGCCGGCCCTTCAGAAGGCCGTGCTGGCGATTCATGAGGACCGGCAGGGGGTGCTGTGGTTCGGCACTCGGGGGGGCTTGGTCCGGGGAGACGGGCAGGCGTGGAAGGTGTTCACCACCCGGGACGGGTTGTCAACCGACCTGGTCCGCGCCATTGCGGACGACGCCGAGGGCAACCTGTGGGTGGGAACCGAGGACGGCGGATTGAACCGGTGGCGCGACGGCGTGTTCACGGTGTTCCGCAAGCATCCCGACGGCCTGGCCAGCGACCGCATCACCTCCCTGCTCGTCGACGAGGCCGGGGTGCTGTGGATAGGCACCGGCAGCGGGCTGGTGCGTTTTCACCAGGGGCGGTGGACGCGCTACACCACGCGCGAGGGCCTCGCGAGCAACAGCGTGGGCGACGTGATGGACGATGGCCGGGGCTTCCTCTGGCTGGGTTCCACCGCCGGCCTCATGCGGCTCTCCAAACACGCCCTGAACGAATTCGTCGCAGGCCGCACGAACATGGTTCCCTGCCGGGCCTATGGCCGCATGGACGGGCTGCCCAACGGCGAATGCACCCAGGGCTCGCAGCCCGGGGCGTGCCGGGCCCGCGATGGCCGGCTGTGGTTCCCGACAACCGAGGGGCTGGCCTGGGTGGACCCTGCCCGGCTGCAGCCCAACACCCATCCGCCGCCCGTGGTCATTGAGACGGTGTTGTTGGACGGCCAGATCCAACACGCCAACACGCTGCACGCCGCCTTCCCCGGCCGCGTCGTCATGCCCGCCGGCAAGGAACGCCTCGAAATCCGCTACACCAGCCTGAACCTCGCCGCGCCCGAGCGGGCGCGGTTCAAATACCTGCTCGAAGGGCATGAAACCGCGTGGACCGAGGCCGGCGACGCACGGACAGCCCGCTACAGCAAACTGCCCCCGGGGCAGTACACATTCCGGGTGACGGCCTGCAACGAGGACGGCGTGTGGAACGAAGGCGGCAGCACGCTGGCGGTGTCCGTGCTTCCCCCGTTCTGGCGGACGTGGTGGTTCCTGGCGGGGAGCGCCGCCGCGGTGCTGGGCACCCTCGTGGCCGTGGTCCATTACCTGTCCACTCAAAAGCTCCAGCGCCAAGTGGTGCGCCTCAGGCAGGAAGAAGCCCTGGACAAGGAGCGCTCGCGCATCGCGCGCGACATCCACGACCAGCTGGGCGCCAGCCTCACCCAGATCGGGTTCCTGGGCGAAATGATCGAAAGCGACAAGCAACACCCCGCCGAAGTGGCCGAGCACGCCCGGCAAATCACCCAAACCGCCCGCGATACCACGCGCGTCCTCGACGAGATCGTGTGGGCCGTCAACCCGTCGAACGACACGCTGGACGGGCTGGTCACCTATGTGTGCAAGCACGCCCAGGAATACCTGGCCGTCGCCGGGCTCCGCTACCGCCTCGAAGTGCCGGACCCGCTGCCCCGCACACCCCTGCCGCCCGAAGTGCGCCACAACGTCTTCCTCGCCGCCAAGGAATCCGTCACCAATGTCGTCCGCCATGCCCACGCCACCGAAGCGCGGCTCCGGCTCGTGCTGCACAAGGACGGGTTCACACTCGACATCGAGGACAACGGGCGCGGGCTGGCTGGCGTGGACGAGCAGCGGACACGCTCCCGAAACGGCCTCGCCAACATGCGCAAGCGGATGCAGGACATCGGCGGTACCTTCGCCATCGGCCCCGGCGACCAGGGCGGCACGCGCGTGCGATTGACCGTGCCGCGACCCCGCGAATGAGAACAAGCGCCCAAAAGAACCCGCAACACGGCTTGACTCCCGTGCGCCCCACAATCATATTTCCCGACTCACTTTGAGAAGTCGGCGCAGGATCGCACCTTGAATGCTTATGGCTAAATTGAAGGCGAAAAAGTCGGCTGGCGCCCCGTCCGGCCGGCATGCCCCTTGCCCCGCGCCCAGGAAGACCGGCACCACGCCCACCGCCGGCCACGTGGCGGCGGGCCGCCCCCAGCCCCAACCCCGAATCCACAGGCGCGCCCGCGGCGCCCGCCCGCAGACCCCCGCCCCGAGCGCGCCCGCACCCCGGCGCAAACCGAACACCCCGTCCCCGGCGGCGCCGGGGACGGAGGGCAATGGGATGGCCAGCGCGGAGCTGGCGGACAAGGTCAAGGAACTGCTGCGGCTGGCGCAGGAACAAGGATACCTCACCTACGGCGACATCAACGACGCGCTGCCCGAGAACATCGTGACGGCGGAAGACCTGGACGAGATCTATATCAAGCTGCGCAATCTCGAGGTGGAAATCGTCGACCAGGCGGAAGTCGACCGCGTCAAACAGCCGGAACCCGAGGAGGACGATGACAAGAACCGGCTCGACATCCTGGACGACCCGGTCCGGATGTACCTGAAGCAGATGGGCCAGGTGCCGCTGCTCACCCGCGAACAGGAAGTCGAAATCTCCAAGCGCATCGAAAGCGCCGAACACGAACTCAAGAAGATCATCTATGGGTTTGGCTTTGCCGGCAAGGAACACATCGCCCTGGCGGAGAAACTGATCTCCGAGCCGCCCAAGGAACGGTTCGACCGCGTGATCGTCGACAAGAAAATCGAAAGCCGCGACGAGCACGTGCGCGACCTGCGGAAACTGGTCAAGGCCGTGCGGTCGCTCGATCAACAGGTGGACGCGCGCTACGCGCGCTGGCGGGCGGGGTCGAGCAAGGCGAGCCGGGAGCGCGGGTTCAAGCGGTTCAAGAAGCTGGACCATCGGTTGCAGAGCATGTTCGGGAAGTTCTACTACAAGCAGAAGGTCATCGAGGAAATGGCCCTCGTGGCCGAGAACATCCACGACAAAATCCAGATGAGCCTCCGCACCATCAAGGACTGGGAGGCCCTGCGCAAGGGGGCCCAGCAACAAAACGTCATCGCCGCCGAAGACAGAAAAATCAAGGCGCTGGAGGAGTTTGTGCGCCTGCCGCACGCGGACTACCTCAAGAGCTACGAGCAGCTGCGGCAATATGCCGCCAAGGCCCTGCAGGCGAAGACCGAGATGGTCGAAGCCAACCTGCGCCTCGTGATCTCCATCGCCAAGAAATACACCAACCGCGGCCTTTCGTTTCTCGACCTGATCCAGGAGGGCAACATGGGCCTCATGAAGGCCGTCGAAAAGTTCGAATACCGCCGCGGCTACAAGTTCTCCACCTACGCCACCTGGTGGATCCGCCAGGCCATCACCCGCTCCATCGCCGACCAGGCCCGCACCATCCGCATCCCGGTCCACATGATCGA
>JAFGQR010000004.1 GCA_016935555.1 Verrucomicrobiota bacterium
CATTGGCCCCGGCGCATGGCGTGCGCGTCAGCGCCATTCGATGTTCGAGGTTCGGCGTTGGGCGTTCGATGTTCGTCCCAGTTTCTGTCCCAAGGAAGCCCCGCCGCTGCGCGGCGGGTTCCATGCCATCTTCGGGACAAAACCGCGCAGCGGTTTTGTGGAGCGAGCCGCACGCAGTCCCACGGCCCTCTCGATGAACACCCACGGTTTGTGATTCCTGCCCACCTCGAAAAGTCTGAGCCCGCGGCTCGCTAGGGTTTGGGCAGCGCGCGGGCGATGTCCTGGAGGGTGACGCCGAGGGCGGCTTGGGCCACGGTGTCGAGCGCTTCCTCGGGGCCGCTGAGATGGACAGTTCGATGGATGTGCTCCAGCCATTGGCCGGGCTTGAGGGCGGCAGGCGGAGACGAGGATTCGAGTTCGTAGAACGGGCCGAGGGGCTTGGCGCCGGGCGACGGGGGGCCGTCGTTGTAGCTGTTCGCGGCGTCGCCGGCATAGGGGTCCTTCTGGATTTCCCACATGGAGTTGACATAGCGGGTGGCGTTTTTCGGCAGCGAGTATTGAACCAGCGTGAGCACCTTGTGGGCGGCGTCATAGCTGCCCATCACGGGCATGGCGCGCTTGGGATGCCGGGCGCGCTTGGGGTTGATCCCGATCTTGCTGCGGTATTTGCCGTCGCCACTGAAAAACACCATGTCGTCCTTCACCACCAGGCGATCCGCCGGCACGGTCCCGAAGTAATCCGCGTTGACGGGCTTGCCCAACTCCGCCTCCGGGCCGGACCGGATCGGGATCACGATGGTCGTGGCGGGGGAAGGATTGAACATGCCGAGAATCCAGACGGACAGCAGGCCGGTTTCGGGCGTCCAGGGCTCGGTCCCCTTGTTGCCGATGCTGTTGAGGGTCTCGAACGCCACCAAGTTCAACCCCGGCACCGCCTCCAACCCCAGCCGCCGCCAAGTCTGGGACGCCGACATCATCCGGATCTCGCGGTCGACCTCGACGTTGAACACGGTGCCCGAGTAGTTGGTGAGGCTGAACTTGTGGGCGAAGCTCGCGCGGGTGTCGCCCCGCTTGGTGACGCGGAACGGCTGCGTGTCAATGGGCGCCGGCGTGAACCAGTGGTCCAGATCAAACGGCACGCCCTTGGCAAAAAAGATGGAGAATTGCCCGCCTTCGGGTCCGAGCCAGAAACGGTCTTCGCCGCCGAAGGTGTTCATGTGCGGCTGGAACGTGCCGGAGGCGATCAGCTCGCGGTTCAGCCAGCCGAAACTCAAGCCGCCGTCGCCTTCGGCGGTGCTGGTCATGATGCGTCCCTGCCAGGCGGGAACGATCGCCACCTGGGCGCTGCCGGAGCGGTTCGCGAGCACGATCACATCGACGTACTTCTTGAGAAACGCCAGGTCTTCCGCGAACGTCGCGGCGGGCGAGGGCGAGGCCATCAGCGTGCCGCCCGCAATCGCCAGGGCGGCAACGGTGCGGCAGGGGGATTTTGGTGATTGGATGGGTCGTTTCATAGCGGGAACAATCGTGGGTTGAATGAACACAGCGTGGGGATCATGGGGCGATCTCCATCGGACTCAATCGGACTCGAGTTCATGGTGCGGCACCGAGGGTGCCGCGCCGGCGCCGGCCTGGCAATGCAAAACGACCGCCCCGCAACTTGCGCCTTGCAGCGCACAAACTTGATCTGCGAGCAACGTGTTTCACGGGCCAAGAAGTCCAGATGTTTTCGCGCCGGTGGCGCGAAAACAATTCTCCTGGTCACATAGGTGCTCTTCGCCTGGTCGGCGTGAGAACGGCTTAAGACGAGTTTCCACCCCCGCCGCCGCCAGCCGCGGACGAAGGCTTGAACGAGCGCCCGGAGTGTGATGGAGTGCCGACTATGCGCACCACCCGCAGGAAGTTTATCGCCATGGCCGCCGCAGCCGCAGCCTGGGCGAAGTCCCCGGCCCGGTCGGCCGACGCTCCCGCCAAACGGTACCGCGCGGCCATCATCGGACGCACCGGGGGCGGCGATTACGGCCACGGCTACGATCAGATTTTCAACGGCCTCGAGAACGTCACGGTGGTCGCCGTGGCCGACCCCGACGCGGCAGGACGCCAGACGGCAGCGCAGCGTTCAGGCGCCGCACGCCAATACGCGGACTTCCGCGATATGCTGCGCCGGGAACAGCCCGACTTGGTCTCGATCGCCCCTCGCCAACCCGACTGCCACCCGGACATGTGCCTGGCCGCCATCGAGGCGGGCGCAAGCCTGTTCATCGAAAAACCGTTCACCGAAACGCCTGCCGACGCCGACCGCATCCTGGCCGCAGCGGAACGGAAGGGTGCCCGGATCGTGGTCGCCCACACCCGGCGCTGGACGCCCATGTTCGTGAAAGCCGGCGCCCTGCTGCGCCAAGGCTGGGTCGGACAAGTCCGCGCCGTCCGCTGCCAGGGCAAACAGGATGCGCGCGCAGGCGGGGAAGACATGATCGTGCTGGGCACCCACGATTTCGACCTGATGCGATTCTATTTCGGCAATCCGCGCTGGTGCCAGGCGAGCGTGACCGTCGGCGGGCGCGACATTGGGAAAGCCGATGTGCGTTTTGGCAAGGAACCGATACGGGTGGCGGGCGACACCATTCACGCCCTGTTTGCGTTCCCGGAGAACGTGATGCTGCATTGGAGTTCAGTGACGGCCAGCGGGCCGTGGGCGGGACAGCGGGGACGTTGGGGGTTCGAGATTCTCGGCACCCGGCGCTGTATGGCCTACCAAGACGGCTTGGGATTCGTCGGCCTCGATTCCCCATTCCTGGCCCACACCGCCGATACCCCCCGCTGGCGCCCCCTGCCGGAGCCGGAAGCCTTCCCGTGGCCGGAGCATCACCGGCATCCGGTGCGCAGCCTCATTCACGCGATGGAGACCAGCACGCAACCTGCCTGCAGCGGCCACGACGCCCGGTGGACCATCGAAATGGTCGCGGCGGTGTACGAGGCACAGCGCACCCATGCCCGGGTCAAGTTCCCCCTTGCGGACCGCGAAAATCCGCTGCTGAAGTTCTAGCTCTGGCGCCGGCGCAAAACCATGGTGCCGAAGCCCAACAGGCCAAGAGCGGCCAGCGCGGCCATGGACGGCTCAGGCACGACCACCAGGCTGATGTTGTCAAAATACGCGCCGCCACCCGCTGAACTCACGCCCGACGGGCCGCCAAAACGGAGGTCGACGAACGGGTTCACCGGCGCCACCCCCGTGGAGGTGAAGGTGCCGTCAATAATGCCGTCGATCCCGAGATCGAGGGTCACGGTCAGGCCGGTCGAGGTGAACGTCGCCTGATAACGGTTCCAGCCGGCAGGCTGACCGGAACTGGCCAGAAGGCCGGCCGAGATCGGCACCCAGTTTTCGTTGCCCGCAAAGGCCAGAATCCGGACCGCATAGAAGTCGGGCACCGTCTGGTAATGGCCCATCTCAAACATCGGGTTCGCCCCGTTGCGCAACCCCACCGTCAACCGTTCGCTGACGCTCGTGGCGTCGTCGTAAATGTCCGCCGTCAGCACAATCGGCTGCGCATCGCTCGGGGTGATGGCAAACGTCGAGCCGATCCAAGTGTTCACGGCCCCGCCGGGATGATTGCCCGAGTTGGCCGGATTGCCGAAGTCGGTGCTCAGCGTTCCCAGGCCCGCCGAGCCCCAGTTCGCCTGCATGTCGGCTGTGGAGACGTAACCGTCGAACGTTTCATTGACATAAATGGTCTGGGCCGAAGCCGCAGCCACGCCAAGAGTCAGGGCAAGGGCGCACAGGGAAAGACGACAAGGAAAGTTCATACCATGCAATTGCTTCAAGGTTGACCGATCACTGAACTGAGATTGGCCAAAGCCTACCCCCTACACCCCGAATGTCAAGCCTCGAAATCGCCAAAATTTGCCCCGCCCGCCCTCGCGGCGGGTTGACTCATGGCAAGACCTCACCGGAGGGGGCATGGCAGAAGCGGCGCCAAAGCCGCACATTCGGCATTGCTGACAGCGCGGGCTTTGGCCAAAACTCACCCGGATGAACGCCCGCTATTGGAGTCCGGCCCGCATTGGATTGCTGGTGATTGGGCTCGCCACAATTGCGCCTTGGGTTGCGCGCGCCCAAGTGACCTACCAGAAACCGCCCCGGGAGGTGCTCGAGGTGCTTGACGCTCCGCTTCCGCCGACCATGGTGTTGAATCCGTCCCGCGACGGCTGGTTGCTCGTCGCGCGCGAGCGGTATCCGTCCATCGCCGAACTGGCCCGGCCGATGCTTGGCTTGGCTGGTCTGCGCATCAATCCCCAGAACCGCGGTCCTCACCCGCTGCCGCCTTACACGGGGATCACCCTCCAAAACGCCCCTCCGAGCGAGGCGGTCCGCGTCGGACTCCCACCCGGGGCGCGTCTTGGGATGCCGCGGTGGGCTCCGGATGGGACACGAGCGTCTCTACCAAGCGATCCAAGGCAACGGCGGACACGCGCGCCACGTGAGCCTGCCGTGTGAAGCGCACGGCTACACCGCGCGCGAGTCCGTCGAGCACACCCTGGCTGAGAGGATCGCCTGGTTCGACCGCCACGTGAAATCTCCCCAGGCGGTGGCGCCGCCGGCCCTCGAATGACCGCCGGGGCCGCGCATCCCGCGGCCGCATGGCTGGCGTTCCCGGACCTGGCCGTGGGGGGCCCAACTGCTGCCTGTCGGTTGTCCCCTCGCCTGCGGGGGGCGGGTGCACTCATCCAATCCTGCTCACGCGGGAAGCCCTCTGGATCAGGCTTTGCCACGGGCTGGCACCTGCGGCGCAACGTAAATTCAATCCTGCCAGCGTTTGTTGGTGGAGAACAGGATGTTCCCAGTCTCGGGGATGTAGCATGCTTGGTTGGGGTCACAAGGGATCGGGATGACGTTCCAACAGACCCCCCGGGCTTCAAACCGGATGGGGATGCTCCAGTCGGTCGAATCCCGCACCTCGAGATGAAGGTGGGGTGTTGTGGACCAGCCGGTGTGACCGACCAAGGCGACAGCGTCGCCGCGGTACACGCGCTGTCCTTCGGAAACCAGCACGCCATTCATTGGCATATGGAGGTACCAGGCCACGGTGCCATCCTGATGCTTGATATGGAGGTGGTTGGGAGGTTCAACCTTGCCGTTCAGCGAAAAACACTCCTCCACATGGGTGACAATCCCGCCTCGAGCTGCATGAATGACGGTGCCTTGCGGCGCGTTGAAATCGAAGGCGTACGTGGACTTCCCGTGGTGGCTCCAGGTGCCGAAATTGGCCTGGCTCATGATCCACACGGGCCACCCCCCCTGGAAGGGCAGGCGGTAGAATGTGTGGGGCGCGTTGCCGCATAGGGACACGGCATCGCGCACCACCAAAGGCAGGGCGCAACCATACCAGAAGGTGCACCCGTTGTGCTGTCCGATGACTCGCGGCCAGTAGATGCCGGCGCCGTTCGTCACGCCCAGTTGCCCCGTGGGAAACAGGATCTGATCGGAATCCCAAAGATCGGTGGCGTAGATGGCAAAACGCTGGTCGAGACCGATTGGGAGCAAGTTGGGAAATGACGTTTGCTCGTCCAAGAGGAACGAATAACCTTCCCCCAGAAAACCGAGTTGTTCCACCTGATACAGCACGCCGGCGGTCCGGCTGATGCTGACCACACGCGCCTCCCGCGCGCTCGTTTCGGCAGGTGAATCTTCCAGGTCGAATACCGTGCGGTTGTAGATGGCAGCCGCATAGGAATACCGCGCGCGCACGATCAGGTTGTAGGAAAGGACGGCCACCACTTCGGTTTGACTGCACTGGCCTTCCGTGGGGGGACATTCGTACCGGAGGATGTGCATGGCCAACACGGCCGGCACACCGAAACGCATGTCCGCCGGCAATGGCACCGGGGTGTCGGCAGGACGGAGACCGGTGGCGAGGGTCACCGTGCGGTTCAACCCGTAACGAGTCGTGTAAGTCAGATCCAGCTTGGCGCGGTATCGGACGATGGACTCGCCCCCGCTGATGCGCTCGCATCCGCCGCCCACCACGGCGAGCCGCACGCCTTCCTCCAGCCAGAGTGTTCCCGAGTGGCTGTAGGCCGCCGGATGATGCAGCACATAGAAACCCGGGGAAAATGGCGGATACGGCTGGTTGGGGGCAATGCGCAGGTGCAGGCAAATCGCCTTGAGGATATTCGACGGAAACGGCGCGCCGGACTCGACCACGTCCAGGGTGTCGGCCAAGCCATAGCCCCCCTCCATTTCCCACAGCCCGACTTCCACCTGCGCGCCTGGGACCAGGGCGCCTTCATAGTGCGTCTCCAACAACCCGATCCATCGGCCGTCCTGCAAGCCGATCCATCCCTCGGCATCGTTGATTTCCTCGATCGTGCCGCTCACGCTCTCGTGGCCGGTGATCGAGCTTCGCAGCGTGGTCAGAGCTTCGGTTGCCCGCTCGGCTTCCTCAAGAGCCGCCTGCAGGCGACGGGCGACAACCTGGCAGCTGATGATCTCCGTTTGCTCTGGAGTGACATCGCCGTAATCCCCTGTGTCGGGCGGGTGCGCTTCATACTCGCGCTGCAAAATCGCAATGGTCTGGAGCAGGTCGTCGTGCGCCGCATGCAAACCCTCCACGGCCTGCTGAAACCTGTCCACGCCGTCCGGAGTGCCGGCTGTGGAGATGTTCCCGGCCCGTATCCATCCCAGCGCCTCCTCCATGCCTTCCCGATTCACCTTCACGGCGTCGACGGTGACGGTGACCACGCCGGAATAGGCGTGCACGGACTCGAGCAGCGAGTGCAGCTTGTCCATGGCCGGGCCCGCAACCTGACCGGGATGACGCGCCATTTGCAGCAGCGCACACCCGCAGTCGTCCACCGGTAACCCAGCCAGCGTGCCCGCACATCGGTCCCTCGCGTCAGGCACCCCATCCCCGTCGGCATCCGGCGCCGGCGCGAGGGGTTCGCCCACCAACCGAAAAAAACGTGTGCCCCCGCCCAACGGGCAACTCAGCGTGCGTTCGTCCCCATTGGTATGGATCGACCCGGCGACCGCCTTCCATTCCATGGACGACTCCAATGTGGAGGTCTCCTGGGGAACGCCCGAGCCAAACCAGCGGAGCCGCACGCTCGAATCCACCGCCAATTCCAGTTCAAACGGACGGGGGACGACCGTCACGCTGAACCCGCAGGAACTTCGATTCCCGCTGGGGTCGGTGGCCATGCAGCGCACCCGGGTGACGCCGAGAGGCAGAAGACTGCCGGAGGGCGGATCGCAGCGCACCGCCACGTCGGAACCGCCATCGTCGGCAGCCTCAACACTCCATGCCACGATGGCACCATCCATGCCCTGGGCTGCAAGCTCCAGGTTCTCGGGACACGTGATCTCGGGGGCGGCCTTATCCAACACCTCCACCGTGAACGTGCAGTGAACGGCATTGGCGTCGCCGTCCGATGCGGTGCAGATCACGGTGGTCAGTCCCACCGGAAAAACGCTCCCCGAAGGCGGAACACAACCTGCCACGGGAATCCGCCCACAGTGATTCGTTGACTCAATCCTGTAAGTCACCCGGGCGCCGCCAGACCCGGAGCATTGGGTGACCATGTTCGAGGGGCACACGATCTCCAGGCACTCGTCTTCCACACACCCCCCGGTCACAACCACCTGGAAAGTGCACACCCCACTGTTATGCGAGCTGTCCATGGTGAAGCAGTCCACCGTATTCGTCCCCACCGGAAACAGAGTGCCCGAGGGCGGATCGCACTGCACCTCAAGGTCGGTTTCATCGTTGTCCGTGGCCGTGGCCGTGAACACAATCCTCGTGCCTTCGGCGGTCTCACAGGGCATGAGCACAATGCCCGGGCATTGCAGCTGCGGCGCGGTCGTGTCGCGCACCATGACGTTGAAGGAACAGGAATTGGAGTTGCCCAGGTCATCCACGGCAGCACAAGTCACCGTGGTTTCACCCAGGGGAAACAGCGAACCGGACGCGGGAACACAGGTAACGACAATGGTGGTGCCGCAGGTGGTGCTGGCCGCCACTTCAAACCCTGCGGCAGTCCCCTCCGGAGCCTGGCACTCAACGCTCAGATCGGCCGGGCATGCAAGCGTCACGCAAAGGCCGGATTGGCCCCGCCCCACGATGGGCATCATCCCCAGGAAAACCACCATCGCGATAACGGCTAAGGGTGTGTTCGAAGAACATCGCATCCCGAGACAGGTGATGTCCGGAGCCTGGCGTTCAGGCGGTTTGGACCGCGTGGCGCCCCAAGGCAGCCGTTCCGAAGGCCATGTCCAGACATACTCCACCCCCTTGACGGAGAGAACAGGGAAACCTTGCATGGCACGTTTCGGATGGCGTTTGAGCGTGGAGCCTGTAACAACAACCCAGCCTTATGAGAAATCCGTGGGAATTGCAATGTTGTTTTTCACGGCGGCCATGACCGAAGCAGACCACAGCAGGACATCGCGATGTCCCGACCCCGACACCCCCGACGCCGCGCAAGGGCGGGGCGGCCGCAGAGCCGCGCCACCCGGCCACCCGGCGGCCGCGCGAAACCGGATTTGACAAGGGCGGGGCGCGTCGGGTGGAATGCAATGGCACTTGCCACGACAAGCATGAAATTCTCCGCCTTGGATCTTCGCCTGCTGCGAGGTCGCCCCCATCCAAGACGTTTCCAGGAACCGACCCCGACGCGCGTCCATGAATCCCATGAGAATCCGGATTGAACAGTTCATGGCCGAGAGCGGGGTGGCGTTTGGCACCAGCGGCGCGCGGGGACTGGTCACGGCGATGACGGACCTGGTGTGCTACGCCTACACGACGGCCTTCCTCCACTACCTGGCCGCCGCCGGCGAACAAGCGCGCCCCGGCGGTGCCGTCGCCCTCGCAGGCGATTTCCGGTCCAGCACGGGCCGCATCATGGACGCCGTGGCCCGCGCCGTGGAGGACGCCGGCTGCGAGGTGGTTCCGTGTGGCAGAATCCCCAGCCCCGCCCTGGCGCTGTTTGGCCTCGAGAACCGCATGCCGGCGATCATGGTCACCGGAAGCCACATCCCCGACGACCGCAATGGCATCAAGTTCAACAAGGCCTCCGGCGAAATCCTCAAGCAGGATGAGCAGGGCATCGCCGCCCAGGTGCTGGAACTGGACGACACCCTGTTCGACGCCACCGGCACCTTCACCCGCCCGGCTCCGAAGGCGCGCCGGGATTCGTCCGAGGCCGTCGACAACTACGTCGCGCGCTACCTCGATTTCTTCGGGCCCGACGCGCTTCAGGGGTTGCGGGTGGGGGTCTATCAACACTCGGCCGTCGGCCGCGATGTCCTGGTCAGGGTTCTCGCGGGCCTTGGCGCGGAGACCATCGCGCTCGGGCGCTCGGACACGTTCGTCCCGGTGGACACCGAAGCCATCCGTCCGGAGGACATCGAGCTGGCCCGCGCATGGGCGCGGCAACACCGCTTCGATGCCATCGTCTCGGCAGACGGCGACAGCGACCGGCCGCTGGTCAGCGACGAGCGGGGGTGCTGGCTCCGGGGCGATGTCGTCGGGATCCTCTGCGCCCGGTTCCTGGAGGCGGATGCGGTCTGCACGCCGGTGAGTTGCAACACCGCCGTCGAAAAGTGCGGCTGGTTCAAGGCGGTCCACCGGACGCGCATTGGCTCGCCCTACGTCATCGCCGCCATGATGGACGCCAGCCGGTCGGGGGCGACGCGCGTCGTCGGATACGAAGCCAACGGCGGTTTCCTGCTCAACTCCGACTTGGAACGCGGCGGCCGAACGCTTCGTGCCCTGCCCACGCGCGACGCCCTCATTGTCATCGTGAGCGTCCTGCGTCTCGCCCGGCAGCAGGGCACGGGCGTCTCCGCACTGGCCGCCAGCCTGCCGGCGCGGTTCACGGCCAGCGACCGTCTGACGAACTTCCCGACCGAGAAGAGCCGTGAGATCCTGGCCCGGTTCGACTCGGGCAGCGAGACGGCCGATCATTCGGCCCTCGAAACGGCGTTTGGCGGCCTCGGCGGCCGCGTGATCGCCATCGACCGCACCGACGGCTTGCGGGTCACCTTCGCCCATGACGAAGTCATCCATCTGCGGCCCTCGGGCAACGCTCCGGAATTCCGCTGTTACACGGAAGCCCACACCGAGGAACGCGCCAGGGAACTCAACGGCCGTGTCCTGGAGATCGTCCGCGCGCTTTCCCGGGCGTCGTGAGGAAGAAAGCCGCGGTGCGACACCGCCAAGCCGTCCAAGCCCGGTCGATTCCTTTACCACTGCGGCTTCTGCTCGACAGGGAAGTCACCGTGTCCGCAGGAAGCCCGTCGCGCGTGTCATGCGTGCGGAGTCCGCAACCTGCGCCACGCCAAGGCTTGCCTTTCCGCCATTTTGTGCTTCAATGGCGTCGTTAACTCATCCGATTCCCGGAGTAATCATATGCAGTTCCCAGGGAGACTCTTTGCGCTTCTGATCCTGCTCACCGCCGACGGATTGGCCACGGCAGCCAACAAAACATGGACGGGATCCATCTCTTCGGATTGGTTTGATCCGGGGAACTGGAATCCGGCGGGCGTGCCGGCTGAGGGCGATGCGGTGTCCGTCCCCTTCGGCAATCCAATCGCCTCCAGCAACGTGGTGGCGGCGAGCCTCTCAATCGCAGGCGGAACCTGCACATTAAACGGCCCAACCGACCTGGGCACGCTCACCTTGACCGGGGGCACGCTCGCCGGCACTAACGTCATCCACGTCACCAACCTGGTGTGGAACCGGGGCACGATGGCCGGGTTGGGGGTGACGCGAGTGGCCGAAGGGGGCAGCCTGTCGATCAGTGTGCCGCAATACACCTCCGTCTTGTTGAATCAGCGGGTGCTGCACAACGCGGGCAGC
>JAFGQR010000055.1 GCA_016935555.1 Verrucomicrobiota bacterium
ACTGCTGCAATGCACGGGGCCAAGGTCCTTGGCGTTCAAACTCTCTTGGGCAATTCCAAAGCGCGCTATTCCTCCGGAATCCAGAACCGTCCCAGGCGCGGTTCCCAATTGGTTTGCCCGGCCAGGACGCCGGCGACGACCAGCCCCATGGCCAGCCAGAAGGAGGCGGTCATGGGTTCGCCCAGGCAGAAGTGCGCCCAGAGCATGGTGCAGGGGGGGATGAGGTTGTTAAAGAGGTACACCTCGCTGGTGTTCCAGTGCCGAAGCGCGGTGTTCCATAGCATGTAGGCCACGGCGCCGCCGGCCACCACACAGTAGGTCTGCACCAGGAGCAGCACGCCATCCACCGGCAACCCCCGGGGCACGATTTCCGCCAACCCCAGCGGCAACAGCAGCACTCCCGCCCGCCACATCGTGTGGGCGGTCACGGCCGAACCGGACATTTCCATGCCGAGGGCGCGGCATTGGCGGCCATAGGCGGTCCACAAGACGCTGCACACCAGGCCGAGGGCCTCGCCCGGCAGGTGTCCGGCCCCGGTCCCCAACGCCGGCCAGAACAACACCACCAGCCCTCCCAGCGCCAACCCCGCCGCCGCATAGCGCTTGACCAGCTCGCGCGCCGTCCGTCCCCTCCACCCCTCCGCCAGCAGCGCCCAGACCGGGGACGCCCCCAGGTAGAGCGCCACATGCGACACGGGGATCAGCTGCGCCGCGAGATTGAAGGCGACGATGTAGAGGGCCAGGACCAGGCCGCCCCGAATCCAGAGACGCCGCTTCTGCTCGCGCGATAACGGCGGCGCGTGCCCGAGCCATCGGGTCCACCGCAGCACGGCCAGCAGCAACAGGCCCGCGCATAAAAAACGCGTGGCCCCGGTCCACACCGGCGGCCAGAAGCCCACCAGGAACTTCACACCCGCATTGTGGCCGCCCCACAGGAAGACGGCCACCACCAGCCCCGCCACGATCGCACCATGACTGCCGCTCGCCGACATCGCGCGAGGAAACCAATCGCCCCCCGCGTCCGCAACCGCAAAGTCGCGCGGAACGTCACGCCGCCCCCGCGAAAGCCGCGCGAAAACCATTGAACTTGGAAGGCCGTCGCCTATCGTGCCCGGTGACGCATGCGCGCCTTGCCCGATGCCCTGCTCGAATTGGTCCGTCGCACGTCGTCCGACATCCCGGACGATGTGCAGCGGGCCATCCGCGCAGCGCTCGAATCGGAGCGGCAAGGCACCCTTGCGGCGTCGGCGCTCAAGATCATCGGGCGCAACATCGAGCTGGCCCGGCAGAAGTCCCAGCCCGTCTGCCAGGACACCGGCAGCATCCTGTTTTATGTGGACGGCCCGGTGGGATTCGACTCCCTCGCGTTCGAGGAGGCCGCGTGTGACGCGGTCCGGCTCGCCACCCGGAAAGGCTACCTGCGCCAGAACTCCGTCGACGCGCTGACCGGCAGGAATGACGGCACCAACGTCGGCCCGGGGTCGCCCGTGGTTCACGTCCAGCTGCGGCGCGCGCCAGGGGTGCGCGTGCGGCTGGTGCTCAAGGGCGGCGGCTGCGAGAACGTCGGGGCGCAATACTCGCTGCCCGACGAGACCCTCGGGGCGAACCGCGATTGGGACGGTTGCCGCAAAGCCATTCTGGACGCCGTTCTGCAGGCCCAGGGCAAGGGCTGCAGCCCGGGGATTCTGGGCGTCTGCATCGGCGGCGACCGTGCCACCGGCTACGCGTTTTCCAAAACCCAGTTCCTGCGCAAACTGAACGATCGCAACCCGGTGCCCGAATTGGACCGGCTCGAACAGGACGTGGTGCAGACCGCCAACGCGCTTGGGATCGGCCCGATGGGTTTTGGCGGCGCCACCACCCTGCTGGGCGCCAAAATCCGCACCGCCAACCGCGTGCCGGCGTCGTTCTTCGTCAGCGTCAGCTACATGTGCTGGGCGTTCCGGCGGCAGGGCGTCATGCTCGATGACAACGGCACCATTCAACAATGGTTGTATTGAACCAATGAGGCGATGGGCTGACACGATGACGGAGGACAAAAAAACCCGCGACCGCCCCCCCTCCATGCTTCCATCCACCCATCCCCCGGTTCCCGCCCCATGCTTTCTCTGATCCCCCCCCTTTCCGAAGAGGCCGTGCGCGCGCTGCATGTGGGCGATGAAGTGGCCATTTCCGGGGTGTTGTTCACCGCGCGCGACGCGGTGCACAAGTTCCTGCACGAAGGCGGCGCATTGCCGCCGGGAGTCGACTGGCGCGGGGGGATTTTGTATCATTGCGGCCCGGTAGTGATGCGCGACGAGCGCGGCGGTTGGCACGTCACCGCCGCCGGGCCGACCACGTCGATGCGCGAGGAGCCTTACGAGGCGGATATCATCAGGACCTGCGCCCTTCGCGCGGTGATGGGCAAGGGGGGCATGGGCGCGCGAACCCTGGCGGCGTGCAAGGAATGCGGTTGTGTCTATTTGCATGCGGTGGGCGGGGCGGCGCAGGTGCTGGCCGAGTGCATTGTCGAGGTGCGCGGGGTGCACATGCTGGAACAATTCGGCGCGCCGGAGGCCATTTGGGAGTTTGCGGTGAGGGATTTCCCGGCGGTGGTGACGATGGACGCGCATGGGGAATCGCTGCATGACACGATCCTGGCGGCGAGCATCCGGGAGTGGGCGATGCGGCGGGATCGGCCCTCGCCGTGAACTGCGCCTCCTCCTGCCGAAGGCACGGCAGTGAGTCCCGAAATGGTGTTTGTTGCTGGAGCCCTCGAGGTCGCTGTGTGCGGGGGCGGCACCGGAGCGCCGCTCCAGGCGAGGCGCCCAAGCCTGGCCGGGATCTGGGAGCAAAGCGAAGGCCTAGCCTGCATTTCTACCCAGGTTCCGGGTGAGAAATGCAGGTTAGAGGCTGCGCAGGATCATTTCCAGGGAGAGAGTCACGTAACTGGTGACGAGCACGGGGTCGCTTTCCCACCAGCGGTTGTTTTCATTGCTCCAGGAGCCGTCCTTCTTCTGGAGATGGACGAGCCGCAGGGCGAGTTCCTTGCGCCAATCGATGCCGCGGCCGTCCGCCAGCGTCAGTTCCTTCACGCCGTAAGCCGTCAGGGCCTTGGTCATCGTGTGAAAGTAGTAATACAGCCCCTGCGCACCCATGCCGGGGTTTTCGGCCAGGGTGTAGTTTTTCCGGAGCCAATCGTAGACGGCTTGGACGCGCGGGTCGTCGGGTTTGAGTTGGGCGTAGATGTAGCTGAGCAGGCCTGCGTAACTGATGCTGCCGTAGGAGCGCAAGGCCACACGGCCGGTGGCGGCGTTGGTGGCCTGGCCGGCCTTGCTTTCCCCCGGGAAATACACGAAGCCGCCCTTGTGGGCGGGATCGTCCGAGGCCCACGGCTCGGGATTGTGGCTGGGCAGGTTCTGGCAGTGCTGGAGGAAATGGATGGCGGCCGCCCAGTTCAAGTCGGGGTCCGCGGACGGTCCCTGGTCATTGCGGAGGTGGCGGCTGTAGTGGAGGGCCTCGAGCGCCAGGAGGGTGTTGCTCATGTCCGAATGCTCATGGGAACTGCCATAGCCGACGCCTCCGTCGAAAGGACTGTCGAGCCGGCCCTGTTGTCCGAAGTCCTTTTGGAGGCCCACGAGGAACCGCCGGGCCTTGCGGAGAGCGGGCTCGTAGTCGGGGTTGTTGGCGGCCAGCAACGCCATCATGCCCAGGGCGGTGTTGTAACTCACCAGCTGCCCCCGGTGAATGCCCCCGTCGGGCCTGATGCAGCTGGCCAGATACTCATAACCGCGCTTGAGCCACGCCGGCTCGCGCGGGCCGTAGCGCTGTCCCGGCGCCCCCTGGAACGCCATCAACGCCAGGCTGGTCACCGCCGGATGGTCGGGCGTCGACCACCAGCCGTTGGAATGCTGGCTGCCCTGAAGCCAGACCAGCCCGCGGTCGAGGGCGTGTTCGACTTCGTGCTTCAACGAGACATCCCGCAGCGGCAGCGGCACGGGAGTGACGGATTCGGACGCCATCGTGTCCCAGCTCGTCGCCGGGAACACCAGCGCCCACGCCAGTAGGAATTGGAGGCAAGGTTCACGATGCATGGGGTGGCCGGGGATTTGGAATACGGAGTCTGAGCTTCGGGTCCTGCGATCATTTCATGCGTCCGGCGGGCGGCGCGCCGGTGCCGGCCGTGGACGCTCTCGAATGGACGACGCAGGGGCAGGGGAGATTCACAAGGGGGCGGGGCTTGTTGGGGAGGCGGGCGGGCGCCGCGGCGGGGGGGGCGGACCGGGGATTGTGCGTGGCGGGCGATGGGTGTCGAGCAGCCGGATGGCGACGGTGACCGGCGTTTCCACCTCGGGCGATCCTTCGGAGCGGATGATCCACAGTTCGTCGTTGTCATGGCCGGGTCGCGGGTTGTTGACGAGGGCGTGGGAGTCGGTGATGACCGACACGATGGAGCCCTCGAGTTGGGCAAGGAAGGCGCCTTCGACGACGCGCGATCCGTTGTAGATCCAAGGGCCGGGACTCAACGGCTGGCCGGTCTGCCGGTGCTGCACCCACTCCTCCCCCCGGCGGCGGTGCTCCCGGCCGCCAGCCGTCCACGTGATCTCGAGGCTGACCCGGTCGCCCGGCAGCGGCTGCCGGGGATCGTCGGGGAACGCGTTGGTGCCCGCACCCCTGGCCCCCAGGAGGAGCATGGCCACGTGAATCTGGTAGGGAGGCACGTCGGTCCGCAGGACGCTTTCGTGCGTTTTTCCCGAACTGGCAACCAACAGGTATTCGGCAATGCCGGCGTTCATGTTGACGACGGCGGGGAAGGTGATGACGTTGCGCTCCCGTTCCAGCCGCACCGCGCCCACCTCCAGGACGCCGGGACGGATCAGGCGCACGGGAGGAGACGCCCACGGGGAGCCTGCGCGCGCCGCGGGCGCCTCGCCGGGAGGCGCGCGATCCTCCGGGGCCCGGGCCTGTCCCGTCACCGCCATGGGCAGCCCCAGGGCAAACGCGGCCGCCAGAAGATGACGCAACGCATGCATGCGTGTCGGAAACCGGCACCAGCGGACCCGAAGGGTGCGGGCAAGTCAAGACTTGTCCGTGCCGATGTTCCGCGGCGGGGCGTGCGGCCTTGCGGATCCGGCGCGTCATTGGGGCCACGGACGGGAAGGGGGGCGGTCAGGCATGGGGCGGGATCGTTTCGACGCGCCGTTGCAGAATCCCAGTTTTGTTTTGCCCGCGGGGGTGGGGCCGGGTAAGCATTGTCGCGTTGCCGGTGGCACCCTGGGTGCTTCCGTTGAGTGATTTATGAGAAAAGAACCCCTGAGCGGCAAAGAACTCTCGGCATTGGTGGACGGCCTGAACCGGCTGGCGCGCAATCTGTGGTGGACGTGGAACCAGGAATCGCAGGAGATCTTCCAGGAACTTTCCCCGCGCTGCTGGCAGACCCTGTATCACAATGCCGTTGCCGTGCTGCATGAGGTGTCCAACGAGGAGCTTCGGAGCCGCCTCCGGGATCCGGCGTTTCAGGAGCGGGTGCGGCGCGTGCTGGGCATGTTCGAGGACTATCTCAAGGCCGGGAACACGTGGTGCCAGACCCACGCGCCGGCCCTCGCCGAGCCGTCCGTGGCGTATTTCAGCGCCGAGTTCGGCTTTCACGAGACCCTGCCGATTGCGGCGGGCGGGCTGGGGGTGTTGGCGGGCGACCACGCCAAATCGGCCAGCGACCTGGGGCTGGGCTTTGTGGGGATCAGCCTGTTTTATCGCGAAGGCTATTTCATGCAGTCGATCAACCATGAAAACTGGCAGACCGAGTATTATACCCTGCTGAATCCGGAGAACCTGCCGGTGGAATCGGTGCTCGACGACAATGGGGAGCCGCTGGTGTGCGACGTCGAGATCGGGCTCAACCGGGTGTTCTTCCGCGCGTTCCGCGCCAACATCGGGCGCGTGCCGGTGTATTTGCTGGACACGGACCTTCCCGAGAACGAGCAGCATGAGCGCGATTTGACGCTGCGCGTGTATGGGGGCGACACCACGACCCGCATTCTGCAGGAGATCCTGCTGGGCATCGGCGGCGTGCGCCTGCTGCGGGCGCTCAATGTCCAGCCGGCCGTCTACCACATGAACGAGGGGCACGCCGCCTTCCTCACCCTCGAGCTGATTCGCGAGAAGCTGGCCGGGGGCGCCAGCCTGGACGACGCCATCGCCCGGACGCGCTCGCAATGCATCTTCACGACGCACACCCCGGTGGCTGCCGGGCACGACCGGTTCAGCGCCAACCTGATGCATTTCGCGCTCAACCGCTACCTGGACGTCTCGCACCTGACCCTCGACCAGGTGATGCCGCTGGGACGCGTCCACCCGAACAATGCCGAGGAACTGTTTTGCATGACCGTCCTGGCCCTGCGCCTCTCGCGCTGCGCCAACGCCGTCAGCGAGCTTCACGGCCAGGTCAGCCGCCAAATGTGGCATGCGCTCTACCCGGCCCGGCCCGTCGACCAGGTCCCCATCGGCCACATCACCAACGGCGTCCACCTGCTGGGCTGGATGAAAGGCACCTTGCGCCGCTATTGGCGCCGCAAACTCAGCCCGCACGCCCCCGTCATCCTCACCCCCGCCCCCCCCAGCGAGGAATCCACCTTCTGGGAAACCCGCCCGCCCGGCCGCTGGGACGACGACATCAACACGCCCGAGTTCTGGAAGCGGCTTGGGGATCCGGCATTCGTCAGCGACGAGGAACTGTGGGCGCTGCGTTACAAGCTGCGCCGGGAACTGATCGAGTTCGCCCGGCGCCGGCTGCTCTTCCACGCCCAGCGCATCAGCCAGCGCGACTTCATCGCCTTCGACCACCTCCTCAACCCCGACGCCCTGACCATCGGCTTCGGCCGCCGCTTCGCCACCTACAAACGCGCCCCCCTCGTCTTCCAGCAGTTCGACAACATCGTCAAGCTCGTCCACGACAAGGAACGCCCCCTCCAGTTCATCTTCGCCGGCAAAGCCCATCCCCGCGACGACTCCGGCAAACGCTTCATCCAACACATCATCCACCTCAGCCGCTACAGCGAACTCCAGGGACACCTCGTCTTCCTCGAGAATTACGATGTCCACGTCGCCCGACAAATGGTCTCCGGCTGCGACGTGTGGCTGAACAATCCGCGCCGGCCCCTCGAAGCCTCAGGGACCAGCGGCATGAAGGGAAGCTGCCACGGCTGCCTCAACCTGAGCATCCTCGACGGCTGGTGGCGCGAGGGCTACAACGGCTCCAACGGCTTCGCCATCGGCGACGACTCCCACCCCGACAACATCGAAGAGCAGGACCGCCGCGACAGCGAAAACCTCTACCGCGTCCTCACCGAACAGGTCATCCCCTGCTTCTTTGACCGCGACGACCAAGGCATCCCGCGCAAGTGGATTCAAAGGATCCGCAACGCCATGACCACCCTCGTCCCGCAATTCACCACCGAACGCATGGTGCGGGAATACATCCAACACTATTACCTCGCCTAGAAACGCACCCCCATCGTCACCAGCAGCGCGTGGCTCGTGAAATCGTATGTCCCGTCGGCGGTCTGGCCCGCGTTCCGGGCGGGCGTGGACGGCGGCGCGCTGCCGGTCACTCTCCGGGACGGACCAAAGCCGAACTGGTAGGCCACGTCGACCCCATAGCGCCTGCCCCGGTATCCGGCCCCTGCGCTGATGAAATGCCGGTCCAGGTCCGCAACCAGCGGCGTGTAGGTCGCGTTCGGAACGGAGTTCTCGCTGAAGACGTAGCCGGCGCTCACATGCCAGCGGGCGCCGAGATACCGCGTCAGTCCGGCCTCATACATCCAGCTGGGCTGCCAATCGAACGCGACCGGGATTTTCTGTTTGACCGGCCACGGAGGCGGCGCCTGCTCGAGGGTGTTCGTCTCGAAGCTGCTCCAATCCGTGTAGTCCGCGTTGAACTCCAGGTTCCACCGCGGGGTCGGCCGATAGGAAATGCCGAACACCACGCTCAGCGGGAAGGAATACTTTGTCGTCGCGGAGCGGCGGGTGACCGGGATGACGGGGTATTGCTGGAATTCGGTCTTGCCGTCGAAGGTGACCGGGGTGGAGCCGCGGAGGGCGGCTCCCAGGGAGATTGCCCGGTGAGGCTGCCAGAGCACCCCCGCATTGTAGCCGGCGCTCCAACCCTGCCCTTTGAAGCGAAAATAGTTCGGCAAAGGCTGCGCATACCGAAGCAGCCCCTGTTCGAGTTCCATCTCCGCGTAATTGGCCATCACGCCGGCTCCCAGAAAAAGTCCCGGCGCCAAGGGCAGGGCCACCACCGGGTTGATCGTGACATGCGTCAGCGAACCCTCGATCGCCACCGCCCGGAACCCGGTGTCCTGGGGCCATTTCCCGCCCAGCCCGTAGGCCGAGTAGACCCCCAGACCGAACTTCAGCGGACACTCGCGCGGCGCCCAGCAGTAAAACAGCTGGGGCACCGCCGCGAGTTTCCGCCGGAGGTGGAACCGGTTGGTGCCGGCGGGCGCCGGAGGGGTGAATCCGGGGTTGAAATGAATGCCATAGAGGCCGAAGCGCGCGTGGTGGCCTTCGAGTTGAGCGATCCCGGCCGGATTGTAGTGGATGGCGGAAGGATTGTTGGCGGTGGCCACAAACGCCTCGCCACGGGCGGTGGCGAAACCGTCCTGGCTTGCCAGGCGCATCCCTCCAGCCCAAAGCCCCGGGGGCACGCCGATGGTCACGGCTGCCAAGGCGACCGCCACGGTGTTCCGCCCGCGCATAAACAACAGCCCGTGCATACGCACAAACACCCCCGCAAGCAAGCACATCCGCCCACACCCCCCGCCTTGACTTGCCTTCAGCGCCGGATCCCCCCAAGCTGAGGCGTGAAAGGCATCGGCCCATGCGCGCTGGCCCTCGCCGTCTGCGGAATCCTCCCGCTGCCGGTTCAGGCCGGGTTCACGTCGCTCCATGTGTTCGGCGACGGGGTGTGCTCGACCACCAACGGGCCGGGAGGCTGCTTCTACTACGGCCGCCGCTTCACCAACGGCCGAACCTGGATCGAGGTGCTCGCGCAGCGCCAGGGCCTCCCCATGGACCGCGTCAACAACTGGTCCTACTTCGGCCATTACAGCGGCGACCTGGTCACCAATGTCAACCGCTTCGTCCCCCCGCCCGATGCCGCCACCG
This sequence comes from Verrucomicrobiota bacterium, assembly GCA_016935555.1. GTDB lineage: Bacteria > Verrucomicrobiota > Verrucomicrobiia > Limisphaerales > JAFGQR01 > JAFGQR01. Next base: position 9,148 of record JAFGQR010000055.1, read on the forward strand.
GCTTGTTCGTGATCTGGGTCAACGACGCCGACTTCGTGTGGAACGTGGAGTATTACGAGACGAACCTCGCGACCTGGACGGCCTCCATGGACCAAACCCTGGCCCACTATTACACCGCCCTCACCAACCTTTACCACGCCAAAGGCGCCCGCACCGTCGTCATGCCCAATGCCGTTGACCTCGGCCACGCTCCCTACTACTCCGGACTGCCCTCCGCCACCAAGCGGTTCGTCCGCCAGAGAATCCTCGAATTCAACGCATCCTTCCGCACCCTCCTCCACCAGACACGCACCTCGTTCCCGGACCTGGCGGTTTGCTGCCCGGATTTCTTCGCCCTGTTCGACGACGTGCTGGCGCACCCCGAGCAGCACGGCCTCGCCAACCCCGGCATCGACGCCCTCTCGGACCCCACCCTGGCCGACAAGACCCTCCACGGCCCGGGCGCCTTCTATGTGTTCTGGGATTACCTGGACCCCACCGCCAAGGTCCATGGGATCATGGCGGACTGCGTTCATCAAATGATCGCCCCCCCGACCCTGGCCCGACTGGCCCTGGTGCAGGACAGCAACCGGTTGGACGTGATCAACCTTCCCATCGGGCGAAACGGCGTCCTGGACGGGAGCACGAACCTGGCGTCCTGGACCGCCTTGCAGGATGTCGCCAGCACCCATGCCACCCGGTCCATCTTCGTCCCCCGAACCGGCTCCCGCCAATACTATCGCCTCCGCTTTCCCCCGGCCTGGTCCTGGCCCTGATCCAACTCCCCTTGCATCGACGCGGCTTGTACCGCACACTGGATTGTCTTGATGCAATCGACATCGGAATGCCCGACGACGACCGACGACGGTTTGCCGGCTCCAGGCGCCGAGGTGACCCTCCAGACCCGTCACGGCCAGGTCCAAGGCACCGTGCTGAAACTCAGCCGCCAGCACGTGGTGTTTGAACTCTACGACCCCGAGATCGTCCTGCGCGCCTCCGAGGTCCTCGAAAACGTCCGCATCCGCGTCCGCGGCCGCCTCGCCTACGGCGGCCGGGCCGTGATTCGCAGCACCGTCGACACCGGCCAGTGCACCGTGGGCGAAGCCACCCTCCACGATGCCTGGCCCGACGTCGATCCCGCCGCCCTCCACGCCGACTCCCCCGGCCTGGACGAGGGAATCCGCGGCTTCCTGCAGCGCTGGCACAAGGCCTGGGCCATCCTGCCCGAATACAAACTCGCCGTCGCCGACCTCCAAAGCTTCCTCATCCACCTGCGCCTCTGGCTCGACCCCGTCGAACTGGGCCTCCAGTCCCATCCCGCCCCCTCGCGCGCGCGCCTGGAACGGGAAACCGCCCAGACACTCAGCCGGCACACCACGCCGGTCCTGGCCGGCTTGTTCGACCGGTTCGAAGCGGCAGCCGGAAAGGTCGAAGGCGACCGGCGACCCGTGCACCGCCAATACTGCCGGCGCCTGCTGCATCCCCTCCTCATGGCCTCGCCGTTCATGCGCCGCATCTACGCGAAACCCCTGGGATACGCCGGCGATTACGAAATGGTCAACATGATGCTCCGCAACCCCTGCGAGGGTGCCTCCACCTACGCCAGGCTGCTGAACCTCTTCATCCTGGCACAAACGCCCGCCGAAGCCCACCGCAACCGGGTCCAGTTGCTGACCCGGCGGCTCGTCGAGGAAACCTGCCGCGTCCGCCGACACGCAGACCGGATCCGCGTGTTCAACATCGGGTGCGGCCCCGCGGGCGAGGTCCAGCAATTCCTGGCGCAACATGCCGTGTCCAGCGGCCTGGACCTCACGCTCCTCGACATGAACGACGAGACGCTCGATCATGCCTCCCAGACGCTCGAGACGCTGAACCGGCGGCACTCGCGCATGGCCACCTTCCGTTTCATCAAGCGCAACATCCAGCAGTTCCTCAAACAGGCCGGCAAAGTGGTGGACGGCACCGAGCTGTTCGACTTCATTTATTGCGCCGGGTTGTTCGACTACCTCAATGACCGCGTGTGCCAAACCCTCCTCGCCGCCGGCTACCACATGCTCCACCCCGGGGGCCTGCTGCTCGTCACCAACGTGGACCCCACCAACCCGCTCCGGCATCTCATGGAGGACCTCTTCGAGTGGCACCTCATGCACCGCAACGCCCGCCAGATGGCCCGGCTCGCCGCCGGCGTGCGCGCCGAAGCCGCCTCGCGCGTCTACGCCGAGACGACCAGCTGCAATGTCTTCCTGGAAATCCGCAAGCCGCCCGCCGCATGACCCCTCCCCGCGATCCCGCGTTCCTGCAGGCCCTGGCGGAACACAACCGCCGCGACAAGATCGCCTATTCCACCCTCGCCACGGTGCTGAGCATCCTCGTCATGCCCGCAGGCGCCATCATGGACTATTACGTCTATGGCCCCGACAAGGCGGTATCGTTCCTGCCCCTGCGCATCGCCTCCTCCCTGCTCGTGGCCCTCGTCTGGCTGCTGTTCATCGGCCCCCTGCGCCGGCGCCCGCACCACCTCTTCGGCGTCATGTGGTACCTCATCCCCACCGTCTTCATCGTGTGGATGATCTACGACGCCCATGATCCCACCTCGCCTTACTACGCCGGACTCAACATCGTCCTCCTCGCCCTCGGCGTCCTCTCCCCGTGGACCTATGTCCAGAACACGATCTCGGCCGTCCTGATCGTCCTGATGTATGTCGCCGCCTGCGCCGTGGCCGACCCGCCCGTCGCCACCGCCCCCCTCATCAACAACCTCTACTTCCTCATCCTCACCGCCATCATCGTCGTCGCCGGCAGCTTCCTCTACAACCGCCAACGCCATCAGGAGTTCGTCCTTCGTTGGGAACTGGACAAAAGCCGCCGCACCGTCGAGGAAGCCCACCGCCGCCTCCTCCAGCTCGACGAAGCCAAAAGCCGCTTCTTCGCCAATATCAGCCACGAGCTCCGCACCCCCCTGACCCTCATGCTCGCGCCGCTCGAAACCCTCCTCCACCAGACGGCGTCCCCCTTCGACGACGCCACCCGCGCCCTCTTGCGGACCATGCTCGCCAACGGCATGCGCCTGCTCAAACTCATCAACGACCTCCTCGACCTCGTCCGCATCGAGTCCGGCACCTCCCACGTCAAACGCGAACCCATCCACCTCCCCAGCTTCATCGACGGACTCCTCAGCGCCGTCCGCCACCTCGCCGACGACAAACAACTCCACCTCTCCAGCACCATCGCCGAGGACATCGGCATCGTGATGGCCGACCGCGACAAGCTCGAGAAGATCCTGCTGAACCTGCAGTTCAACGCCCTCAAGTTCACACCCCCCGGCGGCCGCATCCATGTCCGCGCCGCCAAGGCCGACCACGAACTCGTCCTCTCCGTCGCCGACACCGGCATGGGAATCTCCGAACAAAACCTGGGCAGCGTCTTCAGCCGCTTCTGGCAGGCCGACGACACCGTGCGCCGCAAATACCAGGGAATGGGCATCGGCCTCGCCCTGGTCAAGGAGCTCACCGAAGTCCAGGGCGGCTGCGTCGCCGTCGAAAGCCGCGAAGGCCAAGGCAGCACCTTCACCGTCCGCCTGCCCTATATCGCCCCCGACCCCAACGCCGCCCCCGACCCCGCCCCGCAACCCGCCTCGCTCTCCCCCGCCACCGCCAGCCCACAGTGGCTCGCCACCCTCTACCGCCGAGCCGAATTGTTCCCCGCCCTCACCCCCATCCCCGGCCGCACCCAACCCCGCCAATCCCCCTCCCCGGGCCATCTCCCGAAAATCCTTATCGCCGACGACGAACCCGACATGCTGCGGTTCCTCGCATCCCAACTCCAGCCGCATTACCAAATCCTCGAAGCCGCGGACGGCCAGCAGGCCGTCGACAAAGCCGTCCACTTCCTGCCCGATCTCATCCTCCTCGACATGATGATGCCCGAGAAAGACGGCCTCCAGGCCAGCCGCGAACTCCGGCGCCACACCGCGACCCATGGCCTCCCCATCCTCATGCTCACCGCCCGCGCCGACGAGGAAACCAAACTCGCCGCGCTCTCCGCCGGCGCCAACGATTTCCTCCCCAAGCCGTTCTCCACCACCGAACTGCATGTCCGCGTCAAAAACCTCGTCGAGTCCCACCAATACCAGCGCCGATTGTCCCGCCAAAACCAGGTCCTCGAACATACCATCGAACAACTCAAGGAAACCGAAATCCAACTCGTCCAAACCGAAAAACTCGCCTCCCTCGGCCGCCTCAGCGCCGGCATCATCCACGAAATCAACAACCCCCTCAATTACGTCACCACCAGCCTGTTCACCCTGCGCCAAAACATCCTCCGCCTCCCCCCGGAACCCCGCGCCGATTACGAGGACGTCCTCAGCGACATCGACGAAGGCATCCAACGCGTCAAAACCATCGTCGCCGACCTCCGCGCCTTCGCCCACCGCGACGACGCCTCAGCCGCCGACCAGAATGTCGCCGACGCGGTGACCGTCGCCCTCCGTTTCCTGAGCCGCGAATGGCGCGGCCAGGTGCGGATCGAACAGGACCTGCCCCCGGGATTCACCGTCCACGCCAACCGCAACCGCCTCCTCCACGTCCTCGTCAACCTCCTCCAAAACTCCCTCGACGCCATCAGGGAGAAATCCTTCGCCGACGAACATCCCACCATCTGGATCACCGGCGAACGGCACCCCCACCACCTCGCCCTGCGCATCCGCGACAACGGCCAGGGCATCGCCGCCGAGCACTTGGACAAAATCTTCGACCCCTTCTTCACCACCAAAGACGTCGGCAAAGGCATGGGCCTGGGCCTGAGCATCTGCTACCGCATCGTCCAGCAATGCGGCGGCCATATCGCCGTGAAGTCCGACCCCGGCAAATACTCCGAATTCACCGTGACCTTCCCCGTCAAAACCGGTTGCGAAGCGGCTTGAATGAACCCGTCACTCGCCATGCAGGGCTCCTACGACTACAAACAATTCGCGGTCCTCTACGTGGATGACGAGGAAAAATCCCTGAAATCCTTCACCCGCGCCTTCGAACACCAGTTCCGCATCCTCACCGCCACCAACGCCCAGGACGGCTTGCGCCTCCTCGAATCCCACCCCGATGACGTCGGCATCCTCATGACCGACCAGCGCATGCCCGGCCATGAAGGGGTCTGGCTCCTCGAAAAAGCCCGCCGGATTCGGCCCCGCATCATCCGCATCCTCGCCACCGCCTTCTCCGACGTCGAAGCCGCCATCGCCGCCGTCAACACCGGCGCCATCTACAAATACATCTCCAAACCCTGGGACCCCCCCCAGCTCGAAGCCACCCTCAAACGCGCCCTCGAGTTCTTCCTCGTCCAACGCGAACGCGACCAGCTCCTGCGCGAGAAAATGAGCGTCCTCCACCACATGATGGTCGCCGACCGCATCGTCAGCCTCGGCTTGCTCGCCGCCGGCCTCAGCCACCACATCCGCAACGCCCTCGTCGCCGTCAAAACCTTCCTCGACCTCGCCCCCTCCAAACTCCACGAGGAAAACCTCGACCTCAACAGCCTCCGCAACCCCGATTTCTGGAAGGATTACCACCAGAACGCCCAAAGCCAGATCCAACGCGTCACCCAAATGCTCAAAGACCTCGGCGCCGCCTCCTGCCAGTCCTCCCACGCCTTCACCCACACCGTCCACCTCCAGGAAGCCATCGACCACGCCCGCGCCGCCCTCGCCCCAAACCTCAGCGAAAAATCCATCACCCTCACCTGCGATATCCCCGCCACCCTCCCCCTTCTCACCGTTCATCAGACCAGTTTCTTCCGCTTCTTCGAGCTGCTCCTCCGCGACGAGATCGCTTGTCTGCCCCCAGGCGCCCACATCCGCCTCACCGCCGCCCCCGACACCCCCGACACCCACATCGTCGTCCGCATCACCGATGACGGCCCCGGCCTCTCGCAAGAAGCCATCCGCCTCCTCTTCGACCCGTTCCTCGTCCGCAGCGACAGCCCCCACCACTACGGCATCGACCTCATGGCCTGCTACTTCATCGTCCACCACCACGGCGGACGCATCGAGGCCCGCAGCGAACCCGGCCAGGGCACCACCTTCACCCTCCACCTCATGACCAACCCCAACCTCCAGCCGCCGCCCCAGGACAACGACGAGTTTCTCCACAAAATCCTCCTCAACGATTCCCTCTGGGAAAAACTCATCTCCTCCACCGGCTGATAACCACGCGATGGATACCGAAACCCTCCCCGCCACCTCCGAACACACCCGGGAGAAAATCCAGGACGCCTTCGCCAAGGCCTGGAACGTCATCGTCTGGAACGACCCCGTCAACCTCATGACCTATGTCGTCTTCGTCTTCATGAAAGTCCTCGCCTTCACCCGCGAAAAAGCCACACGCCATATGCTCGAAGTCCATCGCCTCGGCAAAAGCATCGTCGCCACCGAAACCCGCGAAAAAGCCGAACTCTATTACCAGCAGATCCAAGCCCATGGCCTCATCGTCACCCTCGAACCCGAGTGATCATGCGCCTCCTCTGCTCCCCAAAAAACGCCGTCCTCAGCGCCTCCCCCACCGAAGCCCGCTGGTTCGCCCGCATCCTCCGTGCCCTCATCGACCACTACCGCATCCCCCCCGACGAACTGGACGCCCAAACCGCCAACGCCTGGTACTCCACCCGCGGCTGCGCCACCGCCCGCATGTCCGCCAACGACACCCGCGAATGGCTCCAAAACCTCCGCCAGTTCCGCAGCGCACGCCTCCCCCTCCTCGAACGCTGTGAATCCCGGCTCCGCTCCCCCCAGCCCGGCCGCTCCGCAAGCCTCCCCCTCACCCGCGCCGAAGCCTCCGAACTCGTCACCGCCCTGAACGACCACCGCCTCGCCCTCGCCGCCCAACATGACATTGGCGAAACCGAAATGGGTTCCTCCCTCGAACAATGGCTCGACCTGCCCAGGCCCAAACACCAGGCCCTCGCCGACATCCACCTCCTCGCCCACCTCGTCGAACAACTCCTCCACTGCATCGCCCCCGAAGCCGCCGACTGGCCCCGGGCCGCCACATAGCCCGCCGCCGCCCGCAACCCAATCGCGTGGGTTCATCGGTTCCTACCGGGCGAAAATGCACCGGCAAGAACGGCATCCGCGCACGGCGCGCGCCGCCGCCAGGGGCGCGGCTCCGGCGGGCCGGGGCGTCGGGCGGCGCCGCTGGAGGGATTTCGGCGCTGCAACGGGGCGGGAGTGTCTCTCCAACGGCGGCCCAAGGCGCGTGAATGTACGCTTTTGGGACATTGGGGCGTGAGGAACACGGGCGGGAACCGGCGGACAGGACTGGAGATGGAATCGACTTTCTTGGCACCTGTTCTGCTAAACAGGCGGAAGGTTTTATTATGGGTTTGCCATTGATCAGCAGCCAGTCCAGGAAACGCGACCAGGTCGTCGCCATCGATTTGGGCGCGCGGGTGACAAAAGCGGTGCATGTGCAGCGCAAAGGGGACAAGCTGCACCTGGCGAATTACGCCGTGCTCGACACCCCGCAAGCCGGCGAGCCGGCCGCCGGCACGGACACGGGCAGTCTGGCGGATCATCTGCGGGAAGTGTTCAGGGCGATCCGCGGGGGCCGTTCGCGGCAGGTGGTGCTGGCGATTGGGGTGCAGGACACGCTGTTCCGGCAGATCGAAGCGCCGCTCATGCCGGTGGCGGATCTGCGGCAGATGCTCAAGTTCAACGCGAAAACGTATCTGCAGCAGGATCTGCCCGATTACGTGTTCGACTGTTTTTATGCGCCGCCCCGATCGCTCCCCAAGGCGGCCGACGCGCCCAAGACGGGCGGAGGCGCTCCCAAGAACAAGGTGATGGTGGGGGGAATCAAGCGGGAGCGGCTCAACGCGTTGCAGGCGGCAGTGCGCGGCGCGGGGCTGGTGGCGAGCCAGGTGATTCCCAGCGCGGCGGGGCCGAGCAACGCGTTTGAGAACGCCGAGCCGGAGCTGTTTCGCGGCGAAGCCACCGCGCTGGTCGATGTGGGATTCAAGCACACGACCATCACGATCGTCGACGGAGGCGACCTGGTGCTCAACCGGGTGGTGGGCATCGGGGGCGACCGCCTCACGCAAGGCCTCTCCGAAGCCCTCAAGGTCAGCTATCTCGAAGCCGAAAACATCAAGCTCGGCATGCCCTCCGAAGTGAAGGCGGAACTGGAGCCGCTCATCCAACCCCTCGGGCGGGAACTGCGCGCGTCCATCGACTTCTTCGAGCATCAACAGGACAAGCCGATCGCCCAAGTGCTTCTTTCCGGCGGCACCGCGCGCAGCGAGTTCATCCTGCAGTCGCTGCAGAACGAACTGATGGTGCAGTGCAAGACCTGGAATCCGGCGAAGAACCTCCAAGTGGCGCTGTCGGAGGAGGAAACGGGAGAACTCGAGCGGGTGGCGCCGCAGCTGGCGGTGGCCATCGGCGCCTCGGCGGCCGCGCTTTAAGTTTTATGCCCATACGCATCAACCTCCTGGCCGAAGATCAGGCGCTCGAAGAGGAGCGCCGGCGTGACCCCGTCAAACGCGCTTACCTCGCGGCGGGCCTCATCATCGCCGCCGTCCTGGCATGGACGAGCCTGCTGCAAATGAAGGTGATGAACCGGCGCGCCCAGTTCAACGGGTTGCAGGCCCAATGGACGGGCTTGGCCGAGGATTACACACGGGCCGTGGACCAACAGCGCAAGGTGATCGAAGCCGAACAGCACATCGCCGCCCTGCACACCCTCACCACCAACCGCTTCCTCTGGGGCACCGCCCTTAACGCCCTCCAGGCAGCCATGGTCGGCGTCGACCACATCCAAGTCACCCGCCTCAGCTGCGTCCAGACCTACCGCACCAGCGACGAGGTCAAAACCACCACCCGCAACGGGATCGAGATCCCCGGCAAACCCGCCCAGGCCACCGAAACCATCTCCATGAAGATCCGCGCCACCGACGCCAGCCCCCAGCCGGGCAGCGCCGTGGACAAGTTCAAGAAGTCCCTCGGCAAGATCCCTTACTTCGCCGCAAACCTCAGGAAGACCAACGGCGTCATGCTCACCAGCCTCTCCCCGCCCCAAACCGCCGCCGGCGGGCGCCAACCCTTTGTCACCTTCTCAGTCCAGTGCGATTTCCCGGAAAAGGTGCGTTGACATGAAGAAGCTCCCCAAACAAAAACGCGACCGCATCCTCCTGGTGATTCTGGGCACCCTGACCTGTGTGGTGGCCCTCTGGTACGGCATCATCAGCTTCCAAAAGTCCAGCCTCCAGACCATCGCCAAGGCCATCACCGAACAACAAATCAAAGTCGGCAACGCCCAGCGCCTCGTCAGCTCCGCCAACCAGATCCAAACCGACCTCGAAGTCGTCAACCAGCGGCTCAAAGCCATCGAAAACGAAATGGCCTCCGGCGATAAATACTCCTGGATCATCCAAACCATCAACCAGTTCCTCGTTCGCAACCATTACCGCGAAACCCACAAGGTCGACATCCCCCAGTTCAGCCGCGAGCAGCCCGTCCAAGTCGGCATGTTCGTCGATTTCCCCTACCAGGCCGTCTCCTTTACCATCCGCGGCACCGCCTATTTCCACGACTTCGGCAAGTTCCTCGCCGACTTCGAAAACACCTTCCCCTTCCTCCGCGTCCAAAACATCGACCTCGACACCTCCTCAGGCACCGCCTCCCCCCAAGGACGCGACCCCGAAAAACTCGCCTTCAAAATGGAAATCGTCGCGCTGGTCAATCCCGGTCGCTGACGCCTCGCGCCTATGCCTCCCCGCTTTCCCATGATCCTCCCCCCCAACCGCCCCGCCACCCCCGCCCGCCGCGCACACGGCCCCATCGCCGCCCTCGCGCTCGCCGCCTGCCTCGGGATGCTCGCGTGCCTCAACACCCCGGCCGCCCCCGCCGCCCCCGACCCCGCCGCCCGCGCGAAACACGCGTCTCCCGCCGCGAAGGCCCTTGGAGACAACCTTTCCCTGGTCAGGTCGGTGTTCGATGACAGCTTCAAATCCGGCCGGGATCCGTTCTTCCCCAACACGGAACGGGCCCGGACAGACGGGCAAACCAACCAGGTGGTGCTCCAGGAACTGACCGACCTGACGCTCAGGGGCATCGTGATTTCGCCCACCCGGCGGCTCGCCATCATCAATCGCTACAGCCTGGCCGAAGGCGAAACCTGCGCCATCCGGAAGGACAACCGAGTGTATGAGGTGCACTGCATCGAGGTCCGGGAAAAGTCGGCGGTGATCAGTATTCGCAACCAACGGCGCACACTGTTCCTGCTGGCGGGTCACGGGACGTAACGGACTCTATCTCGCATGCGCCATTCCAAAATCCATACCACCACACCGACCTCGCATCTATGAAAGCCATACTCCCCGCTGTGTGCCTCGCGCTCCTGACCGGCAGCCTCGCCTGCCCGGCCCAAACCGGCGACACCCCCCAGACCAGCCCGCCGCCCGGCGTCGAAACCGCCCCCGCCTCCGACCCCGGGACCGCCCCGGCGGTCGCGCCACTGCCGGCAACGCCCGCGCCCGCGCCCGCCGATCCCCCGACGGCCGTTCCGGACGCTCCTCCGGTCCCGGCCCCAACCCCGGCGCCGGCGACTGACACCCTGGTCGTGCGCGCGGCCGAGGCCGAGAATGTCACCGACCCGATGCCCGCCGTCGAAGGCGGCGGCGACGACGTGAATCCGTTGATTTTCATCGACGACGTGCCGCTCACCGATGCCATTCGCAGCCTTGCGCGGCAATCCGAAATCAACTTCATGTTCGATCCCCAGATCACCAGCTCCAACCAGCCGAATATTTCGATCCGGTTCGAAAATGTCACCGCCCAGGAAGCGCTCATGGCCGTGCTCGACAACCACAACCTGAGCCTCGTCCGCCAGCCCCGCTCCAAAATCGCGCGCATCTGCATCAAGGACCCCAAGGCCGAAGAACCCCTCGTCACCAAAATCATCCAGCTCAAATACAGCGACCCGACCAACCTCGTCGAAGTCATCAAACCCACCCTCTCCCCCCGCAGCCGCGTCCTGGCCGACGCCCGGACCCGCCAGCTCATCGTCAACACCACCGAAAAGGAAGTCGATGGCATGATGACCCTGATCGACAAGCTCGACGCCCGCACCAAACAGGTGCTCATCGAAGCCCGCATCTTCGAAACCCTCAAAAACCCCCACACCATCAAGGGCATCAACTGGGAAGGCACCTTCGGCGCGCAGAAAATCTCGATGGGTAACAACTCCGCCTACACCAGCGGCCTGGAACCAAAACCCCCCACCGGCAGCGACCCGGGATATGGCGGGGCGTTGAGCGGACTGCTGCCCGGCGTGCCCCGCGTGCTTGCCAATGCCACCGGCGGCCCCTTCTTCAACCCCGCCTACGCCTTCATCAATGCCGACGGCGTCAGCGCGGTCGTCTCCTTCCTCAACAACCAAACCGACACCGAACTGCTGGCCACACCGCGCGCCGTCACCCTCGACAACCAGACGGCCAACCTCTCCGTCACCCGCGCCTACCCCGTGTTCCAAATCACCCCGGGATCCGCCAACTCCCCCGCCGGCGCCACCATCACCTATACCAACCTGGGCACCATCCTCAAAGTCACCCCGCGCATCGCCGCCGATAACAATATCTCGCTGACCGTCATCCCCGAAGTGTCGAACATCGACGGCAAAGATGAACAAACCATCAACGGGGAACTCAACGTCGCCAATATCTACTCGTTCCGCCGCATCGAAACCCAGGTCATGATCCCCAGCGGCTACACCCTCGTCATGGGCGGCCTCATCGACGACCGCTCCAGCAAGGTCTACTCCAAAGTCCCCATCCTCGGCGATATCCCCATCCTCGGCTTCGCCTTCCGCCACTCCGAAAAAGGGCGCGAAAAGAAAAACATGATGGTGTTCGTCACCCCCACCATCGTCCACGAAAACGACTTCCAGGTCGCCGAGACCTCCTCCGAATTCCTCCGCACCCAGCTGACCGAACGGGAGGACGTCGAGCCCAATGCCTGGGACAGCGCCAAGCCCCACGATTGGACCAAACCCGTCGAATAACCGCCGCCTAAAGGCACGCACCCTCTGCCCCAGCCGCCCCCCCCAAGGGCGGCTGGCGCGCTTTTCCAAGACCGCGCATCAAGCCACCCCAGCCGACAACACGTCGGCCCCGTCCGGCACACCCCGCGCCGGATGCCCGCCTCCGGCGACGCCTCTGCAGCACCCTCCCCCCGCCCCCTCCGCGGCTCCCCATTTGATTTTCGGCCGCGGTTGCTATACTCTTTCGCGTCACCCGCGTTCTGAAGACACAGCATCTTATGAAAGCATCGATTGTCCTCGTCGCCGCCTGCCTGACCTGTGCGTGGGCCGGCCTTTCGGCGGCGCAAGTGCCGCACGCCCTCAACTACCAGGGCCGCATCCAGGTGGGAACCACCAACTTCGAAGGCGCCGGCCAGTTCAAATTCGCCCTCGTCGGCTTGCGCCCCAATGCGGGGCGGCAGGCGGCGGCCCACGCCCAGATCTTCAATCCCGGCGGTGTTCTCTTCAACTTGGTCATTGACGACGGCGGCGCCGGTTATGTCACGCCGCCCAGGGTGACATTCGTCGACTCGACGGGCCAGGGCGCCCGGGTCGAGGCGATCGTCTCCGGGGGCGCGGTGGTCAACTTCAGCTACCTCAATCTGGGCAGCAACTACTCCAGCGGCGTGACCGTGGTCATCGACCCGCCGCCGGCCTTTCTGGAGGACACCTGCTGGAGCAACGACGGCACCAGCACGGGCGGGCGCGAGCCGGCGTCGTTCGTGAGCGTGCAGGTCACTCGCGGGATTTACGCCGTGCTGCTCGGCGACACCACGCTCTCCAACATGACCGCGATCGGCCCCGGCGTGCTGACCCACGCCCACACCGTGCTGCGCGTCTGGTTCAACGATGGCACGTCCGGCTTCCAACAACTGGCGCCGGACCAACCCCTCGGCGCCTCGCCCTTCGCCCTGCTCGCCGACCGCGTCGCCGACGGGGCCGTCACCGCCGCCCAGATCGCCCCGGAGGCGGTCACCGCCGGCGCCATCGCCTCCAACGCCGTGGGAACGGCGCAGGTGGTCGACGGCAGCCTGACCGACGCCGACCTGAGCGCCACCGCGGCGATCGATGCGGGGAAGATCGGGCGTGGCGATCTGCAGGCGACGCGGCTGCGGGTGGGAACGAACCACACGCTGACGGCGGGGGCTGTGCTCGCGACGATCGCCGGCGGGCAGGAGCATGTGGTCACGGCGGTTCACGCGGCGATCGGCGGCGGCAAGGCCAACACCGTGGCGGGCAGCTACGGAACCGTCGCCGGGGGCTTTCGCAACAGCGTCAGCAACTCCTATGCAACCGTCACCGGCGGCAACAACAACACCGCCCATGCGCTCTACGCGACCGTCGCCGGCGGACACCTCAACCGCGCCAGCGGCCCCGGGACGACGGTCGGAGGCGGAGACCTCAACGCAGCCAGCGTGGACTACGCCACCGTTCCGGGAGGCCGCGAAAACATCGCCGCGGGGGCCTACAGCTTCGCCGCCGGACGCCGCGCCGTGGCCGGGCATCCGGGCGCCTTCGTGTGGGCCGACAGCGCGGACGAGGCGGTCTCCTCCACCGGCACCAACCAGTTCATCGTGCGCGCCTCGGGCGGCATCTGGCTGGGCACCCACAGCCACCCCGCGCTGACCAACGGCCAGTTCCTTCAAACCTCCACCGGCGCCTACTTGTCCGCAGGCGGCGCATGGACCGACAGCAGCGCTCGCGACGCCAAGGAGAACTTCGTTCCCGTGGCGCCGCTGGAGATTCTCCACCGGCTGGAACAGTTGCCCATCACCACCTGGAATTACCGCGCCGAACACGACGCCGTCCGCCACCTCGGGCCGGTGGCGCAGGATTTTCATCGCGCGTTCGGGCTGGGCGGAGACGACCGGCATTTGGCGGCGCTGGACAGCGCCGGCGTGGCTCTCGCGGCCCTCCAGGGCCTGCACGCCACCGTCAAACACAAGGAAGCCCGCATCGCCGCCCTCGAAGACACCGTCGCCGCCCTGGCCCGGCGCCTCGCCCACCTCCAGGCCGCCCTCGACGCCACGCGCGCGCATCCCCCAACACCCCAAGCCGCCGCCCCCGCCGGCAGCCCGCCCCCGGACACCCCATGAGCGCTCCCAGACTCGCGATGCTGGCCGGTGTGCTCCTCGCGGGCGCCTCGCACCTCCACGGCGCCGAGCGCACCAGCACGGATTACGCCGTCACCACCGACATCCTCGACGCCGGGGGCAGGCCGGCCGCCAGCGCGAACTGCGCCCACGAGGGCAGCCTCGGCACCCTCGGCAGTGGCCGCCCCGCCCGCAGTGCGGCCTACGGGCTGGGACATGGGTACGTCGGCCAGGCGCGCGAGGTCGTTGGCCTGACCCTCGCCGGCAATCCGACCCACATCGCCGAAGCCAGCCACAGCCGCCTCCACCCAAGCCTCGTCTACGACGACGCCACCACCGCCGTCATCCCCGGCACCATGGTCGCCTGGACCCTGCTCCACGGTCCCTGCACACTCAGCCCCGCCGGAGACCTCGCCACCGAGGCCGTCTTCCAAACCGTTCCCGCCGCCGCACGCGCCGACTACCACAACCATGCCGCCAAACTCGACTTCCAGGTCATAAACTCGCATCCCGATAACTACGGACTTTACGCCGCAGACGGGATTCACGACGATTGGCAGGTGCGCTACTTCGGTCCGGACAATCCGTTCGCCGCGCCGGGCCAGGACCCGGATGGCGACCGGCAGAACAACGCGTTCGAGTATGTGGCAGACCTGGACCCCACCCAGTATGCCTCCCAGTTCCGTGTGTCCCTCGAGTTCAGCCCGTCCTGGCCCACCCGCAAAAACGTCGTCTTCGGCCCGCGGTGGCCCACGCGCGAGTATGCGGTCGAGATGGCCCCGGATCATCCCGGCACCCCCTTCGGCCCGCTGCTTGGTGCCACCAACCAGGATGTCGGATCCATCCGCAGCGTCGCCGATTGGAACGCCACCAACGCCGCCAGGTTCTACCGCGTCCGCATCAGCATGCCCCCGCTCTGATCCGGCCCTCCTGCCCGTGGACCTCAACGCCAACCTCACCACCGTCCGAACCCGCATCGCCGCCGCGTGCAGCCGCGCCGGGCGCGATCCGGCGTCCGTCACCCTGATGGCGGTCACCAAAAGCCACCCGCCGGAAACCGTTCGCGAGGCGGCGGCGGCGGGCCTGATGCTGTTGGGCGAGAACCGGGTGCAGGAGGCCAAAGCCAAAATCGCTCTTTGCCCGGCATCCCTGCGATGGCACCTGATTGGACACCTCCAGAGCAACAAGTGCCGCGACGCGCTCCGCTGCTTCGAGATGGTGCAAAGCGTGGACAGCCTGCCGCTGGCGCACGAACTCAACAAGTGGGCCGATCATGCCGCGCGCACCCTCCCCATTCTCCTCGAAGCCAACATCGCCGGCGAATCGTCGAAGTTCGGCTACGCGCCCGGCCGTCTGCTGGACGAACTGGAGGCGCTCAATGCCCTGCCCCGCCTCGAACTGCAGGGGCTCATGACCCTCGCGCCGTGGACCCCCGACCCCGAAAAGGTGCGCCCGGTTTTCCGGAGACTGCGCGAACTCAGGCAGCAGTGCGAGGACCGCCTGGGAGCGCCCCTGCCGGTCTTGAGCATGGGCATGAGCAGCGACTTCGAAGTCGCCATCGAGGAAGGCGCCACGCTGGTCCGGCTCGGCACGGTCCTCTTCGGCGAGCGCCGTGGCAAGACGTGGAAAACCGCCCCGGGCGGCGACGCCCCCGCCCCGCGCCCCCCAGCCGGGGGTTGACCTGCGACGCGACGCGCGACGCGCAACGTCCGACGCCCGCTCAAGGGCTCAAGGCGCGGCCTTGAGACACTCGATCAGCGTCACCGAGTTGGGCCCCAGAGTGCAGTCCAATTCGAACCCCTCCTGACCCAGCAGACCGCCGCCGGTTTGCGGCAGGCCGGCACTGCGACGATCATGCCACACGTTGCCGTGCGTGGCGTCCACGGTCCAGGATCGCCAGCGGCCGCCCCTCAGGGCCGCCGGCAGCGCGGCGCATTGGACCCGGACATGGCGGCGCAGCGCGTAACGGTCCCGGAAATTGACCAGCACCGTCGCAAGCCGCCCCCGCCGCGCATCCCATGCGGCCACCGCCGAAACATCGTCGTCGGTGCCACGGACGGCAATCCAGACGCCGCGCAGGCCGTTGAACATGCGGGCGACGTGGTAGGCGGCCTTGGGCGTGTTGTCTTGCATCAGCAGGCTGTAATCCCCCCGGAAATTCATGTCGCCCTGTTTCACATAGAAGAAGCAGGGACGATCAATGCGGGCGGGGATGAAGGCGCGGGTGACGGTGTTGGCGCACCACGCGGCGCCAATCTCGTGGTCCTGCGGACGGTCGGCCCACCACGCCTGATTCCACTCCGTGACCATGAACGACCGGACACGCGGCTTGAGCGACGGGAAATCGTCGAGATAGGCCCGGAAGGCATCCGCCTCCTGGACGAACACTTCGGGCGGCTGGAAGTACTCGTGCCAGCTGACAAAATCCAGGGGCAACTTCTCCTCCTGGCACCACAGCATCAACCCCCGCGCAAAGCCCTTCCCGTGAAAACAATGCCCGCGCTCCTCATGCTCCATCGGCCCGCTGGCCAACGCCGGCCCGCCAATCGCGGCCTGCGGATCAGCCCGGAGAACGCCGCGCGCCGTGGCGCGATACAGCTTGCAGTAGGCCTCGAAACGCCGGACCACCTCCGTGTCCGGCTGCTCCCGCCCCAGCGCCCGGGCATACAGCCGGCGAAATCGCTCGCCGCCCGTGTCCTCAGGCCCCGGCTTCAGCCAGCCCGTGTTGACCTCGTTCCACACCTCCCAAAACACCACCCGCCGCCCGCGCTCAAGGCACCGCCGCGCGGCCTGAAAACAAAGGTCCTCCCACACGGCATAGTCTTTGGGCGCGCTTTGCCGCTCGTGGTTCGGCACCGCGTCCAGCGCCTGCGGCATGTAAGACACGGCCAGAATGGGATCGGCGCCTACCGCATGCATGAAGTCCACCCGCCGGTCCACCTCGCTCCAATCGTAACGCCATCCGCCGCCTTCCCCGCGCTTCAACACCGAGGTGAACACGTTGTCCATCCGAAACCACTTGAAGCCGCCCTCCCTCAGAACCCGCGCCGTCCCGGCCTCATAATCCGCCAGCCCGCCGCCCTGGCTCAGCCCGATCAGACCGTCCGGCACAGCCGCCCCCGGATGGTGCGCGTCGAGCGACAGCACCAGGCGCCCGGAGGCGCGCCGACCGTCGATGAGAACCCACCGGGCTTCGCCGAAGCGGTCGCCTCCCTGGACCTTGCCATAGACCTGCACCGCGAGCCCCACCCTGGCCCCGGGCTCCGCCCGGTCGGCCACCACCACCAGCGCGGGATGATCGTTGTCGAACCGCGCCTCCAGCCGCCCCTCCACGAACACCTCGCCGCCGTCGCCGCAGTTCAAACGCAACCCCACAGCCTGCCCGGCCACGGGACGGTCCTCGATGACGGCGGGCACCTCCAGATCCCCCAGAAGCCAGCGGAACTTCGTGTCGTTCGGCCACGAATCCCCAGGTTGAATCGGCGTGCCGCCGCCCGCCTCGGCGGGCGGGCGCGTTTGGCGCTGGTCGCTGGCGGGCAGCACGCGCCAGCCAGCGCGCGCCGCCGGGCCCAGCGCCATGGCCAGCAGGAGGCATGCAAGGGACCGGCCGGGCCGGCGGGACAAAGAAGGGCGTGCGGTGCTCATGATGTGCGCGCTCACCCAACCACAAACGCACTCGCCGGCGCAAGATTTCAGTTGAATTGTCCCAGCCAATCGGCCCGAATACCCGCCATGAACCTGACCGACGACCAAAAGCAAACCGTCGCGGGCTGGCTGGCCGAGGGTTTGAAACTCTCCGAGATCCAATCGCGCCTCGAGTCCGCCTTCGGCTTGCGCCTGACCTACCTCGAGGTCCGCATGCTGATGGCCGATCTGAGTCTCATGCCCAAGGACATCCCACCCCCCCAGCCGCCTCATGCCGCCTCCCATAGCCCCCTCGCCCCGCCGGACCGCCCGCCCGCCCCCCTGGGACCGGCTCCCGACGGCCGGAAGCCCCAGGCCGGGCCGGCGGCGGAGGACTGGGCCGATGAGGCGGACGAGGCGGCGCCGGCAGGCGGGCTGTCGGGCAATGTGGTGGTGAGCATGGACCAGCTCGCACGGCCGGGCGCGCTTGTCAGCGGCAAGGTCACGTTCAGCGATGGCCAATCGGCCCAGTGGTATCTGGACCAAATGGGCCGCCTCGGCCTGATCCCGGCGCAACAGGGCTATCGCCCCTCACCGGCCGACCTGCAGGAATTCCAAATGGCCCTCGACGTCGAACTGCGCCGGATGGGCATGTGACGGACCGGCGAATCAGTCGAGGCCGCAAGCCAGGCGGGCGCGCCGCAGCACGACCTGGGCGGTGGCGCGGGCTTTGGCGGCTCCCTCGCGCAACACCTGGTGCACATAGTCCAGGTGGCCCGCCAACTCCGCCCGCCTCGCGCGCGGACCCGCAAACGAGTTCCAATAGTGCTCGAACAGCGTCTTTTTCAAGTCGCCGTACCCCAGCCCCCCCTCGCGCAGACGCCGCTCGAACTCGGCGGCAACTTCGGCGGGAGCAACGAGCTTGAGAAGCTGGAGGGCCAGGTTTTTGTCGGCGTCCGGCTTGGGTTCCTGCGGGGAGCGGCTGTCCATGACGATGCTCATGATCTTCTTCCGAAGGGCGGCTTCCTGGCCGAAGATGGGAATGGTGTTGTTGAGGCTCTTGCTCATCTTGTCGCCGTCGACGCCCGGGACGACCGCGGTGGCGTCTCGGATTTGGGGTTCGGGCAGGACGAACGTGGTGCCGTAGGCTTCGTTGAATTTGACGGCAATATCGCGCGTGACCTCGACGTGCTGTTTCTGGTCTTTGCCGACGGGGACGATGTTGGAATCGTAGATGAGAATGTCGGCGGCCATGAGGACGGGGTAGGCAAACAGCCCGTGATGGATCGGGATGCCTTTGCTGATCTTGTCCTTGTAGCTGTGGCAACGCTCGAGCAACCCCATGGGCGTCAGGCTGGAGAGAATCCAGGTCAGCTCGGTCACCTCCGGCACGTCGGACTGCCGGAAAAAAACCGCCCGCTTCGGCTCCAGGCCGCACGCGAGAAAATCCAGCGCCACATCGAGCGTGTTGCGGCGGCGCTCGGCGGCATCGAAAACGCTCGTCATCGAATGGTAATCGGCGATGAAAAGATAGGCCTCGCCGTGCGCCTGCAGCTCGAGCGCCGGCTTCATCATGCCGAAGTAGTTCCCCAAATGCAGCGACCCCGAGGGTTGTATGCCTGACAAGATTCGCATCCGGCGGAGCGTAGCAGAGCCGCCGCCGCGTTCAAGAGCGGAGGCGCGGGCGCGCGCCGGACGGACCCCGATCCCGGAGACGACATGGCGGGGGCGCTGGCTACACCTCGAGCACCGACCGTCCCTTGGGCAGGTCGAAACACGCGATGCCGTCCTCGCCCCGGCGCAGCCACCGCCCGCTGGCCAGCCCCCCGGCCGGGGTGGCCCGCTCGAGGACGACGGCCGGTTGCGGGCCTGCGGCGAAGCGCGGCGGCGCGTCGGAGCCGCCGGCGATCCGCACGGTGAACTGGGGACAGGCAAACGGCGCGTGGAACGTGATGCGCCGGCCGGCGCGTTCGATCCGGGTGAGTTCCCTCGCGGCCCAATAGCGGGCGATCTCGCTGAGCTTCATCCATACCAGGTCATCGAACCGCGCGTGCAGGCGGCGGACGACCTCCTGGAAGATCTTGAAGCCGACCTCCTGCCCGTTCCAGTAGATGCCCGTCCAGTGGCAGACCATGACCGCGGGCTCGCCTCGCCGGATGACGTCCACCATGCGCCCGGCCTGCAGGTCGGCGGTGATGAACTTGTCCGCGCCGCCAGGCTCCGAGCAATCCCAGCCGCCGGTCCAGTCGCCGGTGCACCCGAGGATGCTGACGACGCACTGGGGATCGGGCCCGTCGAGGCCGCGGGCCAGTTGCACGAGGGGCGCAACGCTGCGTTCGCCGGCGTCATGGAGATCGCGGAAGTAATGAGGCACCTCGGCGCCGAACTCGCTGCGGAGCGATTCCAGGGTGGCCTGCGCAAGCTGAGGGCGCGCCCGGTTGCCATACCCCCCGGGCGTGGTGACCCCCTCGCAGGCCAGCCCGGCATTCTTCAGAATCCGCAGCGCGTACACCTGGTAATCCGCGATCTCGTCCACGGATTTCCCGGTCGTCCAGTCCCAGTTCTCCATGAACCGGAGCGACGTGTCCGGGTAAGGGTGGCCGGTGCGGGTGTCAATGACGCGGGTGTGGGTCACCATTTCCGGATGAATGTCCCAGTGGGGCATCATCAGCGCCCGCACCAGGCCGAGACTCTCCCGAAGCTCGCGCTCCGTCCAGCCCGGCAGGAGACGGTCGACCCGCCCGACGCACGCGGGGTAGGGGACCACGCTGTACTTGCCCTTGACACCCCGGGCGGCGCACCACTCGCCAAACTTGCGCACGAACGCGTCCGGAATTTCCGCCGGCCACTCCCGCCACGGCTTGTGATACGCCGCGTTCCGGCCGGCGAAGGCCAGGTCGAACTGCGGCATCGCAAACCGGTTCAGATTCACCAGGCAGGTCGAGTCGTCAATGATCAGACTCACCGGCACGCGATCCCGCGGATTCATCACCGCCACCCCCGCCCCGCGCGCCGGGCGCTCGCCCGCAACCTGCGCCCGCGCGCCGGGCGCGGCCAGGCCGGCGCCGGCCAGGGTGGCGACAGCGTTGCGGAGAAAACGGCGGCGGGACTGGCGGTTCATGCCGCGCAGCTTAAGCCGCGGACGGACACGAGCCAGCAAAAAAGAAACCGCAACGAGGAAACCGCGCCCTCAGGACCACACGAAACGCCTGGAGGCGCGCCCGACCGAAAGAAGCGCCCCGCGGGAACGCGGCCGGCGCCTCGAGGGCCGCGGGGCGGACTTGACGAAGTGGACGGCGTGGGCGGGGCTGGAGTTGTACCGGGTGGACCACCGGTTTTCAATGCGCGCGTTGGCGCGGTGCCGAATTAACTGCGGATAGTCCTGCTCCTGCCACGTCACCGCCCCCTCCAAATCGTCGAACACAAAAAGACAACTCCGCGCCTCCTCGTGCGCGTCGCCGGCCGCGGCGACATCGCGCGGGCCGTCATCCCGATAATGCACAAAATACTGTGGTTTCTTCATAGGTGGCTTGCACACGGGGCATCCGGCATGATCGCCCCGGCTCGCACCGGGCAGTTCTTGCCGCCCGGGCCGGGCCCTGCCGCCGCACCATCATCCATGCCCCCGTCACAAACACCGCCGCACCGCCCAAGTTGCGATGGCCAGACCGGCAGCCCGACTGTCAAGTCCTTGGATGCCCAAGAGCCCGTTCGTGTTCAAATATCCTGTGCCCTACTCGAACGGGAACCCCTCGCGCGCCCCCCGTTCCACCTCCGCTTCATCCGCAAACCGGACCTTCACGACATACTCCCTGCCGTCCGTAAAACTGTGCATCAGCCACCTCTCCACAAACGCCGCCGTCTGCACCCTGCAGGTTTCGCGGACGAGCGGCAGGTTGTCGCGCGCGCGCAGCACGACCAGCGCGCTGATCGTGCGCTTGAGGTTCTCCAGCACGCCGTCCGTTTTCAGGAACCCCCGCTTCACCTCGTAGGCAATCGCCGAGACGTCCACGGCGGGCTTGTTGAAGCGGATGCGCGGGGCGTGGACGGACACCACCTGGTTCTCGAGGACAAACCGCCACTCCCCGTCCAGGTCAAGGTAATACGTGTAGTGCACCGGCGCCCGGGCTTCCACCACCACGTCCGGCAGCGGAATCGTGCCGAACCCCGTCAGGGGCGCTTCCTGGCGGGTGAATACCTCCATCTGACTGAGCGTGGCCACCTGCAAACGCAGATGATTCGTCAGCGTCGTCGCGTAGCTGAAAAACGCGTTGCTCACGACGCCCCGCTGGAACGCGCCGGCAACCGTCGACAGCGTGGCTCCCGCCTGGCGGATGATCCGCTCGGGAGTTTCAACGCACGCCTTGAACGCATACACCGCGGCGGCGACCAGCATCCCAATCACGCCCACCCACAAGATCGTCCGGGCCCACGGGGAACGAACCGACGCCCGCCCCTGCGGCGGCTCCGGCCCCTGCGGCATCAAATCCAACCGCTCTGACATGCCCCCCATCTTAGCCCGCCCCTCGTCCATGGCGATGCCAAACCCGCAAAATTCCGTCGTCCCCGGACAACGGCCTGACGAGCGCGTCAAGAAACGCCCGGGCTTTCCATGACCGGCGCCGCCTGTTACGCTGCGGCGCGATGAACATGCCCTGCCCCCGCATCGAGCCGGCCGCGTGGCGCGCCGGCCTGCTGGCCGCCCTGGCCGCCGGCGCCTTGTGCTCCTCCTCCTCCTCCGCCGAACCCACGCCGCCCGCAGCGTTTTATGTTCCCGAAAACCCGCACTATACCATCGTGGACTCGGTCCGGGACTCGCTGCGGTTCACGCTGACCAGGACGCTGAAGGCGGATGACCGGGGCCGCCTCGTTTCGATCTCGAGCTTTGTGAATCCCGAAGGGGAGGTGATGGGGTGGCACGACTTCGGGAATCTCGAAGGCCCCGGCTGGGCGGCGAACGCGGTGGGAGGCGCCTGGGAGATCCACCGGTGGGGCGCGTTGATGCGCGACGCGGCCCGGCAGTCCAACGCCCTGGCCATCCTCGACCATGTGCTCGAAGGCGGTTTTCTCGACGAGGAAACCGGGTTCATCCGCGGCTACCGTGAAACCACCACGGGCCGCTTCTGTTTGAACTACAAGCACCGTTCGGATTGGTTCTGCCCCGGTTCGATGGCCAAGGTGGCGTTTCAACTGCTCGGCTTCGCCCGCGACCTCGGCGACACCCCCCGCGCGGCCCGCCTCCGCACCCAGGCGGTCCGATGCGCCGCCTGGATCGCCCGGCACGTCGACGCGGTGCCCAACGGCTGGTTCCCACGCCGCACCCTGCCGGACGGCAAGGTCTGCCGCAGATCGCCGGAGGGCGGCAACGACGCGTTTTGGCAGACGTCGGCCGACGGGCTGTTCATCGTGCAACTGCAGGCGGCGCTGACCGACCAGGGCCTCGCCGACTACCGCGACGCCCTCCGGCGCAAAACCGCCGTCTTCATGCGCGCCGGCGGCATCTTCGGAAGCATCAACCACGACACCTACGACCCCCGCGAAAACGTCGCCTACTCGGTCGCCTTCCGCACCCTGCTGCTCGCGGCACGGGTCCTCCACGACCCGGCCCTCAGAACCTTCGCCTACGACACCTGCCTCGCCGGACTCGACCGGTTCAAAATGTGCGAGGACCGCAACGGCGTCGCCACGCGGGGCCTCCTCTACATGGAGGATTCCTGGGACACCTCCTACCTGTGGGAAAACGCCGAAGCCGCCCTCGCCTGTTTCGAGGCCGCCGCCGACACCCGCCCGCACGACCGCGCCCGGAGCCGCGTGTTCGAGCGGGACGGCCTGACCATCCTGCGCGCGGCCGCCAAGCACCACCATGGACCCCACGGATTCCTGACCGAGGGCGTGGACTGGAACAATCACGTCGGCCAACAACACCACATCCGCCAGGCAAAATACGGGGACATCCAATACACCGAGCCCTTCCTGAACAACCAGCACATCGCCGAACCCACGCTCTTCTACCTGCAGCATCTCGCCCTCCGCTCCACCCGCAACGGCCAGACCCAATGGCACGACCTCGAAGGCAACCGCCTGCTCACCCTGCCCTAGCAGCCTGCCCCGCCATCCCCCTCCCCCAGGCCTTCTACGCGCGCTCGGCGGCAGCGGTGGCCCCGGCGCTGTTGGGACACTACCTGGTGCGCCGGACACCGGAGGGCCTCTGCGGGGGCCCGATTGTGGAAGCGGAAGCCTACTTGGCCGACGATCCGGCATGCCACGCCTTCAAGGGCCAAACCGCACGAAACCGCTCCATGTTCGGCCCCCCGGGACACGCCTATGTCTACTTCATCTACGGCAACCACCACTGCGTCAATGCGGTCTGCGGACCCGCCGGCGTGGCCGAGGCCGTCCTGATCCGGGCCATCGAACCGCTGCTGGCGCCGGACCGGATCCGGCAAAACCGGGCCGGCGCGCGGCCCGACGCCCTCACCAATGGGCCCGGAAAACTGTGCGCGGCACTGGCCATCGGACGCGCCATCGACGGCGTGGCCCTTTGGGACGCAGCCTCGCCCCTGTGGATCGCCCGGAATCCGCAATGGGCCGCCTTCCGCCGCCGGCGCGGCCCTCTGGCCGCCGGGCCGCGCATCGGGATTTCGGTGGCGGCAGAGGCGCCGCTGCGCTTCTGGCTGGCGGGAAGCCGCCACGTGTCGAAGCGCCCCGCCGCTGCGGCAAGCTGACCGCGCCGGCGATCAATCCAGAGTCGATAACGGTTTGACTTGGGGGTGTTGAAAATTTAAATTCCACCCACATGCTGGCTACCGAACATAGTGCGCACGCCGTTTCCCATTCCCCCAGGCTGATCTCGGCGACGCCGCTGACGTGGCGGCAGATTGCGGACTCCACCGAGCCGTTCCTGGACGCGGTGCGGCGGGAGCTGGCGGCTCAGATCAAGGAATTCGACGGGGGCATTGCCGGGTATGCCGAGTACGCGCTGGCGAACCAGGGCAAACAACTGCGGCCGACGCTGGTCGCGTTGAGCGCACAGGCCGCGGGGACGATGACCGACGCCCACGTGCTGGTGGCGGTGATCATCGAGATGGTCCACCTGGCAACGCTGGTGCACGACGACGTGATTGACGAGGCGGACATGCGCCGACGCCAGCCGACCCTCGCCGCGCACTGCGGCAACGAGATCTCCGTGCTGCTCGGCGATTGCCTCTTCGCCCAAGCCCTCACCCTCGCCGCCACCTTCCCCACCTCGGACATCTGCAGGGCCGTGGCCGGCGCCACCAAGACGGTCTGCACCGGCGAGATCCTGCAGACACGGCTGGAAAAGGACTTCGAACTCACCCGGGCGGATTACTTCAAAGTCCTGCGCATGAAAACCGGCGAGCTGTTCGCACTGTCCTGCGAACTGGGAGCCCAGCTCGGCGGCGCCCAGGCCGCCCAGCAGCGCGCGCTCCGCCACTACGGCATGGCCCTGGGCACGGCCTATCAAATCTTCGACGATTGCCTGGACTTGTTCGGCACCGAAACCGCCGCCGGAAAATCCCTCGGCACAGACCTGGCCAAGGGCAAGCTGACGCTGCCCATGCTGATTCTCATGGACCGGCTGCCGCCAACCCAGCGGGCGCGGGTCCAGGGCTTCGTGCGGCACTGGGATGCGGCCTATTTGCCGCAGGTGATGGCGTTGCACCGCGAGCAGCGCACCCTCGAAGCCTCCCGCCATTGCATGGAACGATACCTGGCCGAGGCCCTTCAGACGCTTGACGCCGTCCCGCCCGGCGAGAGCCGCAGCGCGCTGGCGGAACTCACCGGCTACCTGGCACAGCAAACGGATATGCTGGGACAATCCCCCGCCTGAACTCGCCCTATGACCGAGCCGGCCCCGCGCGAGGACCTCGATCCCCCCCCGGCGCCGTCGCCACCCGGACCCGCCCCCGAGGACGCCGACGAGTTCGACCTGGTGCGGCGCGCCCAGGCAGGAAACCTGGAAGCCTACGACCGGCTCGTGCACCGGCTTCAGGAGCGCGTCTATGCGACCATCTACCACATGACGGCCAACCACGAGGACGCCAGCGACCTGGTGCAGGAGACCTTCATCAAGGGGCACCAGGCCCTCAAATCCTTCAAGGGCGACTCGAGCTTCTACACCTGGATCTACCGCATCGCCGTCAATAAAACGATCAACTTCCTCAAACAGCGCCGAAACCGGCCCCACCTCAGCCTCAACGATCTCGAGGCAAACCCGGAACACGATCCGGACCTGGTGTCCCTGGTCTCCAACAACACCCCGCGGCGCGAGGTCGGACTGACCGAACTCCAACACGTGTTGAACCGCGCCATGCTCAAACTGTCGGAAGACCACCGGCTGGTCGTCACCCTGCACGACATTCAGGGCTTGCCGCACGAAGATATCGCGCGCATCATGGACTGCAACGTGGGCACCGTCCGGTCCCGGCTCTTTTATGCGCGCCAGCAACTTCAGGCCTACCTGGCCGATTACGTGAAAAGGTGACATGAGTGCCGACCCGGAAAAGCTGGATCCGGTGGTGACGCTGCTCAAAGCAAAACAGGCGCCCCAGCCTCCCCCGGCTTTCTTCGACCAGATGTCGCATCGGATCCGCGACGGCATCGAGCACCCGCGGCCCCCAGGACACACCTGGTGGCAGCGGGTCATCTCGGACATGGACATCCGCGCCGCCCTCGTCGGCGTCGTCGTCTGCGCCCTGATGCTCTTCGCCTTGCTGGCCGCCCTCAAGCACACCGCCCAACCGCCCCGTCACCCCGTCCCCATCCTCACCCAGCAAAAACCCGGTGTGATCCCGCCACCCAACATGCTCGTGGCCCCCTCCATCCCGGCTTTCATCCCCGCCGCCGGCCAGGACGCCCCCCCCGCCAGTTCCACCCCCGTCCTCATCCAAACCTCCAGCAACACCGTCCTCGGCGCCCCCGTGCCGCTGCTGACGACACCAGAGCCCCACCTGCCCGGGAACACCCCGCCCCCCTAGCAGGCCGTCGGACTTAGGGTGTCTTGCCTGCATCGTAGCGGCTGGTGCGTTCCGGCCGCTCTGGCGTTTTGGAACCCGGCCAGCGTCCATTGCAGCCGCACCCGGGCCAGTCCGCACAGCAGGAACCGCCCAAAACCCATCACACTCTTCCACAGCCTTCACCGCACGCTCACGGAAAACACCGCTGTCCGCCAACACCGTCTCGACCGGGCCTGCCGCTGGCACAATCGCGCCCACCGTCGGGACCAATTGTTCTTTGTCATTGGGCGCGTTGCTGGCCCCTTGGCCCACGATCAATCGACTCCGCACCGCCACCGTGATTGGTCCCGCCTTAAGAAACTTCAGCCGGGCTGCCATGTCCAAGACCTAGCGAGCCGCAGACTCAGACTGTTCGAGGCGTTCGGAGGCTTGCAGGCCGGGGGTGTTCATTCAAGGGGCCATTTGCCCACGTGCGGCTCGCTCCACAAAACCGCTGCGCGGTTTTGTCCGGAAGATGGCATGGAACCCGCCACGCAGTGGCGCAACAGAGTTCTTGACGACCGCCCCGCAACTTGCGCCTTGCAGCGCAGAAACTTGCTCTGCGAGCAACGTATTTCACGGGTCAAGGACTCTGGCCAAAGCTGGCGCGGATCAGCACCGCAAGCTCAGCAGCATGGACGGTGGATATTGTTCGCTGCCAGTGCCGCGCACATTGATCCGCACCTCACCAGGATCCAGCATCTCGACGGCGTCCACAATGAAGTGCGCCAAGTGATCGCTGGGCACCCAGTCTCGGAGGTTGGGCGGCAGTAACAGGGCAGTATCGTGATCAACGTTGACGAAGCGCCAACCCACACTGCTGCAATGCACGGGGCCAAGGTCCTTGGCGTTCAAACTCTCTTGGGCAATTCCAAAGCCGCACGCCCTCCCGACAACCGCGCCCGCCCGCCCGCCGCAGGGAATCAACCCCTCCCCCCCATCGCCCGTCCGCGACACGGGATCGCGCCCCGCCGCTTGGCCCTTGCAGACCCTCCCGCGCCCCGGCGGAAGAATCAAAACTCAAGCCGTAACCCCAATTCGGGAGCCCCCGCGTCCAGCCGGCCACGCTCCTGGCCGCGTGCCCGACGGCCAGCACCAGCGCGCCGGGGCAAGGCCGAACCTCATTCGAATCCTTCCCGTTTGTAGAGTTCCTGGGCGGCTTTCCTCTGCGCTTTCCTTTCGTCCTCGGTGAAGGCGCGTTCGGCCTTGCTGATCCCCGGCATCTTGGACTTTTCCTCAAGGGCGACTATGGCGGCCTCTTCGGGGGTCTGGAGCACGAAGGGACGGATGAGGATCATGAGTTCGACGCGCTGGTCGGAGCGGGACGTGCTCTTGAACAGGTAGCCCAGCAGCGGGATGTCCTTGAGAAAGGGGACGCCCGAGTTGGAATCGCGTTTCTCATTGCGGATGAAGCCGCCGAGGATGACCGTTTCGCCGTTGCGGACGGACACTTTGGCGTTGGCGGAGCGCTCGACGGTCGTGGGGACGTCGTTGTTGTCGATCTTGACGTTTTCGCCCACGTTGTCGACGCGCTGGTCGATGTCCATGACGACCAGGCCGTCGGGGTTGATCAGGGGCAGGACGTTCAGCTCGATGCCGATGCGCAGCTGGGCGATCTGGGACTGGCTGTAGCCGCCGTAGCCCCCGTAGCCGTAGCCGGTCACATACGGGCGCGTCTCACCCACGAAAATCCGGCACGGGACGGCGTGGGAGGTTTGGACGCGAGGGCGGGAGAGGACCTTGACGTTGCCGATCCCGGCGATGGCCTGCACGGCGATATCGAGGTCGTTGGCATACTTCGCGAAGTAGGAGAAACCGCTCGGCATGTTCGGGAGAATGGCGCCTCCGATCGCGTTGGTCGTGCTGGAGACGTCGCCCCCCAGCCAGGACCACGGGTCGGTGATCACACTGTCGTTGCGGTAGCCGCCGACACCCTTCCACTGGCCGGCGCTGCCCGGATGCTGCAGCGCGCTGACGCCGAAGCTCAAGTTGTCCGTCAGCGACACTTCGAGCACGACGGCTTCGATCAGCACCTGGGCCAGCACGACGTCGAGCTTGGCCACGATGTCGTTGATCATCTCGATGTCCTCGTCCGACGCGAACACAAGCAGCGAGTTGGTGCGTTCGTCCGCGATGATCTTGGTCTGGCCCAGCACCACGATCTCCTCCTCGCCGCTGGCCTTGTTGACGATCTGCTGGAGCTTCTGTTGAAAGGACGCCTGGGGCATCACCCGGTCCGCCTCGGCCGCCCAGGCGTCCGGGTTGTTCCCGGACAGCGCCACCACGCCCGCGGAGCGTTGATAGATGCCGCCGGAGCCGCCGTAGCCGCCGTAGCCGCCGTAGGAACTTCCGTAAGAGCCGCCGTAGCTGCCGCCGTAACGGCTGCCGCCCACGCGAGAACCGCTGCTGGCCGTGGGCAAGCCGCCCCCCACGCCGCCGGTGGGAGTGGTCAGGCGCTGCGACCCCACCCCCTGCCCGCCGCCCACCGAGGTCACCCCGCCGCCCCCCGAGGTGAGAGTGCTTAAGACCTGCGCGATATCGGCCGCCAGCGCGTATTTGATGGGGATGACCACCGGTTTATATTCGCGTGGCACATAGACGTCAATCTCCCGAATGATCTCCAGCATGCGCTTCACGTTTTCAGCGTTGTCGCGCAAAATAAGGGTTTGGGTGCTCTTGATGCCCATGATGCTGTTGGGAGCCTTCGACGCAAAAGGCTGCAGCGCCGCAGTCAC
The DNA here is from genome assembly GCA_016935555.1 of Verrucomicrobiota bacterium. Classification (GTDB taxonomy): domain Bacteria; phylum Verrucomicrobiota; class Verrucomicrobiia; order Limisphaerales; family JAFGQR01; genus JAFGQR01. The sequence continues at coordinate 38,661 of JAFGQR010000055.1, forward strand.
ATCCTCCAAGCTCGCGTATTTCACCCGCGCGATGTAACTGATGTATTGCCCCGCCTCAGGCAGGTCGTTGGGATCGGCATCATAGAAGATCTGGCCGGCCTGCGGAGCCTCGGCCGTCGCCAGCGCTTTCACAAACTTCGTCCCCTGCGGCACCATCGAAATGCCGTTGAGGGACAAAATGCTGTCCAGCGCCTGAACGGCTTCCCTGCGGGTCAGGTCCGTGGCCGTGTAAAGCGTTACCGTGGCCTGCGGCAAAGACGTCGGCCGCAGAACGGTCAGCCCCGTCAACTCCTGGTATATCGTCAATACCTGCGCCAAATCCGCCTCCTCAAACTTGATCTGGCCCGCGGGAATGATCTGCTCCTCAGGCGCTTCCTCCGCCTTGACCGACGCATCCGCATTCGTCGCCGTCACCCCGCCCGTTACCGCACCAGGCCGCGCCGACTTCACCGCTCCGGGCGGCAACCCCGGCGGCAACGCGCCCGGCACGGCCGGCACCGCAGCAGCCGGAACCGCCGGAACGCCAGCGCGCGGCGGCGCCTCAGCCGGCGCGGAGACGGGCGGCGCGGCCGCGGCGGGCGCCGCGGACCGACGAAAGGGGGCAAGCTTGCCCGGGACGGACGACGTCGCCGCGCCCGGCACCGCCGGCAACACTTTGGGCGCGGGCAGCCGAACAGGCACCGGCCGGGTGGTGCTGGAAACCGGATTGGTCGCCGCGGACGCCGAGGAGCCGAGCAGCGGGGGAACCGCGACGGCCGGAGCGCTGTGCGGTTCGACGGCGGGGGCTGCCGGCACGGGCGCGGGGGCGGGCGGGGCGGGTTGGGCGGCGAGGACGAGGGCGGAGGCGAGCAGCGAAATGAGAAGCGTTTTCACGGGAGGAATCGCGGCGATGCGTTCAAGGGTTGCCCGGCGGTGCGGTGGAAATCGATCCGTCCAGTGCGGCGGACAGTGTGTGGGCGGAGGGGAGCCTTGAGGTGGGGGCGATGGGTTCGGGTGCATACGGAGCATCATTTGGCGCCCGGAGCCGGCGGAGCCAGCGGGCGTTGCGGCACGGAGGGCGGCCGCGTGGGTGGGGCGGCGGGCTGGGCGGGAGTGGGGGCCCGCATGGGGATCGCTGCCGGGCCGGCCCTGGCCGGCGCGGGTGCCGGCCCGGGCGGCGGCGACATGGGGATCTTTCGGAATCCGGGCGGGGGCGGGGTTGGGGGGGCGGGCGTCCTGGAGGCGGGAGGGGCGGCAGGGCGCGGGGGCGAGGCGGCGGCGGGGGGGGGTTGTGGGGCGGGCGTGGCGGTTCGGGGCGGTGTGGCGGTGTAGGTGGCCGGGCGTGTGGCGGGTTTTTTCTGGTAGCTGCCGACGAGGGTGATGTTGGCCTGAAGGCGGTGGCGACCGGTGGGGGAGACCTCGGGTTTGAGGTTCATGCTGCGGACGCGGATGAGGGAGCTGCGTTCGGCGAGGCTGTAGAGGAAGCAGATGAGTTCCTTTTCGCCGCTGACGGTGGAGATGCCGAGGGTTTGTTCATCGAAGTAGGCATTGGTGCTGGCCGAGGACGATCCGCCGCGGGCGGTGTCGTAGGTCTTCACCTGGACGCCGCAGACCAGCGCCTGGGAGGTGACCTCTCGGGACAGTTCGAGGGCGCGCGAGGCTTCGGCGACGGCGGCGCCCTGTTCGGCGAGCTGCTGCATGCGGCGCTTGAAGGCGGGCTCCTCGTCGATCTTGGCCCGGTATTCGCGGAGTTTCCCGGCGGTGTCCTTGATTTGCTGCCGCACGCGGCCCAAGTCGCCGAAGTGGGGGAACACGAGCCACAGGTTGAGGAAGACGAACACGACGCTGCCGGCGATCACGACAAGGCGGCGTTCGCCGGGGCGCAAGTTGAGCTTGTCGAACAGGCTGGTCATTCGACGTCGGTTCGCTTGAGTTCGCAGGGAAAGTGCCACCGGCTGCGGTTGCCGACGCCGCGGTTGATGTCGGGGGCCTTGACGTTGGAGAAGAGGGGCTGGTTGTTGACCTGGGTGGAGCGAATGGCCTCGTTGAAATCGTGCACCTTGGGGACATGCTGCTCCTCGACGGTGCCGGAGATGACGAGGGTCACGCCCCGCTCGAAGTTGAGGGAGTCGAGTGTGAGTTCCTCGGGCAGGTTGGCGGCCACCGCCTTCCAGCACTCCAGGGCGGCGTATTGGAGGTCGACCTGTTCCTGGAGCGTCTCGACAAGCGCGCGGGTGCGCTTGGCGTTCTGAACGGCGCCTTCGAGTTGGGCCACTTGGTCGCGCAGCGATTCCAGCTTCCAGCGGGCGTACTCCACCACGCCGAAGTAGCCCAGCACGAACAGCAGGTAGAGAACCAACAAGGCCCCGAGCCCGCGCATCCAGACGCCGTCCACCCACTGCTGCTTGTAGCGCGCGGTGTGCTCGGCCGGCAGCAGGTTCGTGTGGGCGCTGTCCTTCGTGACGCGCCGCGCCGTGCGGGCCGCCAGTTCCGCGTGGGCAACGGGGGGCACAACCTCCGCGTTTTCAGCGCGTATGAACTCGACCAGCCAGGGGGCGGCGGCGGCGGGGTCGGCGACGACCTTGAGGGCGGGCGGTCCGGTGAGCCAGCCTTCGATCTCGCCGGCCCAGGCGGTCTGGGCAAGCTGCTCCCGCAGCACGGCGCCACGCTGCTCCGGGTTCGGCAGGCAGACGAGGGAGAGGTGGCAGAGCACCCGGTCAATCCACCAAGCCATGAGACAGTGGCTCTTGTCCAGGCCGATCTCGGGGTGGATCCACACCCCGTTGGCGTCGATCTCCGCAGCGCGCAGTTCGTCGAGCAGCGGCAGCTCGAGACGGTCAGCCAGGAAACCCGCGGTTTCCAGCCTGCCGAGGTAATCCTCGACGAGCGCGCGGGCGATGATCACGACCACGGCCGTCTGCATGAGGGCGGTGGGCTGCGGGAAGACCTCGAAGCTCCAGACAATTTGGGCGACGGGCAGCGGCGAGAGCTTCTCGAGCTGGAGCTCGAGCATGGAGCGCGTTTCCGCCAGCTCGCCGGCCGGCAGCTGCAGGGTGCGCAGGAACACCTGGTCGGCCGGCAGCCACGCGACATTGAGCCGCGGCTGGAAAAGGGTTTGCCAGTCCTTGGCGACCAGCTTGGCCGGGAGAGGTTCGGCGGGGAGTTTGGATTCGTGGCGGAGGAGGTTGCATTTGGCGCTGGCGGCGTTGAACTGCCACACCTCGCGGCCTTCCTGGGCGACATGCAGGACGTTGCAGGATTGCCATCGGGCCATGTCAGCTCCTCGACAGAAGCACGCTCTGGGAGTCTTCCATCAGCGACTTCAAATGCTCTTCGGTTTGGGTCACGCGCAGGACCTCCTCGATGGTCGTCAGCCGCGCCTTGACCTTGCGCCAGCCGTCGACCCGAAGGGTGCGCATGCCTTCCTTGATGGCGGCCTGCGCGATGGTGGAGGCTGCGGCGCGATGGAGGATGTGGGAGCGGATTTGCTCGGACATGATCAGGATTTCGTAGATGCCCAGCCGGCCCTGGTAACCAAGCTGGCGGCATTGCTCGCAGCCCGCGCCCTGCCAGAACCGGGCGGTGCCGATTTCCTCGGGGGGAAAGCCGATGCGCTGGAGGTAACTGGGCTCGACGGTGCGCTCCTGGATGCAGTTGGGGCAGATGGTACGGACAAGGCGCTGGGCCATGACGGCTTCGACCGAGGAGGCGACCAGGAACGGCTCGATGCCCATGTCGATCAGGCGCGTGAACGCGCTCGGCGCGTCGTTCGTGTGCAGCGTGCTGAACACCAGGTGGCCCGTCAGCGCCGCCCGAATCGCGATCTCGGCCGTTTCCAAATCGCGGATTTCCCCGACCATGATGACGTTGGGGTCCTGGCGGAGAATGTGCCGGAGGCCCATGGCGAACGTCAGGCCGATATCGGACCGGACGGCGATCTGGTTGATGCCTTTGAGCTCGTATTCGACGGGTTCCTCGATGGTGATGATGCGTTTCTGGACGGAGTTGATGGTGCTCAGAAACGCGTAGAGCGAGGTGGACTTGCCCGAGCCGGTGGGGCCGGTGACGAGCATGATGCCATGGGGCTTGACGATGATCTCGCGAATCATCTTCTCCTCCTCCTCGGAAAACCCGAGCTTGTCCAGGCTCAGAAAGATCTTCCCGCGCGTCAGCAGCCGCAGCGAGACGCTCTCGCCGTAAACCGTGGGCACGGTCGACACGCGGATGTCGATTTCCTCGCCCTTGATCCGCACGTTGATGCGGCCGTCCTGGGGGAGGCGTTTTTCCGCGATGTTCATCCCGGACATGACCTTGATGCGCGAGATGATGGCCGCCTGGTAGCGCTTGAGCTGCGGCGGCATGGGCGTCTGGTGCAGAATGCCGTCGATGCGGTAGCGGATGCGCAGTTCGTCCTCGGCGGGCTCGAAGTGGATGTCCGTGGCCCGGTCCTTGAAGGCTTCCCAGACGATCTGGTTGACGAACTTGATGACGCTGGCCTCCTGGTCCGACTCCGTGATTTCCTTGTCCTCGGGGACGAGCAGCTCGATGGGATCGTCGTCCTTCTGCAGCTCGTCGAGCGTTTCGGCACCGACCCCGTAGTATTTCTTGAGCGCCTTTTCGATCTCGCCCCGGGTCGCCAGGGCGAACTGCACCGGCAGCCGGGCGTCATACTGCACCGCGTTGAGCATCCCGGTGTCAAAGGGGTTGCCCACGGCGACCTGCAGCGTGCCGTTCTGGAAATCCGTGGGAAAGGCCAGGTACTGAAACGCAACCTTGGTGGATATTTTGTTCCTCGCTTCGGTCGGGATCGTCAGTTTGCGCAGGTCCAGGAACGGCCAGTTCAGCACCCGCGCAAGCTCCTGAAGGAACTGCTCTTCGGACTTGCCCGATTCGCGGCAGAGAAACTCGAGCAGCGACTCCTGGGAGCCGCTCTCCGTGGCCACCTGCCACGCTTTGCGCCATGCGTCAACTTTCTCCGGCGTGGCCAGGGACGCCGACGCCAAAAGATGTTTCAAGGATACAAATCCCATGCCGTCTCACCGACTTGCGTCATTGCTAAACACAACACCCGACGGTATTGAAAGTTCCGGAGAGGGTCAAAGCAATTCACCGGCGCCCGGGCGCCCGTGGCCGGATTCGCACCCCGTCCGCGCCCCGTGGCCGCTTGCCCCACCGCGGCTCTCCGCCACGCCGCTTCCCATCTGGCATCACTAGACGGTGGCCCTGTGAAGCAACTTCCAGTCCTTTCCCCGACCCCGGCAGGCCGAATGTGCCGGGGCCGCCGCCGGGGGCCCTCGGGACATTTCTTGCAGTTGACAAATCCCGGCGGCGGAGCATAGTGGAAGTGGTTCGGGTGATAGAACGTTTCTTCAGCGGGGTTCCCCAACCCCCACCTCCTTGGCGTCTGTTGCCCGAACCACTTTCTCCTTGTGAATACGCCGCCGCCGGGTGTAGTCATACCCTCATGCCTACACCAAACGCATCCAACTTGGCTTCCAGTTCGATCTCCCGCCGGAGATTCATCCGCAACTCGTCGCTCGCGCTGGGCACGGCATGGGCCGCCGCCCCGTTCCTCGTGCGGGGGCAGAACCTGAACAGCAAGATCCGGGTCGCCTGCATCGGGGTCGGCGGCAAGGGGGGCAGCGACACCGACAGCGCCTACAACATGGGCGGGGAGATCGTCGGCCTGTGCGACGTCGACCGCAACACGCTGAACGGCAAGCTGCGCAGCCTCCAAAAGCGGGCGCGCAACGCCGGGAAGCCCGAGCCGCAGCCCAAGCTCTACGCGGATTTTCGCAAGATGCTGCAGGAACTCGAGCAATCGATCGACGCCGTCACCATCTCGCCCCCGGACCACGTGCACGGCGTGGCGGCCGTCATGGCGGCGCGGATGGGCAAACACATCTTCTGCCAGAAACCCCTGGTCCAGACGGTCTACGAGGCGCGTCTGATCGGCAAGCTTGCCAGGGAGAAAAAGCTCTGCACCCAGATGGGCAACCAGGGCAGCGCCGAACGCGGCCTGCGCCGCGCCGTCGAAGTCATCCAGTCCGGCGTCATCGGCAACCCCAGGGAACTGCACGTGTGGTCCAACCGCCCCATCTGGCCCCAGGGCATCGACCGGCCCCCCGGCGAAGACCCGGTGCCCGAGACGCTCGACTGGGATCTCTGGCTCGGCCCCGCCCAGCGGCGCCCTTACAAGAACGGCGTCTATCACGCCTTCAACTGGCGCGGCTGGTTCGATTACGGCACCGGCGCCCTGGGCGACATGGCGTGTCACACCGTCAACATGCCGTTCCGCGCCCTGAAGCTCGGCTACCCGAACGTGGTCGAATACGAGGTGGGCTCGCGCTTTTACCCGGAAACCTACCCCATGACCTCCCGCATCCGCTACGAATTCCCCGCCCGCGAGGGTCTGCCCCCCCTCAAGTTCTGGTGGTACGACGGCAACCCGGACCCCAGGCACCGCATCCATCGCGGCAATTTCATCCAGCCCCTGCGCCCCCCGGCCGAAGCCACCAAGGAAATCGTCGCCCTCCGCGACAGGCTGCCTCCCAGCGGCGCGCTCATCGTCGGCGACAAGGGCAAGATCTTCTCCCCGGACGACTACGGCGCCCAATTCTACGTCATTCTCAATGACGACAAGGAATACAAGTCCGGCAACGACCACGACGCCTGCAAGGCCGTCCCCCAGTCCATCCCCCGCTCGCCGGGCCACGACCAGGAATGGTTCAACGCCATCCAGCAAGGCAAGCCCGACCTCGCCTACTCCAACTTCGACATCGCCGCCTACCTCACCGAAATCATCCTCCTCGGCTGCGTCGCCCTGCGCGTCGGCGAAAACCGCCTGATGGAATGGGACGGTCCCAACATGAGGTCCACCAACCTCCCCGAAGCCGAGCGCTTCGTGAAACGCGACTATCGCAGCGGCTGGGAGATCTGATCCCCCCCCAGCTCCCCGCTCTTCGCCCGCAGCCGGACCCGCCGGCTGCGGGTTTTTTGTTCCCGTGAGGCGGGACCCTTCCGGGAACTGGGGCCGGGCGCGCCGCCGCCGCCGGGCCGCGGTGTTTGGGGGGCAGGCGTGCGGGGGTTGGATTGCGCTTGCACTGGCTGGCGGATTCGATTAGCACTGCGGCCACCATTGCAGCGCATGATCATCTAAGAACCTATGCCATCGTCCTTCTTCCCCAACATCTCACGCATTCCCTTCGAAGGCCCGGACTCGAAGAACCCTCTCGCGTTCAAGCATTACAACGCCGGCGAGGTTGTCGGCCGCAAGACAATGAGGGAGCACCTGCGGTTTTCCGTGGTCTACTGGCACACCTTGCGGGGCGTCGGCGCCGACATGTTCGGCGTGGGCACTTGGCAGCGGCCGTGGGAGGACGGCTCCAACTCGGTCGCCATGGCCATGAAACGCGCCCGGGTCATGTTCGAGTTCTGCGAAAAGCTGGGCGCGCCGTTTTACGCGTTCCACGACCGCGACGTGGCCCCCGAGGGGCGGACCCTGGCGGAGAGCAACCGGAATCTGGACCGGGTGGTGAGGGAGCTGAAGACGCTGCAGAACGACACCGGCATCGGGTTGCTGTGGGGCACGGCGTGTCTCTTTGCGCACCCGCGCTACATGCACGGGGCGGCCACGAGCTGCAACGCCGACGCGTTTGCTTACGCCGCGGCGCAGGTGAAAAAGGCCATCGAGGTCACACATGAACTGCGGGGCGCCGGCTATGTGTTCTGGGGCGGGCGCGAGGGCTACGCCACGCTGCTCAACACCGACATGGAACGTGAGTTGGATCATCTCGGCGCGTTTCTGCACATGGCGGTGGAGCACAAGAAACGCATCGGCTTCCGCGGCCAGTTCTACATCGAGCCCAAACCCAAGGAGCCGACCAAACACCAGTACGATTCCGACGCCGCGGCGTGTCTCAACTTCTTGCGCGACTACGATCTGCTCCGGGATTTCAAGCTCAACCTCGAAACGAACCACGCCACCCTGGCCGGGCACACCATGCAGCACGACCTCGAAGTGGCCGGCGCCGCCGGCGCCCTGGGCAGCATCGACGCCAACACCGGCGACATGCTCCTGGGATGGGACACGGACCAGTTCCCCACGGACGTTTACCTCACCACCCAGATCATGCTCACCCTCCTCAAATACGGCGGCCTCAAAACCGGCGGGACCAACTTCGACGCCAAAGTCCGCCGCGAAAGCTTCGAGCCCGTCGACCTCTTCCACGCCCATATCGGCGGCATGGACGCCTTCGCCCGCGGCCTGAAGATCGCCCACGCCATCCGCCAGGACGGCCGCCTCGACCAGTTCATCCGCCAACGCTACAGCTCCTGGGATTCCGGCATCGGGGATAAAATCGAGAAGGGCAAGGTCGGCTTCAGGGAACTGGAGGACTACGCCCTTAAGCTGGGCGAGGTGACCACCAACCAGAGCGGCCGCCAGGAATACCTCGAAAACCTGATCAACGAGTTCATCTGAACGTCCTCGTCGTCCCCGACAAGTTCAAAGGCACGCTGACCGCCGCGGCCGCCGCGGCCGCCATCGCCAAAGGCTGGGCTTCCGCACGCCCGCAGGATCGGCTGGCCCCGCTGCCCATGAGCGACGGCGGCGACGGCTTCGGCGAAATCCTCGGCGACCTCCTCGGCGCGGAAACGCTCACGGTCGACACCGTCGACGCCGCCCGCCAGCCCTGCGCGTCGCGCTGGCGCTGGCACGCGCCATCCCGCACCGCCATCGTCGAATCCGCCCAGGTGATCGGCCTCGCCCGGCTGCCCCCGGGCCGATACCACCCCTTCGAACTCGACACCTTCGGCCTCGGCGCCCTCGTCCACGCCGTCGCCTCCCTGCACCCGCGCCGCTGCCTCGTCGGCATCGGCGGCAGCGCCACCAACGACGGCGGCTTTGGCCTCGCCCGCGCCCTGGGCTGGCGGTTCCTCGCCGGCGACCGCTCGGAACTCCTCCGGTGGACGGATCTGTCCCGCCTCCACACCCTCGCACCGCCGCCCCAACCCTCCGCGCTCCGGAACCTCACCGTGGCCGTCGATGTCCAAAACATCCTGCTGGGGCCCGCCGGCTCCACGCGCGTCTACGGGCCCCAAAAAGGCCTTCGACCGGACCAACTCGCCGACGCCGAAGCCAGCCTCGCCCGGCTGGCCGACACCGTCTCCCGCGAACTCCACCCCGACCTCCACCTCCAACCGGGCACCGGCGCCGCCGGCGGACTCGGTTTCGGGCTCCGCGCGTTTGCCGGCGCCCGCCTGGAGCCGGGCTTCGACGTCTTCGCGTCCGTGGCCCGGCTGCGCGAACGCCTGCGGGGCGTCGACGTCGTGATCACGGGCGAAGGCGCCATCGACGCGTCCAGCCTCATGGGCAAAGGCGTGGGCGAACTCGCCCGCCTGTGCGCCAGGCAGCATGTGCCCTGCATTGGTCTCGGCGGGCAGGTCGGCGATGCCGCCCGCGCCGCCCGGCTGTTCCACCGCCTCGAAGCCATCGCGCCGCACATGACGACTCCCGAGCAGGCCCTGGAGCGCGCCGCTTACTGGCTCGAGCAGCTCGCCGCCCGCACCGCCCGCCAGTGGAACGCGGCGTGAACGGGCCCTTGCAGTTCCCGGCCGCTTCGCTACGCTGCAAACCATGACCTTGGAAGACCACGTGGGCGATGTCCTCCGCAAGGCGCGCACCGCCGCGGGCCTCAGCCTGGAAGCGGCGGCCGCGGCGGCGGGCATCCCCCCGGCCCGGCTTCAGGTCTTGGAACAAAGCGGCGACGGCCAGGAGGCCTTCCCCCTGCCGGCTCTGGCGGAGCGGCTGGGGCTGGACGGCGCGAAGCTGGGCCGGCTGGCGCAGGGCTGGCGGCCGGCGGCCAGGGACCTGAGCCAATGGCGCGAGCTGCGGGTCTGCACCACCACCCGGGGCGGCAACGCGGTGAACGCCTACGTCGTCTGGGACGAGGTGTCCCGCGAGGCGGCCGTGTTCGACACCGGCTGGGATGCGGCGCCGATTCTCGGGGTGATCGAGTCGAACGGGCTGACGCTGCTGCATGTGTTCCTGACCCATTCGCACGACGACCACGTGGCGGCCCTGCCGGCCCTGCAGGCCGCCTTTCCCCAATTGCGGCTGCATCGTAACACGGCCACCGCGCCCCCCCAACACCGCAATCGCGCGAACGATTTCATCCACCTGGGCAGCTTGCGGGTGACCAACCGCCCCACCCCGGGCCATGCCGAGGATGGCGTCACCTATGTCATCGCCACCTGGCCGGACGACGCGCCGCCCGTCGCCATGGTCGGGGATACGATCTTCGCGGGATCGCTGGCGGCCGGGTTCGTTTCCGCCGTCCAGCTCAAGGCCGCCGTGCGCGAACAGATCCTCACCCTGCCGCCTCCAACGCTGCTCTGTCCCGGCCACGGCCCCCTGACGAGCGTCTTCGAAGAAAAGGCGCACAACCCGTTCTTCTAGAATCCTTGAGTTTTCACATGCTTTGTCACCAGATCAAGTTTTGCAGGAAATGCGAAACTCAAGGATTCTCGGCCGCCGCTGCGCGGCGGGTTCCATGCCATCTTCGGGACAAAACCGCGCAGCGGTTTTGTGGAGCGAGCC
>JAFGQR010000056.1 GCA_016935555.1 Verrucomicrobiota bacterium
CGCAGCGCGTTCACGTACCGCCGGCGCCCCGTTGCTCGACAGAAGCGCTTCTGTGGACGCTTGTTTTGAATTTTCCATATTTGTTTCGGATTTCGAGATTCGAATTTCGGATTTCTGTTTAGTGAAGCGATTCCACTGAAAGTGTCGAAGAACCCCTTTTGTTGGAGGCGGGCGGCGGCCACAGATTTGCCTGTCGCGGCGCACAGATTTGCCTTGCGGTTCCGTCGCGGCAAGGGTTGACTGTCCCGCACACGCTTATATGGAAGACTTGAATCAACTCAATGAGGCCATCATCAATGGCGACGCCAAGACCGCTCGCGGCATGGTGGAACGTGCCGTCGCCGAGGGCGCCGACCCTGTTCAGCTTGTTCATGAGCACATGGTTCCGGCCATGAACATCGTCGGCCAGCGCTTCGACTGCAACGAGTATTTCGTGCCCGAACTCCTGCTGTCCGCCCGGGCCATGAAAGCCGCCCTGGAAATCCTGCGTCCCCTGCTGGCCAAGTGCGGCGCCGAGCCCGCCGGCCGTGTCGTCATCGGCACCATCAAAGGCGACCTCCATGACATCGGCAAGAACCTCGTCGCCGCCATGCTCGAAGGCGGCGGCTTCGAAGTCATCGACCTCGGCGTCAACGTGCCCCCGGAAAAGTTCATCGCCACCGCGAAGGAGAAGAACGCGAACATCATCGCCATGTCCGCCCTGCTCACCACCACCATGCCGGCCATGAAAACCACCATCGACGCCCTCAAGGAAGCCGGCCTCCGCGAGCACGTCAAAGTCCTGATCGGCGGCGCCCCCATCACCCGCAAATATGCCGACGAAATCGGCGCCGACGGCTACAGTGAAAATGCGCCCGGCGCGGTGTCGCTGGCCAAGACCGCCACCGGCAAGTAACACGGCGGATCGGATTCCGGGGGGGGATGGGTCCCCCGGCGTCTTGTCCGTGTCGCCCCCAACCCAACCCCGCACCGCCCCATGCACCCGCTTCTGGACCGGCTGCTTGCTCACGGCCCTGTGGTCACCGACGGCGCCTGGGGCACCCAGTTGCAGGCGCACGGGCTGGTGACCGGGGAGTTCCCCGACGGCTGGAACCTGAGCCGGCCGGACCAAGTGCTCGCAGTGGCCGAGGCTTATGTGGCCGCCGGCAGCCGCATCCTCCTCACCAACACCTTCGGTGCAAACCGCCTTCGGCTCGCCGAGGCGCCGGCATTGCTGACGCGCCTGGCCGACATCAACCGCGAAGGCGTCACCCTGTCCCGCCGCGCCGCCGGCACCCGCGCCTCCGTCTTCGCCTCCATGGGGCCCACCGGCAAAATCCTCGCCATGGGCGACGTCGCCCCGGCGGATCTCCAGGCCGCCTTCGAGGAACAGGCGCGCGCCCTCGCCAGCGCCGCCCCGGACGCCATCGTGGTCGAAACCATGGCCGACCCCGAAGAAGCCCGCCTTGCTGTCGCGGCTGCCAAATCCACCGGCCTGCCCGTTGTCGGTTGCATGGTGTTCGATTCCGGCAAGGACAAGGACCGGACCATGATGGGCACCACGCCCGAAGATGCCGCGTCGCTGCTCGAGGCGGCGGGCGCCGATGGGATCGGGGCCAATTGCGGCCAGGGCATTGAAGGGTTCGTGCCGCTGTGCCGCCGGCTGCATGCCGCCACCCCCAGGCCCATCTGGATCAAAGCCAATGCCGGCGCGCCCCGGCTCGTGGACGGGCACCCGGTCTACGACGCCACCCCCGAATGGTTTGCAAGCTTCGTGCCCGCACTGCTCGAGGCGGGCGCCAGCTTCATCGGAGGCTGCTGCGGCACCACGCCGGACTTCATCCGGAGCATCTGCGCCAAGATGCCCCCCGCCGCTTCGGGCCGCGCCGGTTAATCGCCCGGGGCATCCAGCGTCGCGCGCGCGTTCACGGGGCCAACGCGAGTTCCGCCAGGTAGATGGCGGTCATGGTCTTGCCTGAGGCGTCCCGTTCGTGGCTGGAATAGTAGGAGACCAGGGCGCGGCCGGGGCCGAGTTCGACGAAGCCGGGGTAGGAATTGTCGCCGCCGCTGGGGAGCTGGGCGAACTCGTGGAGCTGGTCGTCCACGAGCCAGCAGAGGGAGGTTTTGGGGCCGGCGGGGGTGGTGCGGCGTCCGCCGACGAGGTGGCGGTCGTCCCATCGGGCGAGCAGCGGGCCGCCGATGGAGCGGTCGAGGTCCTTGCGTTGCCACTGCGTGTAAGGCGGCTTGGAGCGCAGGAGTTGCGCGTGGCCGCTGCGGCGGCCCACGCCCAGCACGCCGCCGTCCCGCTCGAAAAGAAAGGCGGTTTCGTCGCCGGCGATCTCCTGAAACACCGCCCGCTTCCGCCAGATCAGACCGTCGTCACTCTCAAGCATCAGGGACTCGACGCGCCGGCCCTCGCCGCGCGCCGTGATCTCGAAACCCAGGTTGCGCCGACCGCACAGATAGGCGGTGCCGCGATGGGCGGCGGCGCGCCAGATGTAATGGCCAAAGGTCCCCTCCAGCAGGACGGGACTGTGCCATGTCGCGCCGTCGTCCGACCACGCGGCGTAGCCGAGGTGCTTGTTCAGATCGTACTCCGCCCGCGCGAGCGTGGCGGTGCCACTGTACCAGGTGCCCGTATAGACGAACAGCCTGTCCCTGAAGACGAGGAAATGGGGGTCGCGGGTGTCGCGCCGTTCGACGCGGAAACGATGGGCTTCGACCCACACCGCACCGTCGGCGCTGCGCAGCACGATGATCGAGGCCGTCGGATGAACCATGTGGCCGTCGGGACAGCTTCGGAACGCCAGCCACAGCTGCCCGCGGAAGCGGCAGAGGTCGGTGAAGGCGTTGTGCTCGCCGTTGTGGAACACGCGCCGCACGGACAGGACATTCACCCGCGGCGGAGTGCTGGAGGGTGTGGCGGGGAACTCGGCGCCGGCCGCGGCCATGGCGGCGAGTGCGGCCCAGAAGGCCAGGATCAAGTTGGCATTCATACGGCAACGGTTCAGCTCAGACGCGAATCCGCGCGCGCCAACCCGAAGAGGGAGACGCACCGTCGCGCGCGGCGCCGGTGCGGCGGGTCTCGCGACTGGGCCGGACGTGCATGGCGCCATCCTCGTGAGGGGCGCGGTGGAAATCAAGCCTGTGGAGCGGGCCGGCGGGCGGTGGTCCTGGCCCGCATTTCTCACCAGGAACCTGGTGAGAAATGCAGCTAGGCTTCTGCGGTTTCGACGGCGGTGCGGAGGGCGGTTTTCAGGGCATCGACGCCCTGGTCGAAGGCGGCGGCGAGGGGGACAACGGGGGTGCGGCGGATGCGGCGTTTGAACTGGCGGAGGTTGCCGCCGGCGGCGGGTTCATCCATTTTATTGGCGGCGACGAGGCGGGGCTTTGCGAGGAGGGACTCGTCGTAGAGGCCCAGTTCGCGGAGCAGTTGGCGGTAATCGTGCCACGGCTGCCGTCCGTCCGTGCCGGCCATGTCGAGAAGCAGGACGAGGATCTTGCAGCGCCGCAGATGCCGCAGGAAGGCGTGCCCGAGGCCGACGTTGCGGTGGGCGCCTTCGATGAGGCCCGGCACGTCGCAGACGGTGAGCCGGTGATGATCGGGGTATTCGAGAATGCCGATTTCGGGGTGCAACGTGGTGAACGGATAAGGTGCGATCTTCGGCCGGGCGCGGGACACGGCGGCCAGGAGGGTGGACTTGCCGGCGTTGGGGTAGCCGACAAGACCCACGTCCGCCATGAGCCGCAGTTCCAACAGGAAGTGCCCCTCCTCGCCCGGTTCGCCCGGCTGGGCGAAGCGCGGTGTCTGGCGGACGGCGGTGGCAAAGTTGCGGTTGCCCAACCCGCCCCGGCCGCCGCGGCACAGGACAAACCGCTGCCCGTGGAGGGTCAGGTCGGCGACCTGTTCGCCTTTCTCAAGGTCCACCAGCCGCCCCGAACTGACTTCCGCATCCCCGCGCGCCAAGTCGAATTCCATGGCCTGCACGCCGCCGGCCCGGCGCCACCGCGGCCGGGCGAGAGCCGGGGCCGGCGTCCCAGGCTCGGCATCGGCTTCGGTCCCGGGTTGGGCCGGAGCGGGTCCGGCCGGGTGGAGATGAGGCGCGAGGTTGGGGGCGCGCCGTTTCCAGACGAGGGTGCCGCAGGGCACCTTGACGAGAAGATCGCGGCCGGCGCGGCCGTCCATTCCCTTGCCGAGGCCGGGCTGGCCGTGTTGGGCCAGCAGGCGCGGCTGATACAACTGGGCGATGAGATTGTTGAGGTCGTGATCGGCTTCGAGGATGACGTCCCCGCCGCGGCCGCCGTTGCCGCCGGAGGGGCCGCCTTTGGGACGGAACGTTTCCCGGAGAAACGCCACACAGCCCTTGCCGCCATGGCCGGCCCGGGCGAAGACCTGGATCTCATCGATGAACATGCGGGCGTGACCGGGGTCGACGAGGGGCGCGGGCTGGGGGGAGGGGCGGCCGGCCGGAACAAAAAAGGCGAGGTGACTCACCTCGCCCGGGAAAGCGGTGCGCGGCCGCGTCAGTTCTTGTTGGTGGCCGCGACGGGTCGGACATGGATGCGATGGCTGTTTTTGTCGAACACCACCTGGCCGTCGACCCGCGCGAACAGGGTCCAATCCCGGCCGGTGCCGACGTTGCTGCCGGCGGCGAACTTGGTGCCGCACTGGCGGACCAGGATGCTGCCGGCGGTGACGAATTCGCCGCCGAACCGTTTGACGCCGCGGCGCTGGCTTTGGCTGTCGCGGCCGTTGCGTGAGCTGCCTTGACCTTTCTTGTGTGCCATGATCGTGCCCTAAAGCTTGATTTCCGAAATCTTGACCCGGGTTCGTTGCTGCCGGTGCCCGATGGTCTTGTGATACCCCTTCCGGCGCTTCATCTTGAACGTCGTCACCTTGGCGCCCCGGAAATGCTCGACGACTTCGCCAACCACGCTCGCGTTGGCAACCGTCGGGGCGCCTACTGTGAACTGACCCTCGTTCGCGGCAAAGAGAACCCGGTCGAACGTGACCGGCTGGCCCGCCTCGATCTCGAGGCGCTCCACTTCCAGCGTGTCGCCCGGGGCGACCCGATATTGTTTTCCACCCGTCTCAATGACCGCGTACATAATTGTGTGTTGCCGCAAAGGAACAGTGATGTCACCAAAAAGCTCCCGGCATGTCAACCCCTCATTTTCCCCAATTTCCGTCGGCGTTCACCCCCGGCTTTTGCCTGTTTGACAGGCCGGGGGTGAAACCGCTATTCCTTGGTGCACGGCAAGCCTTGAACCAAATCGAGTGTAACCCAGAATCCATGAGACATTATGAAAACGCGACAATACTGCATCGCCATGGCGGTCGGCGCGATGGCCTGGTCCACGGTGTCCTTCGCCCAGGATTACAACGGCCATTACCCGGCCGGCGCGGAGGGCATTAAAGGCGGCTCGCTGCCGCCGCCCGGGGTGTATTTGCGCGACTACAACCTCTTTTACTACGCGGACCGCTACCACCAGGGCGGGCCACCCGACTTCAAGGTGTTCCTTTACGCCCAGGCGCCGCGCCTGATCTGGATCACCGACGTGAAAATCCTGGGCGGCTATTACGGCATGGACGTGCTGCTGCCGTTCTATTCTGCCGATGTGCGCGTCGGCACCCCCGGCGGGCGGATGTCCGACGACACGTTCACGCTGGGCGACATCATGGTGGAGCCCGCCACCCTGTCCTGGCACTGGAAACAGTTCGACTTGGGGCTGGGCTACGCATTCTGGGCGCCGAACGGCGATTACGACGAGAAAGACGATTTTTCGCGGTTGCTCAGCCGGGGTTACTGGTCGCACATGCTGACCCTGGGGGGCACCTGGTTCATCGACGAGCAGAAGACCTGGGCCGTCTCGTCGCTGAACCGCTACGAATTCCACCACAGACACCGCGACACGCACATCACTCCGGGCCAGCAGCTGACGATGGAATGGGGCTTGAGCAAGGCCCTCACCAAAACGATCGAGGTGGGCGCGGTCGGCTACTACGTCCAGCAAACCACGGACGACAGCGGCACCGGCTCCGGCGACCGCAAGGACCGCGTCTTCGCGGTCGGCCCCGAGGTCAGCCTGTTCTGCCCGAAGCTCAAGCTGTTCGGATCGCTGCGCTACGAGCGCGAGTTCGGCGCCAAACACCGCCCGGAAGGCAATGTCATGACGCTGACGCTGACCAAGATTTTCTGAGCCATGAACCGCCGCCACTTTCTTCAAGCCGCCGCCACGGCGGCATCGGCCGGCGCAGCCGCCCTCGGCCTCGGCGGGTGCGCGTCGGGACCCGCCGAACGCGGGTCCGTGGTCCGGCGGGGGCGCATCCGGCAGTCGATTGTGCCGTGGTGTTACGAGCTGTTTGGCGAGAAATGGAGCCTCGAGCGGATCTGCCAGGTGGCCCGGGAACTGGGGTGCGTGAGCGTCGAGCTCATCGCCGCCCACCAGTATCCCGTCGTCCACCGGCACGGCTTGACGTGCGCCATCGGGCAGATCGACATGGCGCCGGACCCGCCCTTCGTCAAAGGCTTCAACAATCCCGATCACTGGCCGCGCGTGATGCAGGCGACGCGGGACGCCATCGATGCCGCCGCCGCGTTTGGCACGCGCCGGGTGATCTGCTTCACCGGGTACAGCGCGCGAAACCCGGACGATCCGCGAAGCCCGAAGATCCCGCCGGACGAAGGCGCGCGGAATTGTGTGGAGGGTTACAAGCAGGTGGTGGGCTATGCCGCGAAGAAGCAGGTCACGTTGTGCCTGGAGATGTTGAACACGCGCGACACGTCGCACCCGATGAAGGGGCATCCGGGCTACCAGGGCGACCACGTCGATTACTGCATGGACATCCTCCGGCGGGTGGGCTCGCCGCATCTCAAGCTGCTGTTCGACGTGTATCACGTGCAGGTCATGGACGGCGACATCGTGCGCCGGATCCGGGATCTGAAGGAATACATCGGGCACGTGCACGTGGCGGGATGCCCCGGGCGCGGCGAGCCGGACGCGCGGCAGGAGATCCAGTATGGGGCGGTGATGGAGGCGCTGGTGGAATCGGGTTACGAGGGCTACGTGGGCCAGGAGTTCATCCCCACCCGCAACCCATACCAGGGCCTGCGCGACGCCGTCGCGCTGTGCGACGTCTGAGGCCGCCCACCCCCACCCGCAGCCCGCCCGGTCCTTTCGGATCCGGCCCGAGGGCGCCGTCGCCGGCCGGCGGCGGAACACGAATGAGGTTCGGATGTCGATGCGCGCAGCCATGGCCAACGGCGCCCATTGGATGAGGCGGTTTCGGCCGGTTCATCGGGCGCTGAAATGGATTCGCCGGACCCTGTGGCGGGCGCTGGCCGAGGGGTTTTGGGAATGTGCCCGGATCTTCTTTGCGAATTGGGAAAACGTCGGGCCGCCGTTGCGGACCTTTTCGGCGTATCAGGCGCTGCGGAACGGCTGGCCCAGAATCCAGGGGCGGATCCTGCTCCACGACCAGGGGCACCCGGAGGTGCGGGACGGCTCGCTGCTCGTAAAATGCGGGTTCGAACAGTATGCCTACCAGCCCTGGCCGGTTTTCTGGAGCGAACACTCCGAGGTGCGGCTGGTGGCGCAGAGCCTGGCGTGCCTGACGGGGCCGAAGGAGGTGTTGCTGGAATCGGTGTATGGCCATTTGAGAATGCGCATCGATCCCGCCTGCCGGTATTTGCGGCTGCCGGCGCCGGTGCGGCTGACGGGCGCGTGGACCAGCCTGGTGTCGCGCTGGGTTCCCACAGGCGACGTGCCCAACTACACGCACTGGCTGATGGACGCCCTGCCGCGCCTGGGCGTGCTGTCCGAGTTCCCGCCCGAAACGGGCATCCTCGTGCCGGGGACGCTGGCACCCTATCAAGAGGAGAGTCTGGAGCTTCTGGGACTGTTGGACCGCTGCCGGTTCACACGGGAAACGCACTTCCAGGTGGAACGCTATTTCTTCAGCCCGCCCACCTCGGAACTGCTCTGCTACAATCCCTACGCGGTGCACTTCCTGCGCCGGGTTTTCCTGCCGAAGGCCGACCCCGCCTACAACAGCCCCCGCCGCTTCTTCATCAAACGCGTCGGCCGGGCCCGGCCATTGCAGAACGCGGACGAGGTGGAGCGGTTTTTTCAGGGGTTGGGCTGGGCGGTGATCGACACGGAAACGCTCACCTTCGCCCGGGAGATCCAACTCTTTGCCTCGGCGGAGGCCGTGTGCGGCCTGGCGGGAAGCGGCCTGACGAACACGGTGTTCTGTCCCCCGGGATGCCGCGTAATCAACCTGGCGCCGGATTTCCTGCTGGACGGGTGGTTGGATTGGATCGTGCAGGTGGTCGGGGCCGACTACACGTTCCAGGTGCTGCCCACGGGGTATGTCCAGGAGATCCGTCTGCCCATCCCCTGGCTCCAAGCGGCGCTCCGGCAGGCCGGGGAGCGGCTCTGATGGATTTGAGATTGCGAGTGGCGAGCGACTGCTCGTAGGCTGCGCAGGCGTTGGCATTGCCCCCGTTCGAGCCACATGATCACCAATACCAAAACCCTGTTCGCAGCCCTGCTCAAACTGTTCCGGGTGGACGGCGTCTGCGACATCGGCTCGTGCGACGGCAGCCAGGCGCTGCTCTTTCGCGACGTGCGCCCGGAGGCGCGGATTTTCGCGTTTGAGGCGAACCCGTTGAACTACGAGGCGATGCGGCGGCAGCCGCGGTTGGGCGAACGCCGGATCGAGGTCGTTCCCTGCGCCATCAGCAACGCCGACGGCACCGCCAACTTCCACGTCACCGACGTCGATTACTCGGCGCAGGACGCGAACAAAGGCACCAGTTCGCTGCTGGTGCGCACGGACCTTGCGGTGCGGGAGGTGGTCGAGGTGCGGACGCGCCGGTTGGATCGTTTCATCGAGGAACACGCGCCCGAAGTGCAGCGGCTGGGACTCTGGATCGATGTGGAAGGGGCCGAATATGGCGTTTTGGAGGGAATGGCGGGCATCCAGGAACGCGTGATGGCGGTTCACGTGGAGACAGCCCGCGTGCCGCTGCGGCAGGGGCAGAAACCCCTGGCCGACGTGACGCAACTGCTGGGCAGCTACGGCCTGACGCCCTGCGGGTCGAACCTGCGTCCGGGAAGCGACTGGGGCGACGTGGTGTTCGTGAGGCGGCGCGCGGCCGCGGCGACGGGCTGGGGCTACCGGCTGGCGCTGCTCAAGGGGCGCCTCGGCGTGTGGGGCCGCGCAGACCATCTCGCGGTGTTTCTGAAAGCGCGTTTCCCGGCCGGCTACCGGGTGTTGCGACGGCTTTATGTGAAGCTGGGCATGTAAACAAGCCGAGGCCCACCGTGAACGCGCGCAGACCCCAGGACGGCCCGTTGCGGATCGCGCTGCTGGCCACCGACGCGCGAGAGCATTACCGCGACTACGCCCGCGCCGAGCCCTATTTCGGGACGGCGCCCGCCGCCCTGCTGGAAGGCCTGGCGCTGCTCGGCCCCGAGCTGGAGGTGCACGTGGTCTCATGCACCCAGCGCTCGCTGCCCGCGCCTCCCCGCCTCGCGGACAACACCTGGTTCCACAGCCTCCGGGTCCCAAAACGGGGCTGGATGCGCACAGGCTACCAGGGCTGCATCCGCGCCGTCCGGCGCCACCTGCGCCAACTGCAACCGCAGATCGTCCATGCCCAGGGCACCGAGCGGGACTGCGGAATCTGCGGCGCCTTCTCCGGGTTCCCGAATGTCCTGACCATCCACGGCAACATGCGAAGCCTGGCCCGCCTGGAGCGGGCGCGGCCGTTCACGTTCCTGTGGCTCGCGGCCCGGCTCGAGACCCTCTGCCTGCGGCGGACCCACGGCGTGCTGTGCAATTCGCAGTTCACCCAGTCCCAGGTCCAATCCCTCGCCCGCAAAACCTGGCGCGTCCCCAACCCGCTGCGCACTCCCTTCTTCTCCACCCCGCCGGCCGGAATCCGCCGCGATCCGCCGCGGCTCCTTAACGTCGGCACCGTCCTCCCCTTCAAACACCAGCTCGATGTTCTCGGAATCGCACGGCGCCTGCACACCCAAGGCGCCCGGTTCGATTTGCAGTTCGTCGGGGCCCTGCCCGACACCCCCTACGGCGCCGCCTTTCAAGCGGCCCTGCGCGACGCCGCCCCGGCCGGCTTCGCCCGGTATTCGGGAATGTGCGACGCGGGGAGCTTGATCCGGATGATGGACGAGGGGGCGGCGCTGGTGCACTGCCCGGAGGAGGAGTCGTTCGGCCTGGTGGTTGCCGAGGCGCTCGCGCGCAACCTGAAGCTGTTCGCCCTCCGGGTCGGCGGAGTGTCGGACATTGCCGAGGGCCTCGCCGGGGTGGAATTGTTCGAGCCCGGGAACTGGGCCGGCCTGGAGGAGGCGTTGGCGCAATGGCTGCACGCCGGCGCGCCGCAGCCTCCCCCCACGGCCGGCGTCATGCGGGAACGCTATCACCCCAGGGTGATCGCACTCCGACACCTGGAGATTTACCGGGAGCTGGCCAGCACGGCGGTGTAAACCGCCCGCAACCGCTCGGCGACCCCGGTCCAGCCGCAACGCGCCGCCGCCGGCGCCCGCAGGGAAGGGCACTCCCGATGGAAACGCCGGAGCCGCTCCACGTCCCGACGGCGATGCCCGGTCCAATACCAGGCGGCGTCCCCGAACCGTTCGCGCGACCAGGGCAGGTCCGGAAGCAGCAGAGGCAGCCCGCAAGCCGCCGCCTCGCTGGCGGCCAGGCACCAGTTCTCGAACCGGCTCCGCAACACAAAGCCGCGTGCGGCGTGCAGCAACGCAATCATCTCCCCGGCCGTGCCCACGTGGGGATGATGCATGACGTGCCGCCCATCAACCAACTCCCGAAACGCCCGCGCATAGGCCGAGTTCGCATCATACGGTTTTCCAACAAACAGGACCGGCACCCGGGCCTCCCGCGCCAGTTGCGCCAATTCGACGACGCCCTTGATGGGCGTGATGGTGCTCACGCAGACCAGGTGCGGGGCGTCACGGCGGCCGGGACCGGCGGCGAGGAAGGCCTCGTCGAGGCCCAGGGGGACAACGGAGATGCGCCGGGCGGGGACACCGTAGACGATCTGGAGCACGGCTTGTTCGGCGGCCAATCCGACCACGTGGTGGGTGCATCGGGCATAGGCCTGCCAATTGAGCTGCCCCTGGATGCCCCGGCCCACCGGCACCCTCAGAATCGTCCGCACCACCAGCCCCTGCAGCCGAAGCCGCCACCGCGGCCGGTTGCAGGTTTCCGAAAGGATGCTCGTCAGCACCACCGGCCGGCCTTTCTGCCGCGCCAGGTCCAGATACTCCCCCCGCACCGGGCTGAACAGGTGGATGAGATCCCCCTCCTGAGCCTCGTCCCACCACCGCAGGAACCCGACCTCCACCCCGGCCGCCCCCAGGGCGGCCTTGGTCCGCAGGATCTGGGTTTGCACGCCGCCGTGGGCGAGCTGAAACGGCAGCGCATGATCAAACAGCACTTTCATGCGCCGCGCAGCACCTGCCATCCCCAGGCCCGAAAACGCTCCGTGGCGCGCTGCGGGTCGAGGGTGGCGAGGAGGTTCGAGACGTCGCGAGCGCGGGGGATCGACCCGCGTTGCGCCAGGGGAGTCATCACCGGCCGCCACAGTGTTGACCACAGAACATAAATGTGAAACCCATGATCGGCCAGGAGCCGGCAGGTCCGGCTCGGGGCGGGCTCGAAATCCTCGAAGATGATGTCCCGGACGCGGCCGGAGCTGAGCAGGCGCGTGGCCCCGGTGAGCACCTGGAACTCGTGCCGTTCCACGTCGATCTTGCACAGGCCAACCACCGCGTCCCGGCCAAGAACATCGTCCAGGGTTGCCAGCTGAATCCGGATCGTTCCGGGTTCCCCGGGGTTGCCGCTGGCGATCCGGGCGACGCCGCGGTTGTCAGCCCAGGCGGGGCCGACAGTGAGTGAGGCCTCTCCCGAGCGATCGCTTAATCCCATCGCATACAGGGTCACGTTGGCATGCAACCCCCGGGCCACATTCGTCGATAACTCGGCGAAAACCTCCGGGTGCGGCTCAAAGGCGGACACGCTCCCCCGGGGCCCGACGCGATGGCTCATGAGGGAGGTCATCTGGCCGATGTTGGCGCCCACGTCCACCGCGGTCTCCGCCGGGTCAAGAAGCCGGACGATGGCCTCGGCGACAACCAGGTCGAAAATCCCATAATACCAGAGGGTCGCGCCGATGACTTCGGCCGGGCGAACGCGCAGCAGGCCGCCCCACGGCAGGCGCACCTCGTCAAACTCGCCCGCCGGTGCGGCCACCGCGCGTTTCAGCCGCGTCAGAATCTGCCGGGGCCGGAACAGGTATTCCGGCTGGGTGACGGCTTTGAACGGGTTGGCGATCTTCATCGGCACCAAGCCCCGGAAGTTGAGGTCTGGGGCGCCAGCCGTCAATGCGAACCTGGGCCGGCGGGGGCGTTGACAGCGCCTCCGGGGGTTGACGGTTGCGGAGCGCCGTGCCGCAGCCGCGGGATGCAGGCGACGATATGGGGTGGCCACTCCGCAATTCCAGGGCGGTTCCGTTGTTCGGACCACGCTCCGCCCCGGCCTCGACCGACAACTCGCGGATGCACCGCGGCGGGCGCGGGTTGGCGATGTTCTTGCTGGCACGGCGAGATTGGGATTGCGGGGCGCGCCCGGATCCGGTTGAGTCTTGAGATCACGTCGTGAACGGCACAGTCACAATACCGCGACATTTGATCGTCCTCGGGATTTTGCTCCCGGTGGCGTTGGTGATTGGGTTTGTGCTGGCGACGCCGGACCGGTTCGGGTCGCTGGCGGTGGTGGGGTTGGTGGCGATGGTGCTGGCGACGCCGGTGTTGTTGCGGTATCACCATTCGATCCTCGTGTTCAGCTGGAACGCGGGCATCAGTTTCTTTTTTCTGCCCGGTCAGCCGAGCCTTTGGATGCTGATGAGTTGCGTGAGCCTTGCGGTGGTCGTGCTCAGCTACGTGCTCAACCGCGACACCACGTGGCAGACGGTGCCGGCGGTGACCTGGACGCTGCTGGCGTTCACAGGGGTCGTGTTGCTGACGGCGTATTTCACGGGCGGCATCGGGGTGCGCGCGCTGGGCGGTTCGACGTATGGAGGCAAGAAGTACTTTCACATTCTGTTTGCGGTGATCGGGTATTTTGCGTTGAGCAGCCAGAGGATCCCCCCGAGCAAGGCGGCCCTTTACACCGGCATCTTCTTTCTCTCGGGCATCACGATCGCCTTCAGCAACCTGGCCTATGTCACCAAACAGTGGTGGTTGTTCCTCATTTTCCCCGTCGACTTCGTCATGCACCAGGCCACGGAGGATTTCCGGGAGGGCTTCCTCAACGCCACGTTCTCCCGCCTGTCCGGATTCTCGTTTGCGGGGATTGCGGTGTTTTCGTTCATTCTGTTGCGGCACGGAATCCAGGGGGTGCTGGACCTCACGAAGCCCTGGCGGCTGGCACTCTGGCTGGCGGCCATCGGCTTGAGCCTGCTGGGCGGGTTCCGCTCGACCCTGGTCATCATGGGCCTGATCTTCTGTGCCCAGTTCTATTTCGAAGGCCTGTTTCGGACCCGCCTGTTTCCCGTGTTGCTGCTTGCGGCCGTGGTGGGCGCGGCCCTCGTGCTGCCGATGACGCAGCACCTGCCGCTTTCCGTCCAGCGCAGCCTGAGCATTCTGCCGGTGGAGGTCAACCCGGCGGCGCGGGCCGACGCGGTGGCGTCGTCGCAATGGCGCCTGGACATGTGGAAGCTGCTCTGGCTGGAGGTGCCCAAACACCTCATCAAGGGGAAAGGTTACGCCATGAATCCCACCGACCTTTACCTCACCCAGGAAGCCACCCGGCGCGGCTTCGCCAAAAGCTACGAGAACTCCATGGTCGCCGGCGATTATCACAGCGGCCCCCTGTCCCTCCTGATCCCTTTCGGCATCTTCGGCACGCTGGCCTTTGTGGCGTTTACGCTGGCCGGCCTGCGCGTCCTCTACGCCAACTACCGCCATGGCCCCCCCGAGCTGCGCCTCATCAATACCTTCATCCTGGCCTGCTTCGTCGCCCGATACATCTTCTACTGGACCGTCTTCGGCGCCGTCTCCTCCGATATCGCCCTGTTCGCCGGTCTCATCGCCTTGAGCATCAGCCTCAATGGCGGAGTCCGAAGGCAGACTGATCTCCAGGACGAAACGCCAGCGTGAGCAACCGAGCCATGCCGCCTTCCCAGGCCCCCTGATCCGGCCCGCGCCATGCGCTTCTCCATCGTCACCCCAAGCTTCCGCGGCGCCGCCTGGCTGAAGCTGTGCATCGCCTCCGTCGCCGACCAGGGCGTCGACCTGGAACATATCGTCCAGGACGCATGCTCCGACGACGGCACCGGGGAGTGGCTGCCCCATGATCCTCGCGTCAAGGCCTTCATCGAGAAGGACCGCGGCATGTACGACGCCGTCAACCGCGGCCTGCGCCGCTCCCGGGGCGACATCCTCGCCTACCTCAACTGCGACGAACAATACCTGCCACACGCGCTCGCCCAGGTGGACGCCTACTTTCGCGCGCACCCGGAAATCGAGGTGGCGTTCGCCGACAGCATGGTCGTCGACCCCGCCGGCGCCTACATGTGCCACCGCCGATCCAGTCTCCCCGGCAAGGCCCATACCTGGATCGGCAACAACCTGTCCATCCTCACCGCAGCCACCTTCTTCCGCCGTTCCCTCATCGAGCAGCGGCAGTTGTTCTTCGAGGACAGCCTGCGCGACGTGGCGGACGCGGTGTGGGTTCTGCAACTGCTGCGCCACAACGTGCGGCTGGGCCTGCTGCCCCGCCTCACCTCCGTGTTCACCGAGACCGGCGACAACATGAACCTCAAACCCAACGCCCAACGCGAAAAAAAAGCCCTGAACGCCCAAGCCCCCCCCTGGCTCCGCGCGGCGCGCCCGGCCGTCCTCATGCACTATCGCCTGCGCCGCCTGCTGGCCGGCCACTACTGGCCCGCCCCGCCGTTCGATTACGCCATCTTCACCCGCACCAGCCCGGACCGGCGCGCCACCTTCCACGTCGCCCACCCCACCTTCCAATACCGCCGCCTTGCCCTCGCGCCCAGTGCCGGACCCGGCCACTGAAGGCCCTCGGGCCTTTGAACCTTCGTGACGTGAAGCGGGATGAAGCCCGCGCGCCGGCTCCGGCAAACGCCGGCGGCAGGCGGCCAGCGGCAACACCCCATAAACCACGCCCCCGTCCGCAGCCCGCTGGCCGCACTCTGCGCAACGGCTACGGCTGGACCGTCAGCCGATACACGTTGAATCCAGGCTCGGGCTGGAGGCCCAGGGAGAGAACGACGCGCCCGCCGGTGCCGGGCACCGGGTCGCCAAAGGGCTGCCACGGCGCGGAGGGGAATTGGGGATTCCACTCAAGGTGGAAGATGCGGCCGGGCGTGGTGGGGAAGGACAATTCGACGGTATGGGCATCGCGCCGCAGGGCGGTGAGGCTCATGACGCTCGCGGCGTCGCCCGGCGCCGTGCCGGCCTGGTATTCCTCGAAATTGCCCGCGCCGTCGCCGTCCGCGTCCGCATGGCGGTCGGCGGCGGAATGCGGGTTCAGGCCGTGGGCGATTTCGTAGGTGTTCGGCATGCCGTCGCCGTCGGAGTCGGCCTGCACCTCGAGCACGGCGCGGGCGACATGGTTGGCCGGGTCGAAGTCGAACGTGGCTTGGTGGAGGGAGATGACGTTGGTGATTCTTCCGGACGCCTGCGGCGCGTAGGTCAGGAGGACGCGGGCGGCGGCGCCGGGACCGAGATCGCCGAGGTCGCAGCGCACGGTGGTGCCGTCACAGGCACAGGCGCCCTGGCTGGGAACGGCAGAGACGAAGGCGACTTCCGCGGGCAGGGGGTTGCTGAGGACGAGATGGGCGGCGGTTTGCGGGGTGCAATTGGCGACGCGCAGGTGGCACAGGGCGGTTTGGCCTTTGGCGAGGGGGTCGAGGCGGGTGTATTGGGAGAGGGTCACATTGGTGGCCGCCGTGAACAGAACCTCGAAATGGTTGGTGGCGGCGGCGCCGTCCGTGTCGGTTGCCACGAGGGTGATGGTTGCGGAATCGTTGCGGTTGCTCACCGGCAGCAGCAGAAGCGTGCGGTGGCTGCCGCTGCCGCCCAGGGCGAGGTTCTGGGGCGGCAGCCACGCCGGGTCGGAGCTGTGCGCGGTGATCACCACGTTGCTGGCGGGTGTCTCGAGGTCGTCCACGGAAAACGCGACGGGGCCTAGGGCGGCATTGGCGGGTGCGGTGATGCTGGCGACGGGGCTCAGGCTGGGCACTTCGGAGAGGATCACGAGAGTGGGCATGGTGCCGGGGTTGCCCGTCTCGCGCGCCCCGTAGGCGACGCCGGTGCCGGGGAGGTCCCGAGTGGCGGCGATGCGGAGGGACAGCCTGCCATTGCCCGCCAGGGCTTCCTGAACGGCGTGGGTCACGTCGATGTCCACAGGCTCGCCCGCCGCGGGTGCCCAGTCGCCCAAATGCAGGCACGCCGCCGGCTTGGTGTCCCACGTGAGCGTGTTCTCATTCCACGCGCCGTCCCGGACCAGGAAGGCGCCGTCTTCAGCCGGCCCCGTTGCGGCCAGGGGGAAGAATCGCACCCGGGCCCTGGTGAGGGTTGGGGAGAGGCCGCTCAGATCAAAGCGCACGAACGTCTCCTGGCGGCGGGTTGCGCTCCATCCGGTGCCCAGGGTGGCATCGGCTCCGAAGTTCCAGCTCGCCGCCTCGCCATCCTGCACCGTGGCATCGGCTTCCGGATGACGGAGGACGACGGGCGCGGCTTCGTGCGCAATTTCCAGGTTCAGCACGGCCCAATCGACGGCGGTTTGCGTGCCGACGGCGACATGGAGTTGTCCGTCCTGGAGAAGGGCCAGGTGCGGCGAGAGATCCAGGATGCGGGTGTCATTGGTGGTGAGCGGCAGCCAGCCCAGGTCGCCAAACGGCGTCTCGTGCGAGGCGTCATCCAGCCAGACCCAGTCTCCGGCGGTGGCGACGCCGGAAGCTTTCAAACCAAACCCGAGCGCGGCTCCGACCACGCGTTCGCCGGGGGCCAGGGGGACGTTGAAGCTCAGGGCGATGATTTGTGGGGAGGCTTGGGAGTCGAAGCCGGCGACGGGCACATGGGGAGAGGCGTTGGCGATCGCGAGCCGCCACGCGCCGTCCACGGGCGGCTCGTCCGCGGGGTCACCCGGCTCAAAGAGGTCGAAGTCGCCCAGGGGGTATTCGCGGGGTTCGAGCCGTGAGAACGAGAGGCGCTGCTGGCGTTGGGCGTGATAGAGGCTGCGGGGCCTGACCTGGATGCCGATGGCATCGTAGAGGCCGGGCTCGTTCGAGCCCACGTCGGGCGATCCCAGGCCGATCACCCCCCGGGCGCCGATGAGCCAGTTCTGGGCGGTGGGCGGGTTGTTGACGACGAAGTAGCCGCCGAGGCAGTTCCACAACGCGCAATTGGCGCCCGTGAAACCGCGTCCGCCCCACAAGCTGCCCCAGTTTCTGACGTGGATGCCGTCGGGGCCGAGGTTGAAGACGTTGTCGTACATGGCGCCGGTGGTCCAGTGGTGCCGTGGGCTGCATTCGGCGTAACAGTTGGTGGCGACGCAGTCGACAAACGCCGCGGGGCCGGCGGAGGTGGAGAGGTTGGCGTAGGGGTGGCGCCCGTGATCGTCGTGGCAATCCTGGATGAGGACCAACTGGCCCAGGTTGTCGAACGAATAACGCAACCCCCCAAGCAGGGGCGCAACCGGCTCCACATTGCGGCAGCCCCGCACCGTGATCGACCGGGTGCGCTTCTCCACCTGCGTGAAGCCGTTGATGAAATGGCGGGAGGTCACGTTCTGCACCCAGACGTCCTCAGCCAGGTTGATAAACACGAACCGCTGCGGGTGGTTGATGTCCGCGTAATACACCATGCCGAAGTTCAATGAGGCCGTGTTCGTCGCCAGAATCGACGGGTCAAACCCCGACGCCGCGCACAGGTCCTCGACGCCGACGTTCCGAATCCGTCCCAGCCAGCTGTATTTGAAGAGGCGCCCGCCCCCGTAGCGTTGATCGAGGGAATTGGCCAGCGGCGCGTCGAGCGTGACGAGGCTGCCTTCCAAGCGGGTGATGGTGCGGTCGTAGAAAATGTCCTCCTTGCCCGGCAGCCAACCCACCGCGTCCATGCCGATGTCATGAAGCCAATTGGTGGTGGCGGGACGGTGGACCATGACCCGGTCGTGGACCGCCAGGCCGGCCGGATCCTGGACGTGCAGGCTGCGGGCACCCACCGGCACATACTTGTCCGCAATCGGCCAGCTGGCCCCGGCCGTCTCATACCAGCCGTCGGTGCCGCTGATCGTCAGCAACCCCGCCTGGTTCGTGGAGTTGAGTTGGATCGTCGTGGCCTCCGGTCCGGCGCCGCGCAAGACCACGCCGCTCATGGTGATCAACAGGGTGTTGGTCATCTCGTAGTGACCCGCCGTCAGCAGAACCGCTCCCCGAAACCCATTCGCGTCAGGCGGCAGCGCCCCCACCCGGTTGAGTGCCGCCTGAATCGCCCCGCCATCATCGCCCGGCTGCGGACTGAGCGTCTCACGCACCGGCACCTTCGGGATCGGCTCGGCCCCCTGCCGGAATCCCAGGGCCGAGTAATCCAGAATCCGGTCCCCGAGCGGCGTGCGCCGGTACACGAGGCGTCCGTCGGCGCCCGGGTAGGCCCACGAACTCTGGTTGGTCAGGGCAACAGCGGGCGTGACCCAGCACAGCAAGGCGCCGAGCCCCCCGAACATCAGCCGATGCAACCTCGGCACCCGCAGCAACGTCATAGCGAAGTCAAACAGCCTAAATTAGCCCGAAACCGGGTTCTCACAAGGGCCAAAAATCGCACCCCTCCAGGCCGCACGCGATCCCATGCCTCAACGCCGCACCCCCAAAAAACACGCCGGCGCAGGATTCGCGTCGCCCAGCATTCGAGGGCGTGCCGCGCCCGGGCCGGGGCAGCCAGCCGCCAAAGCCGCACGGTTGAGGAGGGCACCGGGTTACTCGGTCTTGAACCGCCAGTGGCGGAAGCTGACGCCCGAGTTGCCCCAGGCGTAGGCAGCGACGGTGCCGGCCGCGTAGCGGTCGTGCTGCACGTCCATGTCCTTCTGGCCGTCGAAAAACACCGTGATCCGGGAGCCGCGCATGAGGATTTTCAATGCGTGCCACTGGCCGGGGGTGTAACCGGCGGGTTGGCGGGCAAGCAGCCGGTAGTGGGCGCCGTCCTTGACCGCCACGGCCCGAAAGGAGCGCTCGCTGTCCATCAGCCAGAGGTAATAATGCCCGGCGTCTTGGTATCGAAAGGCCACCCCCACGGTGTCGTTGTCCACCGACCGGATCTCGAGGCTCAAGTCGCCGTTGGCAAAGCCGTAGCCTTCCCGGTAGACCTGCATGGTGCCGGGACGTTCCGCGGCCGGGTCCGCACTCATGGCCCGGGCCGTCTTCACGAGCGTGTTCGCTTTCTGCTCCAGCATCTCGGCAGCCAGAATCCAACGGCTGGCCGGGAGCGCGCCCGGGGCGTCGGCGGTCTGCCAGTGACCGGGATCCAGCGGCACGACGTCAGGACCGATGGTGAACGCGGCGGAGGCGATGCGGCTGGCGGGGCGATGGGGTGCGAAGGAGCGCGCCTGGAGGGACGCGCTTTGGCGCAACACCAGGGGCTGGCGGTAAAGGGGCGAATCGGCGCGGGGCGGGGTGCCGTCCAGCGTGTAGCGCACCTGGTCGCGGTCGGGCTGGCCGGCCTGCAAGCGCACGGTGACCGCCGCGCGCGAGGTGCCGCCGTGAGGATCGATCCGCGGCGCCCGCACGCCATCGGTCTGCAGCGCCACCCAGGCTTGGTTCGGGTAACTGCACACGCAGCCGGCCGTCGCATCGGGCACCAGGACGAGGCCGCCGACAGGCAGGGTGTTGATCCAGCAGCCGGGGCGCATCCCGCCGAACTCCTCGGTGCCGGAGCCGGTAAGCAGGTCGAAGTAGCCCAGAGTGGCGGAGCGATACAACACCAGGTCGCGAGCGCAAGAAAGCGTGCCGCAGCCATACGACCGCTTGAGAGGAAACGCCACCTCCTGGCCCGTCTCCAGATCCCAGGCGCCGCCCTCGGCGTAAAGGGTGCGGTCGTTCACCATGAGGCGGGACCGGTATTGGGCGCGCCGCTCCCAGAGACGGTTCCCGGTGGAAAGGTCGAACACGGTGAGGCGGCCGCCCAATTCGCTGGCGAGGGCGAAGCGGGTGGGTTGGTAGCCCATGATGATTTTGCTGTGCCGGGCGCTGATCATGGCAACGGTGCCGTAGATGTCGCGGTCCTGGCGCCAGAGCACCTGGCCGGTTTGGGCGGCCAGGGCCACCAGGTCGCCGCTCGGCTCGTTCGTCGGCGTCGCACCCCGAACCCGGTCATAGAGCGTCATCGGCCGGTCAATCAACACGACAGCCCCCGCGCCGATCGCGATGGTGTTGTGGCGAAGCGAATGACGCGCCTCGTGCCGCCACTTCAACTCGCCGCTCGTCGCGTCGAGAGCAAACAGGGTTTTCGACTCGGTCAGCTGCCGCGTCAGGTCGCCGCCTCTGAGATACCGGTAGGTCACCACATGCCCGGGATTCGCCAGCGAGCCGAACAACACGCCGTCCGCCCACGCAATGAACCCCCACGGCAGCACCGCGCCGTCCGCCCCGCGCGGCGCCACCCACCGGCCCAGCCGGCGGCCGGTCCTGGCGTCCAGCCGCAGACAATAATTGTCCCGCCGCACGTAAACACTGTCCTCGGACAGACAGAAATTGCTGCCGGTGCCGCTGGCGCCCATCAGGTGATCGCCGTCGTAGGCGGCCAGGATTCCCGGCAGCGGGTGCTTCCACAGGACGTGCCCGTTGTACGCGTCCACCGCCACCAGGCTGTCGATCCCCTCCACATACAGCACGCCGTTCAGAAACAACGGCGCCGGAGGCCGCCCGTGGCGTTGGACCAGCCGCTGATCCACATCCGTAAACCAGAGCAGCCCCAGCGGCCCCCGCACCAGCGCGTCGTCCGAACACAGGGTGTTCGCGGCGTCCGCATACTGGTGGGTCCACGACCCGGCGCCCTCGAGCGTCCCGCGAACCTCCACCCGAAACATCCCGGGTTGGCCCGCGCAAATCACCCCGCCATAAGGCCGCTGCACACGCCGCGCCTCCTCCCACCAACCCCCCTGGCCGCCCTCCGCCAGCAACCGCCCCGAAACGATCAGATTGGCAACATAGTCCGGCAGACCCGAACGCGCCGGATCGCGCCTCAGCACCACAACCCGCGACCCGTACAAACCCGACGCCATGAGCCGCGCGCGCGCCGCGGCAACCGCCGCCGGCGACGCGTCCACCGCAACCACGTGCAACGCGCTGCGGCGCGCCAGCTCGAGAGCCAGCGCCCCGTCCCCACACCCCAAATCCACACAGTAACCGCTCGTCACACCCGCACGCACCAGCACCTCCGCCGCCGCGCGCCCCACCCGGGAATCCCCCTCCGCGTCCGCCCGCGCCCGAACCGGCACCGCGGACGTGGCGGAAGGCTGGGCGCCGCGGGCAGGCCCGGCCGCGGTGCCGTAACCGTGGAGCACCCCGCGATCGGTGCTCACGACGAGCATGCCGCCGGCAGCTGCCAACCCCCACGCGGCGCCGTCGACCCCGGCGCGCCAGACCTCATTGCCCGCGGCCAGATCCACACGGCACACCGCGCCGGTCGCCCCAACATAGGCGTCCGGACCGGCAACCACCAGTTCAACGGCCCGGGAGGCTTGCGCCACCGCAAAACGCCGCGCCACCACCGGTGCCCGTTGCGCGCGCACCGTTCCCCGGCGGTCCGTGCGCGGGCGCTCCGCCCACTCGTAAACGACCAGTTCCCCGCCGGCAACCTGCACCAGGCCTCCGGGCAGAACCGCCACAAGCCCGCGCTTCAGGTCCGCCACCCTCTGCCCATCCCGCCGGTCAAACACAAGTCCGTCGTTGATGACAAACTCGTCGGCGGCAACCACGGGGCCGCCGCCGCGCTGGCCGTTGGCCTGCAGATGAAAATACTCGAATCGCCCGTCGGCGCGCCGCAGCGAGGCGGGCACCGCGCGGCCGTTGGGCACCAGCACGTGGTCTCCGGTGGCCGCCAGGTAACCCTGCGGCGCAATCCCGCTGTGGGCCTCGGCGCCCCCGTGCGGTTGCCCCATCCAGATCGTGCCGGCCGTGTCGTTCATCCACCGCGTCCGGCCGTCCCGAGCCCCCACCCCATACACAAACACACCGTCGCTCGGCCAAATCCCCGCCGCATAATGCACCGTCCCCTCCACCACCACCGGCCCCCCACGCGCCGGCCAGCGCGAAATCATGCGCTCGTTGCCCAACGCCAGCGCGTCGTTCGGCGCGCCCTGGTGCGTCCAGCGCAACTCCCCTGTCCCCGCCGCCAGGCAATACAACCGGCCATCGTCGCTCGCCACGTAAAGGTGCCCCTCCCCATACACAGGCGCGAACCGCACAGGCCCCTCCGTGGCATGACTCCACCGCTCCACACCCGTCGCCGCGTCCAAAGCCCGAACCACACCGTCCCCGCTCGACCCGAAGAAGATCATCCCCCCCGCCAGCACGGGTTGCACCGCCCGATCATAGGTCATCCGCTCCGACCGCGGCCAGGCCGGACGAGGCGGACACGACAGCCGATGCGACCACCGCAGCGACAGCGTCGCCGGCAGCGCCTCGGGCGTGCAGCCGCTGCGCTGGGCATCGTGACGGAACGCCGGCCAATCGGCTCGGACCAGGACAGCGCCGAGGGTGGCACCTGCCACCACCGTTTCCAGGCAGCGCCGCAGCCCATGCCTCCCGTAGGATCGCAATGGATTGCTCATGGTAATGCGTGACGACGGCCATCCTTCACGAGAAACCCCCGGAGAGCAAGCCGCCTCTGCCCCGCCCGCCCCCACCGGTGCGTCCGACGATTGTCCGGAGCCAGTCGCGGCAGCGACCAACGACCGTGGCCGCGCCGTTCCGTGGCCCCATGCCTCAGCCACGTCGCGGCTGCGCCGCTCGGACCACGCTCCGCCCCTTTGGCGCCAGCCGGGGCCGAGCGCAACGGCACGCCATTGCCCGGCGCCATGGCGGCACCGCCCCAGCCCCCCCAACCGGCCGTCCCCGGACGTCCCCAGAACTGGTGACTGGCAGGGGACAGCTGATCGGTTAAATTAGCCACGTCGGTAGCGATGCAAAAATGCAGGTTCTGTGTGTGACGGGTAAGGCGTGAAACTGCGGCGCCGCATCGGGTGAAAATGACATTTGTTCTCAAAAGGCCGGATTCAGTCCGGCCTTTCGGTTTTTAGAGCGAGGCGACGCACGGGTGCTGGGAGGTTTTCAGGGGGCGTGGGCAGCGGTTGCATTCTGTCTCGCGTTCCCGACCAATCCTCGAACCAACCCGCGAGCCGCCGCGCATGCGGAGCGGCGGCAGGACATCCCTGACCCGGCTTGGGTGGAAAAGTGGATTTGTCTGGAGTCCGCCCCATGCCTCGGGGATTCTGCGGGCGCACATGACCGTCGCCAAATCCATGGCCGTGCCGTCAACGCCCCATGCCCTGGGGCGATTTCTGGCCCGGGCGGCATGGATGGGGCTGGTTTGGTTCGGGTTGAACGGTGCGGACTGGGCTTCGTGGGTGGTCGGCGGGCCGGCGGTATTGGCAGCCGCCTGGGTCAGCGTCAGCCTCCTGCCCGCGATTCCCTGGCGCTGGTCCTTCGGCGGCGCGATGGCCTTTGCCCCGTATTTTCTGCGCGAATCCTTGCGCGGGGGCTGGGACGTCGCGCGGCGCGCCGTGTCGCCGGCGATGCGCCTGGTGCCCGGCATTGTGAGGTATCCCTTCCATCTCCCTTCCGGGCCGGCGCGTTTGTTTTTTTGCAGCGCGATCAGCCTGCTGCCGGGGACGGCGGTGGTGGCCATCGCGCCCGGGGAGATTGCGGTGCACGTGCTGGAATGCACGCCGCGGGTGGAGGCGGATTTGCGGGAACTGGAGCGGCGGGTGGCGGCATTGTTTGGGGTCGGACGCGGCGGTGAACCGGGGGGTGCGGGATGACGGGGGTGCATGTCGGTGCGGCGGTGGTTTTGCTGCTGACCATTCTGCTGGGGTTGGGGCACATGTTTCGCGAGGCCGGGCCGGCGGAGAGTCTGCTGGCGGCGTTGTTGTTTGGCAGCACGGGCGTTGCGCTGGTGCTGGTGCTGGGCAAGGGGCTGGGGATGAGCCGGGCGCTGGACGTCGCGCTTGTGTTCGCGTTGTTGGCCGCCGTGCTGGGGGTGGCGTTCGTGCTGCGCGGCTGGCCGGACGACGGCCCCGGGGAGGGCGGCGGGCCATGATCATTCTGGATGGGCTTGCGGTCCTGCTGCTGGTTGGGGCGCTGTTCTTCTTCATCGCCGGCACGATGGGTTTGCTGCGGTTTCCGGATCTCTATTCGCGGCTGCATGCGCTGACGAAGGCCGACAACGTGGGGCTGGGCCTGACGGTTCTGGCGCTGATGTTGCGGGCCGGGAGCTGGCCGGAGGTGTTCAAGCTCGGGCTGCTTTGGCTGATGGTGCTTGCGGCCAGCGCCACGGCGTGCTTCCTGATCGGCAACGAAGCCCACCGGCGCGGCCTCAAACCGTGGACACGAGGGACGCCATGATCCTGCGCATCTTCGACGGGTTGTTGCCGCTCGTCATCGTCGTCCTGGGATGGCGCGCGCTGAACGACCGGCACCTGTTCCGCGCGGTCATCGAGTTCATCGCGCTGGGCCTACTCATCGCCGTGGCGTGGGTCCGACTGCGCGCGCCCGACGTGGCGTTGGCCGAGGCCGCAGTGAGTTCCGGCCTCACAGGCGCCCTCATCCTGTCCGCACTGGTCCGGATGCGGCGGCGCGCGAGGACCGCCGACGCGGATGCCCCTCCGCGCGCGGAGGGGCTACCATGACCCGGCGCGCCTGCATCGGCCTTTTGTCGCTCGGGCTGGCTGCCGGGCTGAGCTGGGCCGTGATGAGGCTGCCCGACGCGCCCGCGGGCCTGACGGCGGCAGCCCTGGCGCAGCTTCCCGAGAGCGGCGTGACGAACCCGGTGACTGCCGTGCTGCTGAACTACCGGGGCTACGACACGCTGCTGGAAGTGGGCGTGCTCCTGCTGGCCATGACCGGTGTCTGGTCGCTGCGCCGCGGCGAATGGCCCGCCGGCGACCTGCGTGACCGCCCCCTGCTGATGTCGCTGCTGCGTGTCCTGTTGCCCATGCTGGTGCTGGCGGCCGGTTACCTGCTCTGGATCGGCGCCTTTGCGCCCGGCGGCGCGTTCCAGGGCGGCGCCCTGCTCGGCGGCGCCCTCGTGCTGGCCCTGCTCGGCGGCCTCGCCAGGCGTCTCCTCCGACAGGAGCCGCTGCTCCGCGCCGGCCTCGCCTTGGGCGTCCTCGCGTTCGCCGCCGCCGGCGCCCTCGCCCTCGGACTCACGGGCCGACTGCTCCAATACCCGCGCGGCCACGGCGGCGCCTGGATCATGGGAATCGAGCTGGCCACCCTCATCTCCGTCGGACTGACCCTGGGCCTCTTGTATCTCGGAGGAAGACCGGAAAAGGACCCGTGAATTCCGAAGACGACGGCTCCCGCTTCCCGCCTCAACCCCCGCGGCGGCCACCCCGGACCCCGCGCGGCCTCCCGGTTCTCAGTTGCCGACTGCCCGGCTCCCCCGGGCCTTCGGCTCCCGGACCGCGCACGCCACCCCCGTGCCATGCCTGACGCCGGCCCCGAAATCTACCTGCTGGCCGGCGTGGCGCTTTTCGTGACCGGCGTTGATTCGCTGCTCGCCCAATCGCATCCGCTGCGCCGGATCATGGCCCTCAACGTCATGGGCAGCGGCGTGTTCCTGGTGTTCATCACCCTCGCAGCCCGGACGCCCGGCGCCGTCCCAGACCCCGTGCCGCACGCGATGGTGCTGACGGGCATCGTGGTGTCCGTGTGCGCCACCGGCCTGGCGCTGGCCCTGGCAGATCGACTCCCGCCGGCCACAGGCAAAACCAGGCTGGAGCACAGGCCCGACACGCCAAACAGTCCGCCGGACCGCCGCAAGGAGGAAGGCGAGTGACGTTTCCCCGGACCGGCGCGCTGCTGATTCTCATGCCGCTCGCGGCGGCAGCGCTGGCATTCGCATGGCCCGGACACGGCCGCGCGCTGGCGCGGATCTCGGCGGCCGCCATGACGGCCGCCCTCGCAGCCCTCACGCGCGAGATCATGGCACACGGCGTCCAGATGCATCGCGTGGGCGGCTGGGGCGCGCCGCTGGGCATTGAGCTGCGCGCCGACGGCCTGGGGGTGTTCATGCTGATCATCGCGGCGCTCATCGGGGTGGCGGTGACCCTGTATTCCCCTTCGTACTTTGCGAGCCGCCAGCCGGAATCCGCCCCCGCCAAACACAACGATTCCAGGCAAAACACCCCCTCACGCCAAGCCGCACCCCCCACGGCAAAGAGCCGCGACGAAGACGGGCAGCCGCACCGCACGCGCTATTTCTGGCCGTTGTTCCTTTTCCTCTGGACCGCCCTGAACGCGCTGTTTTTGTCTGCGGACATTTTCAATCTCTACGTCGCGCTTGAGCTGCTCGGGTTTGGCGCCGTGACGCTGGTGGCGCTGGCCGGCGGGCACGAGGCGCTGACCGCAGCGATGCGCTATTTGTGGGTCAGTCTGGCGGCGTCGCTGTTTTATCTGCTCGGCGTGGCGCTTGTGTATGGGCGGTGCGCCACGGTGGATCTGCCGTCGCTCGCCTCGAAGGCGCAGCCCGGCCCGGCGCTGTGGGTTGCCCTGGCGTTGATGACAGGCGGCTTGGCCGCCAAGGCGGCCCTGTTCCCCATGCACTTCTGGCTGCCGCCGGCACATGCCAACGCACCCGCGCCCGTCAGCGCGCTCCTGTCGGCGCTGGTCGTGAAAGGGCCGGTTTACATCCTGCTGCGGCTGTGGTTCGAGGCGTTCCATGGACTGATCACGCCCGCCGCGACGCACGCCCTCGGCGCGCTGGGCGCGGCGGCCATTCTTTGGGGATCGGTCCGGGCGCTGGTCCAGCCGCGTCTCAAGCTGCTGGTCGCCTACTCCACAGTCGCGCAGCTCGGATACGTGTTCCTGCTCTTCCCCCTGGCCGCCTCGCCCGAGAGCGGCCTCGCGGCCTGGAGCGGCGGCCTGATGTTCCTCGGCGCGCACGCGTGCGCCAAGACGGCGATTTTTCTGACGGCGGGCAACATCCTGCACGCCGCCGGCCATGACCGCATCCGGGATCTGGACGGCATCACGCATGCGCTGCCGATTTCCGCGTTTGCGTTCGGATTGGCGGGGTTGAGCCTGGTGGGGCTGCCGCCCAGCAGCGGGTTTGCGGGCAAATGGATGCTCCTGAGCGCCAGCCTGGCCCAGGGACAGTGGTGGTGGATCGCCGTCATCCTGGCGGGCAGTCTGCTCGCCGCCGCCTATGTCCTGCGCGTGCTCACCCATGCCTTCACCCGCGTCCCAAACCCCCTCACGCCAAAGCCCGTGCCGCCCGTGATGGAGTGGACCGCCCTCGCCCTGGCCGTGGCGGCCGTGGGACTGGGTTTCGCCGCCCACGGCGCGGCTGAACTGCTGCAGGTCGGCGCACCCAACGCCGTGGCAAGCCGGGACAACAATGGCCCCCCAGCCAAGCCCGCTTCCGCACAACCCCAGCCCCAGACCCCACCCGAAATCCGCCGCCTGGACTCCTGCCCCGAAAGCACGCTGCCCGGAGCCGCCCGGCCCCCACATGAACCCTCCCCGCCGGACAGGACAGCGCACCCCGGCGCCGCGCAACGGACGCCCGGCCCCAAAGGCGGCCACGAACTGTCGGAGGCCGGAGTGCAGCCGCGCCGGGCGGCAATCTGTCTAGCCCGGCAGGCGCGACGCCGATCCGCCGGGGGATGGTCGGCGTGAACGCTCATCAGGTCATCCTTCCGGGCATTCTGCTGAGTTCGTTCCTGACGGGCGTGATCATCTTCTTCCTGAAGGAGGAAAAGCACCGGCTGCGCACCTGGCTGAACCTGCTGGGGGCAGGGTTGAAGCTGGTCCTGGTGGCGGCGCTCCTGGCAGGCATTTTCCAGGGACAGCACTATTCGCTGACGATGGATTTCTTGCCGGGCATCCCGTTCGCGCTGGGGGCGGACGCCAATTCCGTGCTGTTCGTCACGCTTTCCACAGTGCTGTGGTTCTGGACCACGCTCTACGCGGTGGGCTACCTCGAGGACTCCCCGCACCGAAGCCGGTTTTTCGGCTTCTTCAGCCTGTGCGTCACCGCCACGACCGGCATCGCGCTGTCGGCAAATCTCGTCACCTTTCTCGTGTTTTACGAGCTGCTCACCGTGTCGACCTACCCGCTGGTGGTGCATCGCGGGACGCGCGAGGCGATGCGGGGCGGGAGGATGTACCTGGCGTATACGCTGGCCGGCGGGACGGTGCTGCTGCTGGCGGTGGTTTGGTTTTGCCACCTGGCCGGCCCGGTGGGATTCAAGGAGCGCGGCGTGATCGAAGTGCTAATGGTTTCGCACCGCGGGCAACTGCAAATGCTCTTTGTGCTGTTCATGGCGGGCATCGGGGTGAAGGCCGCCATCGTGCCGCTCCATGGCTGGCTGCCGAAAGCCATGGTCGCCCCCGCGCCCGTCAGCGCGCTCCTGCACGCGGTGGCCGTCGTCAAGGCGGGCGCGTTCGGCATCGTGCGCGTCGTGTACGACGTGTATGGCGTGGAAAACGCCGCCCGGCTGGGCGTGCTCCAACCGCTGGCCGTCGCGGCCGCGGTCACGATCCTGTACGGCTCGACGCGGGCCCTGTTCCAGGACGAGCTGAAGAAGCGGCTGGCCTTTTCGACGGTCAGCCAGGTGTCCTACATCGTGCTGGGCGCGGCCATCATCGGTCCGCTGGCAACCCTCGGCGGCCTGGTGCACCTCGTGCATCAGGGCCTCATGAAAATCACCCTCTTCTTCGGCGCCGGGAACTACGCCGAAACCCTGGGCGTTCACCGCGTCAGCGAAATGAACGGCGTGGGCCGCCGGATGCCCCTCACGACGGCGGCATTCAGCGTGGCGGCGCTGGGCATGATCGGCGTGCCCCCCCTCGCAGGCGCCATCACCAAGTCCTACCTGAACCAAGGCGCCGCCGCCGCCGGCGAGCATTGGGTCGGACTGGTGCTGACCGCCAGCAGCCTGCTCAACGCGGCCTATTTCCTCCCCATCCTCTACCGCGCCTGGTTGCTGAGCCCGCCGAAGAACTGGCCGCACCCACATCATTTCGGCCCGTGGGAAACCCACTGGATGCTGCTGGCCGCGCCGCTGGTCACAGCCGCGCTGGTCATCTGGGCCGGCGTGTTTGCGGACTCGTCCTTCAGCCCGCTCGCCTGGGTGAAACTGATTGTAGCCCGCGAATACGGGCCTTGAGCGAGCCATGGCCACCCGCCGCTGGCGTCGTTCGCTCCTGCCGGAGTTTGGCTGGCCGCGCACATGCCGCCGCGGAACCGCGCTCGCCGCCGACCACCGCCGGATGCAGCGCCCGGCCCTCCGGGGAGTTCTCCTGATTGGACTCCTGGCCGCGTTGCTGGCAACCTCGCGGCGCTGAACTGTCAACCACGCGCACCATGCAAGATATTCTCAGCCATCACTGGCATCACCTGCCCGCCCGCGAGGTGACGCAGCTGTTGGAAACCGACGCCGACAACGGGCTCGACCTGTTCGAAACCAAACACCGCCGCGCCCGCTTCGGCGCCAACGAACTGACCTCCCGTCCGGGCCGCAGCCCGCTGGCGCGGTTCCTCCTCCAGTTCCATAACCCGCTCATCTACATCCTCCTGGCCGCCTCCGCCGTCAAACTCGTCCTCGGCGACTTCGTGGACGCGGGAGTCATCTTTGCCGTCGTGCTCGCCAACGCCTGGATCGGCAACCTCCAGGAAGCCAAGGCCGAACGCGCCATCGAAGCCCTGGCCAAAAGCCTCGTCATGGAAAGCAACGTCGTCCGCGCAGGCCAAACCGCCCGCATCCCGTCCACCGAACTCGTGCCCGGCGACGTGGTGTTGCTCGCGTCCGGCGACAAAATCCCCGCAGACCTCCGCCTCGTGGCCGCGCGGGATTTGCAGGTCGCCGAAGCGGCGCTGACCGGCGAATCGACCGCAGTCGAGAAAACCGCCGGGACGGAATTGCCGCCGGACACCCCGCTGGCCGACCGGGCGAACATGGCGTATGCCTCCACGCTCGTCACCTATGGACAAGGCCGCGGCATCGTCATCAGCACCGGCGACCACACCGAAATCGGGCGGATCTCGCAAATGATCTCAGCCGCGCCCAGCCTCGAAACGCCACTGACGCGCAAGATGGCCGCGTTCAGCCACCACCTGCTGGCCGCCATTCTCGCGCTGGCGGCCGTGGTCATCCTCCTCGGCCTCTGGCGCGGCGAACCGCTCAAGGACGTCGTCTCCTCCGCCATCGCCCTGGCGGTCGGAGCCATTCCCGAAGGGCTGCCGGCGGCCGTCACCGTCACCCTCGCGATCGGCGTCGCCCGCATGGCCCGCCGACGCGCCATCATTCGCAAGCTGCCCGCAGTCGAAACCCTCGGCAGCACCACGGTCATCTGCTCGGACAAGACGGGAACGCTGACGCAAAACCAGATGACAGTCCGACAAGTGGGGGTTGGCGAGACGGTGATCGAGGTCAGCGGCACCGGTTACGAGCCCCGCGGCGAGCTGACCCTCGACGGCAGGCCGCTGCAGCCCGGTGAGACGGACGGGGTCTCGGAATGCCTGCTGGCCGGCTTGCTGTGCAACGACAGCGCCCTCCTCCACAAGGAAGGCCGCTGGGAAGCCCGGGGCGATCCGACCGAAGTCGCCCTCATCACCAGCGCCCGCAAAGCCGGCTTGGACAGCGAGACGGCCACCCAACGCCTGCCGCGCCTGGACACCATTCCCTTCGAGTCGCAACACCAGTTCATGGCCACCTTGCACGACGACCCCGCCGCAGGCCGCACCCACCTCTACCTCAAAGGCGCCGTCGAGGTGATCCTCGACCGCTGCACCACCGCCTTCGATCCCAGCCTCCAACCCATCCCCCTCGACCGCCACCGCGTCCAACAGCAGGTCGCCCGGCTCGCCTCCGCCGGGTTGCGCGTGCTGGCCTTCGCACGCGCCGAATGCCCGGCCGACACCCGCCGCATCCACACCCGGAACCTCCCGGCCGATTGCGGCTTTCTGGGGTTGCAGGGAATGATGGACCCGCCTCGCCCGGAAGCCATCAGCGCCGTCGCCGCCTGCCACCGCGCCGGCATCCGGGTGAAAATGATCACCGGCGATCATGCGGATACGGCGGTGGCCGTGGGACGGCAACTCGGGCTGGTGCAACCACCCCGCGACTCGCACCCGCCCCCCGCCGCGAAACCGGCTGCTCCCACCCCAGCCTCGGAAACAAGCCCGACCGCCCGCGCCGCCCAAACCCCACCCGCGGCCTTGACCGGCAGGGAACTGGCCGCCTTGTCCGACGCGCAGCTCGTCGACAATGCCGAGCGGGTCTCGGTATTCGCCCGGGTCTCGCCGGAGCAGAAACTGCGGCTGGTTGAAGCCCTGCAGGAGCGCGGCCATGTCGTCGCCATGACCGGCGACGGCGTCAATGACGCCCCGGCGCTCAAGCAGGCCAACATCGGCGTGGCCATGGGCATCACGGGCACCGAGGTCGCCAAAGAAGCCTCCGCCATGGTGCTCACGGACGACAATTTCGCCTCGATCGAAGCCGCGGTGGAGGAGGGCCGGAACGTGTTTGACAACCTGACCAAGATCCTCACCTGGGCCCTGCCCAGCAACCTGGGACAGGGCCTCGTGATTCTGACCGCCGCACTGGCAGGCGTCACCCTCCCCATCCTTCCCCTGCAGGTGCTGTGGATCAACATGACCACCGGCGGCGTCCTCGGCTTGTTCCTCGCCCTCGAATCGAAAGAACCCGACCTCATGGACCGCCCCCCACGCGCGCCCAACGCCCCAATCCTCACCGGCCGCATGCTCGCGCAGGTGGCCCTCGTCGGCCTGCTCATCCTCGTCGCCGCCTTCGGATTGTTCCAATGGGAAATGGCGCGCGGGGCGGGCATCGACGCCGCAAGGACCGTGGCCCTGAACACAGTCGCCGTCCTCCAGGCGCTCTACCTGGTCAATTGCCGGTCCCTGCGACATTCGATCCTCTCCGTCGGCCTGTTCCGCAACCGCTGGCTCTGGCTGGGCATCGCCGGCGTTCTCCTCCTGCAAGCCGCCATCACCTACCTGCCCTTCCTCAACACCATGTTCCAAACCGCCCCCATCGGCAGGGACGAATGGCTCCGAATCTTCGGCGCCGGCCTGGCGACACTGCTGGCAGTCGAAATCCAAAAAAGATTGCTGGCGCCCGGAACCTCTGGCTTCCGAAAGGAAACCCGCTAGAGTTCTTGACCCGTGAAAGACGTTGCTCGCAGATCAAGTTTGTGCGCTGCAAGGCGCAAGATGCGGGGCGCTCGTCAAGAACTCTGTTCCGCCGCTGCGCGGCGGTTCCTGAACAAGACCTTTTTGGGGAAAACCGCCAAGCGGTTTTCCAGAGCCAGGCGCCGTTGCTTTCGGGCCGCTCGCCACCCCGCCTCCGCCGCGCCCCCGTCCGTAATGCCACCATGAACATCCTGATCACCGGATCCACAGGACTCGTCGGTGCCGCGCTCGGAGCGCGGGTGGCGGCCAGCGGACATCGCGTGGTGCCGCTCCGGCGGCGTGCCGGGGGCGATCCCTCGGAAGCCACCTGGAATCCCGAAGCAGGACGCCTGCACCTCCCAACCTCCCCGCCCCTCGACGCCGTGGTCCACCTCGCCGGCGAAACCATCGCCCAACGCTGGACCGCCGCCGCCAAAACGCGCATCCGCACCAGCCGCGTGGACGCAACACGCCTGCTCAGCCAGGCGTTGGCAGACCTGACCTCGCCGCCGCGCGTGATCGTTGGCGCGTCTGCGACC
This sequence comes from Verrucomicrobiota bacterium, assembly GCA_016935555.1. Classification (GTDB taxonomy): domain Bacteria; phylum Verrucomicrobiota; class Verrucomicrobiia; order Limisphaerales; family JAFGQR01; genus JAFGQR01. Next base: position 33,003 of record JAFGQR010000056.1, read on the forward strand.
GGGTTCTATGGGGACCGGGGCGACGAGGTGCTTGACGAACAGAGCGGCCCCGGCAGGGGGTTTCTCGCAGAGGTCTGCCAGGCCTGGGAAGCCGCGGCGGACCCGGCCCGGCAGCGCGGCATTCGCGTGGTCCACCTGCGCCTGGGAATCGTCCTCGCGGCGCACGGCGGCGCGCTGCCCAGGATGCTTCCCCCCTTCCGCCTTGGCCTGGGCGGACGACTGGGCAGCGGACGCCAATACTGGAGCTGGATCGCCCTCGAAGACGTCCTGGACGTCGTCGAGTGGGCGCTGCGCGACGACAACGCGCGCGGAGTCCTCAACGCCGTCGCGCCCGAAACCGCCACGAACGCCGACTGGACAACCGCTCTGGCGCGAGCCCTGCGACGCCCCGCCTTTCTGCCCGTGCCCGCATTCGTGGTCCGCGGCGTGTTGGGCGAGATGGGCCGCGAAGCATTGCTTGCCAGCGCCCGGGTGCGCCCCGCCCGGCTTCTCGACGCAGGCTTTGCGTTCCGCTTCCCGGCGCTTGCCCCGGCTCTGAATCACCTGTTGCGGCGCGGACGCTAACCCTAGCGAGCCCCCATCCCCGCCGCGTTGAGCGTTGAACGTTGAGCGTTGAACGTTGAGCGTTGAACGTTGAGCGTTGAACGTTGAGCGTTGAACGTTGAGCGTTGAACG
>JAFGQR010000005.1 GCA_016935555.1 Verrucomicrobiota bacterium
CAAGTCTTTGTCCTTCGTCACGATGAACTCGGCGCGGCTGGCCAAAGCACAGGCGAGGAACGGATTGTCTTTGACATCCCGGCTGCGCCGCTTGCCCAAAGGGGCCAGGCTCCACCAGTAGGGCCACGCGCTCGATCCAGATCACGCTTTGTGCCTCCGCTTGTCACCCCGGTATTTCGTGATCTCGTTCTGGATGACAGCTTAATCTGCAGGACCTGCGCCAGCAGGTGATCGGCACGGCCAAGACGCTCAAACAGAACAAGGCCTTGGAAAGCTGTAAAATCAACGGGTTGCTCTTTCGTTAATCACAGCGACGGTTTACACTGCGCTTCGACAGGCGTGAAAGCCGAAATTTGGTCGAACCGAAGAGGCCTCGCGTCTAAAATCACCGCCATGAACGGAACAGAAAGCCCATGATGCTTGCGCGTGTTCTTATGAATGCAGAATTGCCATCCCTCTCGCGGCGACGTTTTGTGAAACAGTCTTCACTTCTGACAGGGCTCTTGGGCACCTCAGGCTTGGCGGCGGCACCGGGTGCTGACATCGGCACCGCCGGCGCGATGAGCGTTGCGGCGGCGAACGCAGTGAATGCCCGCACCTTGGGTGCCAAAGGCGACGGCAAGACCGACGACACCCCGGCGCTCCAACGCGCTCTGGATGCCGCCAGAACAGGCGGACCGATCTGCTTCGTGCCTCCCGGGCTCTACCGTCTCGACGGTGCGCTCACCGTCCCGCCGGGCGTGACGCTCTGCGGCGCGTCCGGCGGCGTGCCGCACAGCGAACATCCCATCGGCACGGTGCTGCTGGCGCTGGGCGGTCGCGGCAAGCCCGAGGGCGAGCCGCTGATCACCCTGAAACCCAACGCCGTGGCGCGGCAGTTGATCATTCACTACCCGGAACAGACGCTGCCTGAGGTCGTGCCGTATCCGTGGAGCATCCGCGCCGATGGCGAGCTGTGTCAGATGCTCGATCTCACCCTGACCAATCCCTACCAGGCAATTGATGTCGGCACCAAATGGAACGAGCTGCACCTGGTCCGCAATGTGTTCGCTTGTCCGCTGAAGATCGGTGTGTTCATTGACCAGTGCACGGATATCGGCCGGATCGAGAACGTCCATTTCAACCCGAACTTTTGGACGCGCATGGCGTTGAAGCCGGCATTTCCCGGCGGCGACATAAAAGCCTATCTGGAGAAGAACCTCATCGGCTTCAAGATCGGCAAGACGGACTGGGAGTTTATCAGCAATAGTTTTGTCATCTTCCCACGGATTGGATTCCATTTCGACGATTTCGGCCACGGCCCTGGCAACGCGGTGGTCACGCAGTCGGGGGGTGACATCTGCCCGGTGGCAGTGCGGGTGGACCGAACGCAGAACCATGCCGGCGTGCAGTTCGTCAACGGGCAGTTCATGTCCACACTGGAAGTGGGCCCGGATAACCGCGGGCCGGTCAAGCTGACCAACTGCGGTTTTTGGGGCACCGAAGCCACGCGCGAGCACGTTCGGCACAGCGGTCCCAGCACGCTGGCCTTGACGGCGTGCCATTTCACCGGTTGGGATCATGGCCGCAAAAGCGTCCCCTGCATCCGGGCTGCCGGCGGTCGCCTCATTGTGAACGGCTGCGAGTTCATGGATGACGGCAAGCAGGCCATCCGGTTGGACAAGGGCCTGCAGGCCGCCACCATTGTCGGCTGCTGTTTTCGCGGGACGAAAGGCGTGGACGATCAGTCGGGGGGCGACGTTCAGGTGGGATTGAACACCGGCGTCGCCGGGCACAAAATCTGAGTGAGATCACATATGAACAATCGGACTTGCGATCGTTGTGGAAAGAGCATCGCGGAAGGAGAGTTGCGCTACATAGTCAAGATTCAAGTGTTTGCCGCGTATGATCCATTGAAGATCACCTTCGAAGACCTCTTGCGCGACCACACGTGGGATATCCAGCAACTCCTGAAGCAGTGCGAGGGGATGACCGAGGAAGAGTTAATGCGCGACGTTTATGTGGATTTCCAGTTCGATCTGTGCCGAGCCTGTCAGAAAGCCTACGTGACCGCACCGCTGCCGAAACCGGCACATTGAACGACGAACACGACACGACGCGAATTCCTCGGCACAGGTACCGGCACTGCCAGCGCGGCTGCATGTGGCGCCGTCGAATCGAATCGAAGTGTTGATTGGCCATTGTCTGCTCGCGGAGCCGGCGCCGGACGTTCGCTTGTCGGCCTATGTGCTGCCGGACCGTGTGTTGGCCATCGCGTTGAACTCGGGCGCCGACGGTGCGCGGGCTTTCCGCTACGATTTGACGCTGTGGATGCCAGTTCAGTCTGGCGTTCCTATGACCCGCACGGACGAGGACGGTCCCACCACCCCCACTGGACCGATGTCGCTTGCAGGAACCATCACCACGTCCGAACTGAAGTTCTTTGGCTTGAAGGTGTGTGGCAGAAAGGTCCCGCAACCCGAAGCGAAGAGGGAAGAATCTCATGCCCAGCTTCATTCGCCTGACTGACGCGGCTTCCCACGATGTCAACGCCTTGGACGCGCTGCCGCTGGAGCCGGGAGCTTATTCTTTGCGCTGGTGTCCATGCGCCACGGCGTCAATCGCCGCCCTGGGATACCAACCTTGACCGCCCCTGACAACTAACGCTTCTTCAATCGCCCCACCGTTAGGCTGCGGCTGAACTCCCGCAGTTCCTTTGCCTCCACATCGCTGGCCGTTCCGGCAACGACGTGGCCGAGCAGGCTGCGAATGACGTGTGCCTGGTCCGCCTTCAGCTTGAGCGTGTCCACCAGGCTGCGGGCGAGGGCGGCGAAGGTGTTGCCGTTGAAATTGCAGAACGGGGCGAGCCGATGACACTCCCGACACAAGTCCGCCGCTTCATCGAGGAACATCTCCCGCCGATGGTTCTTCTAACAAAGCTGGCGGGTGCGGTCGTGGCCGTCGCTGGCGGGTTGGTGGAGCGCCTTCTTGGGCTGGCACAGGGCGGCGCTCGTGGCGGTCACAAACTCCCAGTCGAACAGTTCAAGCCACGCTCTTTTCACGCCGCTGCTTGAGACTGCGTTTGATCTTCTGGAGCGTGCCCACCCCCTCGCTTTGCAGATGCCCCTTGCCCGTGACGGCATACACCGGCGCAGCGGAGAAACGGTGCTGAATCTTCAACCCGTCCCGCACCACGCTCTGGAGCAATTTGCGTTGCGTTTGCGTCACGGGGCAAATTTACCATTCACCTCCACGGCTCACAAGGCGCAATCATCGGCACGACCGCACATCCACCTGGCCGGTGACGGCGGCGGAGATCAGCGCCGTCCGGTACTCCGTCAACCGCTCAATTGCAGTCCCCACACGCCCCTGGTTTCTCGGGGGGCAGGAGGAGAAAACAAGGTCGGCTTCCGCGCTTTGCGCTTCAAGCGAGCAGGTCGTGCTCCATCCTGGCCCGGCGAGTTTGCGACCCGCGGCACGGCCTTCACGTCGTGGGCTCCGGGTTTGGGTCATTTGGATGGAGAAGATTTGTCTGCGGCTCGGCCTCAAGTCCCTCGCACGGCGGACGAAGTCTGAAGCCCGGTTGATAGCCGAAGAAGACGAACACGGCGACTGGCTCTGTCGTTTCAGGCGACCGGATGGTTGGCTTTACCCGTGACGTGCGTTGCGTTTCCGATCCAACGCATGATCGGCGGACCTGCTGTTGCTGATGCCTCGAAACCACATTCTGTGCTTTGATAGCGGCTTCAGCGGTTGGCAATCGCCGGTAATCATCCGACAGGCGTGACAAGCGTGGAAAACGTTGGAACGGCTTGCCCGTGTTATGCAAAGGTGTTATGCGCAGCCCACTGCTCAAACGTAACTCCCTTGTACACAAAATGGAGCGAGCGAAGGGATTCGAACCCTCGACATCAACCTTGGCAAGGTTGCGCTCTACCAGACTGAGCTACGCTCGCTTCCGCACGGACCAGAAACTAAGGGATCATCACCCAATTGCAAGCCTCATTTGCAACAAGCCGGTTTTCCGGTTTTTCCCGTTCTTATCCCCCGATCAACCGCATCACAGGATGCGGATATTCTGCTCCCCCTCTGCGCGTCTCCACGTCAGCGCCGCCGGGGCGAATGGCGCGGGGTTTGACGGTCTGCCCCCGGGCTGGAATACTGCGTCCGGCATGGCCGCGCTGAGTTTTCACGAGTTCGCCCTGCAGCTGCATTCTGCCGACAACGTCGCGGTGCTCAAACGTTCGGTCCCGGCCGGCGCGGACTTGGCCGGCCGCGAGGTCCGTGTCACCACCGTCCAACCCATCCCCGCCGGCCACAAAGTCGCGCTGGTCCCGATGGCGCCGGAGACGCCGGTCCTCAAGTATGGCCAGGTCATCGGGTTCGCGACCCGGCCCATCGCCCCGGGGGAACACGTGCACACCCACAACCTCGCCGTGCGCGATTTTTACCGCGACCCCGCCTTCGGCGTGGACGCGCTTCCGGTGGCATTCCATCCGCCCGAGGCGATGCGCAATTTCCCCGGGTATGCCCGGCCGGGCGGGCGCGTGGGGACACGGAACTATTTGGCGATTCTCTCGAGCGTCAATTGCTCCGCCTCCGTCGCGCGCCAGGCTGCCGCACGGTTTCCCGTCGCCGAGGTGCGGCGCGATTATCCGGGTGTGGACGGGGTGGTGGCATTCACACACCGGACGGGTTGCGCGGTCCAGCCTGGAGAACCCCTGGCCATGCTGCAACGCGTGTTCGCCGGGTTCGCCCGGCACCCGAACATCGCGGGCTGCGTTTTCGTCGGCTTGGGCTGCGAGGTCAACCAGCTCCGCGCCTTGCGCGAGCGGCACGCGCTCGACCGCGTTCCGGCCGGGGCGATGGTGCCGGTGTTTCTCGAGATTCAAGACGTCGGCGGCACTGTGAAGGCGGTCGAGGCGGCCGCCGGCGCCGTGGCGCGCCTGCTGCCGGAGGCCAATGCGCTCCGGCGGACGCCGCAGCCGGTCCGGGCGTTGGTGCTGGCCGAACAATGCGGCGGGTCGGACGCGCACAGCGGGATCACGGCGAACCCGGCGCTGGGGGTGGCGTGCGACGAGCTGGTGCGCCACGGCGGCACGGGCGTGTTGGCGGAGACGCCGGAGATCTACGGGGCGGAACACCTGCTGACACGGCGGGCGGTTTCGCGGGACGTGGGCGAGCGGCTGCTGGACAGGATCCGCTGGTGGGAGGAGCACGTGCGCGTCCACGGGGCCACCATCGACAACAATCCCACCCAGGGCAACAAAACCGGCGGCCTCACCACCATCTACGAGAAAAGCCTCGGCGCCATCGCCAAAGCCGGGTGCTCCCCCCTGGCCGCCGTTTACCGCTATGCCGAACCCATCACCGCCTCCGGCCTGTGCTTCATGGACACCCCCGGTTACGACCCGGTAAGCATGACCGGCCTCGTGGCCGGCGGGTGCAATGTGGCCGTGTTCACCACCGGCCGCGGCAGCGTTTACGGCTGCAAGCCCGTCCCGTGCATCAAGGTCGCTTCCCATACCGCCCTCTACCAGTCCATGCAGGATGACATGGACCTCAACGCCGGCACCATCCTCGACGGCACCGAATCCGTCGAACTCGTTGGCCGGCGCATCTTCGACAAGATCCTCGCCGTGGCCGGCGGCGAGCGCACACGAAGCGAGCTGGCCGGTTTGGGCGACGAGGAATTCGCGCCGTGGGTGCTGGGGCCGACGTTTTAGCGCGCCACGGCGGGCGGACCCGGTTAACTTGGCGCGCATGCGACAGCACGATGAACACGAACCCGGCAGGAGCCCTCGAACTGCGCTGCGCCCGGCTCTGGGGCGGCGGCGGGGGCTGACGTGATGAGCATCGAACAGATGATTGGGCTGGCGGTGGCGCTGCTGGTCATGGGGCTGGGCGTGGCGGGCAGCGTGTTGCCCGGCCTGCCGAGCACGCCCCTGGTGTTCGCAGGCGCCCTGGCGCACAAGCTGTATTTCGGCAACGCCAGCGCCGAATGGTGGGTCATCGGGTTGCTCGGCGCCTTCATGCTGGTGTCCCTGCTGCTGGATTACCTGGCCAGTGTGTATGGGGCCAAGCGCCTGGGCGCCACCTGGCGGGGGATGGTGGGCGCCGTGGTGGGCGGCCTGATCGGGCTGTTCTTCGGCCTGCCCGGTCTGCTCATCGGCCCGTTCGCCGGCGCCATGCTTTTCGAGATGGTCGCGGGGCGGGACTTGAAGGCCGCCTCCAAAGCCGGCTTGGGCGCCACGCTGGGACTCGTGGCGGGCGCCCTCGGCAAGGTCGGCTGCAGCGTCGCCATGACGGGCGTGTTTGCCTTCAACGTGCTCTACCGGTCGCTCTGACCTGCATTTCTCACAGGGCGGTGAGACACGCGGGCTGACGCGGAAGAAGCTTGCGTCGCGCGGCTGCGTGTGAAAGTTTTTGCGCAATTTATGGGACACTTGAAATTGCATATCCCGGGTCCGGTGGAGGTGAGCGAGCGGACGTTCCAGGCGTTCCGGTCGCCCATGATCGGCCACCGCAGCCAGGCTTTTAAAGACCTGTATGGGCGCATGCAGCCGAAGCTGCAGGCGCTGCTCTACACCAGGCAGCTCGTGTATATCAGCACCTCCTCCGCCTGGGGCGTCATGGAAGGCGCCATCCGCAATCTGGTCGCCAAGAAAGTCCTCAACTGCATGTGCGGCGCGTTTTCGGACAAGTGGTTTGACGTCTCGAAACGCTGCGGCAAGGACGCCGAACCTCTCCAGGTGCCCTGGGGGTCGCCCATCCGCGCCGAGGCTGTCGATAAAAAACTCGCCACCGGCCAGTTCGACGCGCTCACCTTCATCCACAACGAAACCTCCACCGGCGTCATGAGCCCCATGGCCGAAATCGCCGCGCTCAAACGCAAATACCCCGACGTCATGTTCATCGTCGACACCGTCAGCTCGATGACCGCCACCAAACTCGAGTTCGACGCGCTCGGCATCGACGTCATGCTCGCCGGCACCCAGAAAGCCTTCGCCCTGCCTCCCGGCACCGCCGTCTTCGTCTGCTCGCCCGCCGCGCTCGCCAAGGCCGCCACCCTCAAGGACCGCGGCTATTACTTCGACTTCCTCGAGTTCCAGAAAAACGCCGAGGGCAACATGACCCCCAGCACGCCCAGCATCGGCCACGTCTTCGCCCTCGAGTCCAAGCTGGATGAAATCTTCGCCGAGGGTGTCGACGCCCGGTTCGCCCGCCACGCGAAACTGGCCGCCATGACCCGCGCCTGGGCCGCCAACCACGGGTTCACCCTCTTCCCCGACCAAGGCTTCGAGTCCGTCACGCTCACCTGCGTCAATAACGGCGCCAAACCCGGCGGCCGCGTCGTCGATGTGCCCAAACTCCAAAAACTGGTGCGCGACCAGGGCATCCTCATGGACGGCGGCTACGGCAAGATCAAAGGCACCACGTTCCGTCTTTCGAACATGGGCGACGAGACCGAAGTCACCATGAACCGGCTCTACGCCGCGCTCGACAACGCGATGAAGCAACTGTAGGAAGCCGCGGGCTCACGCCGTTCGAGGCGTGGGTTGCGTACAGGCGGGGGTGCGTGCGTCGCGGCGTCCCGTGCCGCCGCTAACCTGCATTTCTCAGTGGTGGTGAGAAACGCGGGTCAGGTTCTCACGACGAGGAAGCGGGCGAGTATGGAGGGGATGGAGACGATACCGATACCGAAAGAACGACATGAGTTTTGGACACGAGAAACCGGACGGCGCTGCGACTGGCCGCAACGGCCTCGTCTGGTCCCGTGGCCGTCTGTCTGTTCCCTCCGTCTATTCGCGGTTTCCCACCTGAACAGGCACTGCTGTCGTACAGTCCGAGCGCGACCCGCAACCCCGTCATGCCCCGGCGACCCATGCGAAGCGAACACCTCCGAAAATCGGACGTGAATCGGGGCCATGAACCTGGTAGGGCGCGATGTCCCCATCGCGCCGTCACAGCAGAGGCGCAACGGAAAGCCAGGGGCCGCGCTTCGCGCTGGTAGGGACGCGTTCCACCGCGTCCCACTTCTCCCCTTGGCGGCGGCGA
>JAFGQR010000006.1 GCA_016935555.1 Verrucomicrobiota bacterium
GCGGGTATCCTCCCTCGTCGCGCCTCGCCAGCGAGCCAAATCCCCAGCAGCAAAATCGGAATTAATTTTTGCACGGACCCTAAAGACGGAACGCGGAAGCCCGGCACCGGACGATTCCCATGGGCGCCGTCGACGATCTGCGTCGGCAACTCCCCCCTCCCGTTACGGGTGCGCCGCGAGCCAGAACCGGATCTCGCGCGCCTGGGGATGCTGCGGGGCCCGCTCGAGAACCTTGAGGTAGTGCGGACGCGCCCGCTGCGGCTGCTGGAGCTGCTGCGCATACAGGTTGCCCAACGTCAGGTGGGCCCGCGTTTCGTCCGGATGCGATTGCAGGATGGTCTGCAGTTCCCGCGCGGCATCGTGGAAATAGCCGGCCTGCCGGAGACTGGCGGCAAGCAGATGGCGCGCGTCCACGGACCTGGGTTCGAGCGCCAGCGCGAGTTCGCACGCGGCCAGGGCCCGGGTCCATTGACGCAACTGGTATGCAGCCAGCGCCAAGTTGTGATGCGCCTCAAAATACGCCGGGTCTCGTGCCACCGCGCGCCCGTAGCACTCGAGCGCTTCGGCGTGTTGCCCGGCCCGCTGCCGCTGGAGACCCTCGGTGAAGTGGCGCTTCGCCGTCGCGCGATCGCCGCTCGCCGGCTTGCGCGGCGCCGTGTACCGATACCGCTTCTCCGGCAACGACGTCACCGATCGAACCGCCGGCGCGGCGCGCGCAGGCCCGGGAGCGGGCCGAACCGCCAGGTCGTCGCCCTTCGCAACGACAGCGCCACGTTCGGGCTTTCGAGGCGGCGACGCGGATTGGGCGGGGGCGGCGCGCGGTTTGGGGGGCGCCGAATCGGATGCGGCGGTTCTTTCGGGGGGCGAGGTCTTGGACGAATCGACCCGCGGGGGCGGGGCGGGGCGGGATCGGGCGGGGGTGGCTGCGGGGCTGGCCGCCGGGGCGGTCGAAGACGCGGCCCCGCGGCGGGATTCGGCCGGGGTGGAGGCCGGGCGCGACGGCGGCTTGGCGGGAGGGGACTCGCGCGGGGGCGGAGGCGCGGCGGCGGTTCGGGTCCGGGCGGGGCCGGCGGGAGATGGGGAGCGGGGAGGATTCAACTCGGCCTCGAGGCGGTCGGCGATGGACGCGACAGCCTGCGAGTGCTCGGGCGCGGGACTGAGGGCGAGATAGTCGCGGTATTTCTGCAGCGCCAGCGGCCAGGTATTGGGTTGGCGATGGTAGAGGCGGGCAAGGTTCAGCAGGGCGGGCGCGTGGTCGGGCTGCAATTCCAGCGCCGCGTTGAACGCGGCGGCGGCATCGGTAATCCGGCGGCGCTGCGTTTGCGCGATGCCCAGGTTGTTCCACAGTTCCGGCGTGTGCACCCCGAGTTCCTGGAGGGCGTGATTCAGAACCTTCTCGGCATCGTCCCAGCGGCGGGCGCGCAGGTAGGCCGCGCCCAGCTTGGTCCATCCGTTGGGGTCTTTCGCATGGCGCGGGTGCATGACGAAACTCTGGAGGGATTCGACGGCCAGCGCGGGGTGGTCCTGCTCGAGCCAGAGGCAGCCGAGGTTGTAGTGCGCTGTCATCAAGTCGCGGTCAAGCGTCAGCGCGCGGTGGTAGGCAATCATCGCGTTGGTCACCTGGCCCGCGTGGTGGTAGGCAATTCCCAGGTGGTTCCATGCGCCGGCGTTCTTGGGCAGCAGCTCGGTCGCGGTCTTGAGCTGCTCGATGGCCTTTGAAAAATGCCCCTCGCGAATCAACCGCTCCCCCTCCAACAGCGCGCGGGGCCCCGGCGGAGTGCACCCCGCCAGCATCCCCACCAGAAGCGCCACCACCCCGCCCCTCGCCACCGCCAGCGCCCGCGGTTTTTCAATGGCTAACATCGTCCGCCGTGGTAGCATGTCGCTCGTTCATGTGTCAAGAAACGCTCGGCAGATGAGGACCTGGAACCCTCCGGCGGGATGGACGGCGGCGATGCTCGGCGCCCTGATCGGCGCCCGGATGCCGCTGCACAGCGCGCTGCCGGATGCCACCGCCGCGACGCACGCGCGCGTGGTGATCGTTCACGACACAAACGCCACCCGGGCCTACGAGCCGCAAGTCGGCCGCGTGCGCCGCATGGTTGAGCGGGGGCTGACCCATGTGACGGGCACGACCGCCGTCACGGACGCCTGGCACAGCCTCTTGTCGACCCAGGATGTCGTGGGCCTCAAGGTCTACACCCGGCCGGGACCCGACATCGGGACGCGGCTGGGCGTGGCCGAGGCGGTCGTGGAGACCCTGCTGGCGGCGGGGTTGCCGCCGCGGCACATCGTGGTTTGGGACAAGCAGCGCAGCGACCTCCGGCAGGCGGGGTATCTCGCGCTGGAACAACGCCACCGGATCCGCGTCGAAGGCAGCACCGACGCCGGCTTCGACCCCGCTGTGGTCTACGACCCGGACATTCCGCTGCTGGGGCCGCAGCTCTGGAGCGATGTCGACTTCGGCCGGAGCGAGGAGGGCAGCGGCCGCAAGTCACATGTGTCGAGGCTGGTGGCCCACGAGCTGACCAAGATTGTGATCGTCAGCCCGCTGTTGAATCATTACCAGATCGGGGTGACGGGCAACCTTTACAGCCTGGCCTTGGGAAGCGTCGACAACACACTCCGCTTCGACCTCAACCCGCATTACCTGGCCCAGGCCGTCCCCGAGATCTACGCGCTGCCGGCTGTGGGCGACAAGGTGGTGCTGAGCATCGTGGACGGTCTGCTCTGCCAATACCAGGGCCAGCACGTCGGACGCCTCCACTACACCACCACCCTCAACGAACTGCGCTTCAGCAAGGACCCCGTCGCCCTCGACCGCCTGTCCGCCGAAACCCTCGCCCAACAGCAGCGCCTCAGCCAATCCCCCGTGTCCCCCGGCAACCGCGACATCTTCAGCAACGCCTCCCTCCTCGAGCTGGGCGTCAGCGACCTCGCCCACATCCTCACGGAGCGCCTCCAGTAAGCCGGCCCCTCGCCGCCTCGCTCCGCCTTGAGTGCGCCATCTGGTGCGACGGCACCCTGTTCCGCAACGCCGGCAGTGTTAGCCTGCATTTCTCACCAGGAACCTGGTGAGAAATGCAGGTTAGGCCGGCTCACGCGGGCCATGCACGGGTTGAACGGCATCCTGCGCGGCGCGTTTTTCCCCGGCCACGGCGTGGGCTCATGGGAAAACCGCGCCGGAGGGCCGCCGCATGGACCGCGCGGCGGGTCACGGCCGCTACGGATTTGACATTTGAAGATTCGCCCCCACAATCCCCGTCCAACACACAACATGACCATGCACCCAAGACACTCGTTGAACACCCTTGTCGCAGCCACCTTGCTGGCGGGAGCCGCGGGCACCCCGCACCCCGCCCAGGCCGCCCCGTTCGTCTACGAGACGGAAAAGGATTTTGTGACCGCGGGCGATTTTGATCGGGACGGGCGCGAGGACGTGGTGATTGTGGACAAGGCGAGCGGCAAATACCGGCTTGGCTATCAACAGAGTCCCGGAGGGTTCAACTGGGTGGAATGCCGCCACCACGACCTCAAATACATCTCCGGCATCAGCCTCGGCCACCTGCTGGCCCCCGACACCACCGCCCTCGCGCTGGCCTCGGCCGACTCCGGCCAGCTGCTGGTCGTGGATCTCAGCAACCCCACCACCGCGGGCGCCCCCGAGCACATCACCCTCAAGGCGCTCGGACCGAACATCGCGGTGGCCGCCGACATCGGCGGCCCGGGCAACACGCCGTTGAGCGACCTCTACGTGTGCAGCATCTACAACGCGGACCCCACGCCCAACCGCCTGACCCTGCTCCGCAACACCAACGCCACGTTCACCGAACTCTCCGAAACCCCCGTGCCGGGATCGCCGGCCTATCCCAACCTCGTGACGCTCAAGACCGGCGGCCCGACCCTCGTCGCCCACACTGTCCAGGGCGACGAGGAAGATTCGTTCCGCGCCGTCAACATCGCCGGCGCCCGGCCCGAAATCGTCGCCGAACTCAAGTCCATTCCCCGTGGCGCGCTCTTTGTCGTCGGCCGCTTCCGCGACGGTGCGCTCCACGACGTCCTGTTCTATGTCCGGGGCGAACCCGCCATCACCTGCCACCCCGTCGAGGAAACCGCCGGCGCCCTGCGGCTCGGCCAGGCCCGGCGCTTTGAAATGCCGCAGCCCATCGCCCAACTGCTCGTGCTGGACCGCGCCGGCAAAAGCCAGCTGCTCGTCATCTCCGGCGAAGGCGAAACCGCCGGCATCTACAATTTCGACGCCACCGGTGCACCGGCGCTGGCCCGGAACATCCAACCGCCGGAAGGCGAGGTCTTCCTCGGCGCCGCCATCCTGGCCGACGCGCTCGTCATGTACGGATCCCCAAAAGGCATGCGCGAATCCACCCGGTTCGCCGTCCTCCGGTGGGACGGCCGCCAGCTCACTGCCGGCGCCAGCGGCGCCCTGGCGTCGCTGGCCGACACCGACGAGGCCACCGCCCCCTTGATCCGCGAGATGATCCTGCGCCAGTCTCCGGAGAAAACCGCCGCGGACATGAAGTGTTACACCAATGTCATCCCCGGCAGCACCGTCCGCTATGTCATGCTGCCCCTCTCCGGCGGCGAATTCCTGATGGGCAGCCCCGAACACGAGAAAGGCCGCCAGCCCGACGAATCCCCGCAGCACAAGGTCCGCGTCGCGCCCTTCTGGATGGGCATGTTCGAAGTCACCTGGAACGAATTCGAAATCTTCCAATACCCCGACGACGAAAAACAGCTTCGCAAGCATTACCCCACCGCCGAATCCCTCAACGCGGTCTCCGACGCCGTGAACCGCCCCTCCAAACCCTACGTCGAAATGAGCTTCGGCATGGGCAAGGACGGCTACCCGGCGATCGCCATGACCCACCACGCCGCCAACAAATACTGCCACTGGCTCAGCGCCAAAACCGGCCACTTCTACCGCCTGCCCACCGAGGCCGAATGGGAATACGCCTGCCGCGCCGGCGCCGCCACCGCGTATTCCTTCGGCGACGACCCCGCGCAGCTCGGCCAATACGCGTGGTTTGGCCGCAACAGCGACTTCAAGTACCAGAAGGTCGGCCGCAAAAAACCCAACCCCTGGGGCCTCCACGACATGCACGGCAACGTCGCCGAATGGTGCCTCGACCAATACGACGCCGCCTTCTACCAGCAGTTCAAAGACGCCCTCGCCGCCCAGCCCTGGAACCGCGCCACCCAACCCTATCCCCACATCGTCCGCGGCGGCCACTGGGACGACGAAGACGCCGCCGCCTTGCGCAGCGCCGCCCGCCGCGGCTCCGCCCGCGAATGGAAAGCCCAAGACCCCCAACTCCCCAAAAGCTATTGGTGGCTGTCCGACGCCCAGTTCGTCGGCTTCCGCATCGTCCGCCCCCTCGAAGTGCCGCCCGCCGAAACCCTCCTCAAATACTGGATCAGCGGGACGGAGAAAGACTAGCGAGCCGCGGCCTCAGACTGTTCGAGGTGCGCAGGAGCCACAAACCGTGGGTGTTCATCGAGAGGGCCGTGGGTCTGCGCGCGGCTCGCTGTACAAAA
>JAFGQR010000057.1 GCA_016935555.1 Verrucomicrobiota bacterium
TCCTGTAGTGAAGACCTAGAACAAGCCTGGCTTGATTTGCAGGCACTTCCGTAGTTTGTCCCCCTCCAATCCGCCAAGTTCGGCTAGTGGGGCTGTTCTGGATGTGCCGGCGGATCCTGCGGCGGCGTCCGAGGATCCGGGGCGTCGGTTGGCTTGGGGCGTCGTTGATCCAGGGCCTGCAGCACGGCGCAGAGGTTGCGCAGGCAGGGGGTGTCGACGCCGGCGTGCCGGGCTTGGCGGAGGGGTTCGAGGAACATGCTTTCCAGTTCCAGCGGATCCCCGCGCTGGTAATCCAGGAGGGTCGAGGCCCGGTAGGCGCCCATGGTGCGGGTGCGCGCGATCTGCACGTCGACCAGTTCGGGATCGATGCGCCAGCCCTTGCCGGCGGCGGCGCGGATGACTTCGAGCATGAGCGTGCGCAGCAGTTTCTCCCAGCGGGGATCGGCGAGAAGAACGTCGGTGGTGAGACATGGCCCCAGGGGCGCATCCGCAGGGACGTGGCCGCGGCGGACGGCATCGTAGCCGGCGACTCCCGCAACGCCGAGTCCATTGAACGGGATGTTCCAGGTGAGCTTTTCCCAATGGGCGCGCTCGAGGTTGTCGGCCACGGTGCAGGGAACGCGGGCGTGTTGGAAGAGGCGGGCGATGAGGTGGGTGCGGGCTTCCGGAGGGCCTGCGTAGCTGCCCACGACGATGGGGCCGTGGTCCAGGTGCCGGACGATTCCCGGGGCGATGCGGTTGAGGCAGACGAAGCACATGCCGCCCATGATCTGGCGTGGGGGGAAGAGGCGCGCGAGGAGAGCCTCGTTGCCGAGGCCGTTTTGCAGGGTGAGGATGACGGTGTGGGGGCCGACGAGCGGGGGCAGGAGGCGTGGGAACTGGTCGTTGGCGGTGGTCTTGAGGGCGACGAGAACCAGGTCGCAGGGGCCGATGGTTTCGGGGGCGCAGGCGCAGTGCGGCCGCACGGTGAAATCGCCCTGGAAACTCCGGATGTGCAGGCCGTTGTTCCGGACCGCCTCGTAATCCGAGCGCAGCAGGAAATGCGTGTCGTGGCCTGCCTGGCAGAGGCGGGCGCCATAGTAGCTGCCGACTGCCCCACAGCCCACGACGCCGATCTTCACGTGAGCAAAGAAAAAGGGCACTCCGACGCGAGTCAGAGTGCCCGGTGCTGGGAGGGAAAACTTACCTCGCGCCGAGGATGGCTTCCTTGGCGGCCTTGGCGACGCGGAATTTGACCACGCGCTTGGCGGGGATGTTGATGGTTTCGCCGGTGGCAGGGTTTCGACCCTGGCGGGCCTTGCGGTTCACCAGGACGAGCTTGCCCAACCCGGGGAGCGTGAAGGTGTTCTTTGCATTCTTGTAGGCCAGTTGGGCGAGAAAATCGAGAGCCTCCACCGCCTGCTTCTTGGAAATCTCAACCCTCTCCGCGACTGCTGCGGCAATTTGGGACTTCGTCAATGCTTTTGCCATAATAGTGTATCCGTTATGTGTTCAATGTTTGTTCCATCATGCAACCGCGCCGTATGTAGCGCGGTACGACGCGGCCGCGCAAGGGAAAAGTGCGCAAAAAAACGCGTCACGCGCGCCATTCCGGCATACACCCGGGGTCGCACCCCGAGCTTGACTTGGCCGCTGCATGTCACAACATCCGTCGCCGTGGCAGCACTCTTCACCATTGAGAGCGACATGCGCTACGACATCGTGCGCAAGATCTTCGAGGGCGGCATGGGCATTGTCTACGAAGCCGAGCAGCACGGGGCCCGCAACTTCGTCAAGCGCGTCGCGATCAAAATCATCCGCCAGCATTACGCCAAGCAAAAACAGTTCATCGACAATTTCATCGGCGAAGCCCGGCTGGTGGCGGACCTGATCCACACCAACATCGTGCAGACCTACCACCTCGGGCATGCCAACGACGTGTATTTCATCGCCATGGAATTCATCCGCGGCGTCAACCTCGAGCAGTTCTCCCGGCACATGCGGGACAAGAACCGGCTGCTGGCCGTGGAGATGGCCGTGTTCATCGCCAGCCGCGTGGCCCGCGGCCTGGCCTACGCCCACGCCAAGCTCGACAAGGACGGCCACCCGCTGGGGATCGTCCACCGCGACGTCAGCTTCAAGAACATCATGATCGCCATGGAAGGCGACGTGAAGCTGACCGACTTCGGCATCGCCAAAGCCCGGGGCTTCCTGACCGACAACGAAGGCGAAGTGGTCGCCGGCAAGGCGGACTTCATGAGCCCCGAACAGGCCGACTTCAAGATCACCGACAAACGCTCCGACCTGTTCTCCGTCGGCGTCGTGCTCGCCAGCCTCCTTCTCGGCTTCAACGTCTTCAAGGCCAACACGCCGGAAGAATCCCGCAAACGCATCCTCACCCTGCCCATCCCGGACTTTCGGCAGCTCGACCCGCGGATTGACGACCGGTTGAACGAGATCCTCCATCGGGCGCTGAACCGCGATCTGCAGCGCCGTTACCCCGACGCCGCCGAACTGCTCTATGACCTCGAGCACTACATCTATCACGCCGGCTACGGCCCCACCAACGAAACCCTCGGCAAAATGATCCGCGAACTCTTCGGCGAAAACCCCCACCTCGCCGCCGCCGCCGCCAAGGGCGGCACCCACGTCCTCGAGCGCGCCGCCCGCAGCACCCAAATCAGCGGGAACCCTTGAAACCGCGCCGAGACATCGTTCGCCTCGGCCTGCTGCAACATGCCTGCAGCCCCGACCCGCGCGCCAACCTCCGAACCGTGCTTCGCCTCGCCGAACAGGCCGCCCGACGGGGCGCGCAGATCCTCTGCACCCAGGAACTGTGCCGCTCGCAATACTTCTGCCAGAGCGAAAACCACGCCCACTTCCGGCTCGCGGAACCCATCCCCGGCCCCACCACCCGCGCCCTCCAACAGCTCGCCCGATCCCGTCGCGTCGTCGTCGCCGCTTCCCTCTTCGAAAAACGCGCCCCCGGCCTTTACCACAACAGCGCCGTGGTGATCGATGCTGACGGGGCGCTGCTCGGTGTCTACCGGAAGATGCACATTCCGGACGATCCGGGATACTACGAGAAATTCTACTTCGCGCCGGGCGACCTGGGATTCCGCGCCTGGTCCACTCGCTACGGCCGCATCGGTGTGCTGATCTGCTGGGACCAGTGGTTTCCCGAGGCCGCCCGTCTCACCGCACTCCACGGCGCCCAGATTTTGCTCTACCCGACCGCCATTGGGTGGCACCCGGCCGAGAAGCCATCGCACGGCGCCGCGCAGCATGAGGCCTGGGAACTCATCCAGCGCAGCCACGCCGTCGCCAACGGCTGTTACGTCGCCGCCGTCAACCGCATCGGACATGAAGCGCCGGCCGGCGGCCCCGGGCTCGAGTTCTGGGGCCAAAGCTTCGTCGCCGGCCCCGCCGGCCAGATCCTGAGCCGCGCCTCCGCCGACCAGGAGGCGGTCTTGGTGGTGCCGGTTCCATTGGCGGCGGTGGAGGAGACACGCACGCAATGGCCTTTTCTGCGGGACCGCCGGGTGGATGCCTACGGACCGTTGCAGCAGCGGTTCGCCGGCGACAACCCCGGCCAGAATCCTTGACTTCTCAAATGCACTGTCAACAGATCAGGTTTTGCCAACAGCGGAGAAGTCAAGGATTCTACACGGCATCGAGAAGCCGCAGCGCCTCCAAACGGTCTGAGGCAACGCCTCGCTAGCCGGCCCGTCTCATGGACGATCGCACCGTTTGGATCACCGGTGCCGCCGGCCTGATTGGCAGCAGCCTCCTCCGCACCGCACCCATCCACGCCCCGGCCTGGCGGCCCCGCGGTCTGACCCGGCAGACGGTGGATCTGACCGATGACCAGACCGTGCGCCTGCTGTTCCAGCAGGATCACCCGGCCGCCATCATCCATTGCGCCGCCCTGAGCCGGTCCGTCGCCTGCGAGGCCCAACCCGCCCTGGCTCGCAAACTCAACGTGGATGTCACCGCCCACCTCAGCGAGTTGGCCGAGTCGATCCCGTTTGTGTTTTTCTCGACCGACTTGGTGTTTGATGGCCGGCAGGGACACTACACGGAACAAGCCAGCCCCCGCGCGCTGACCGTCTACGCCGAAACCAAGCTGGCTGCCGAACGCGTCGTTCTGGCCAATCCCGGGCACACCGTGGTTCGCACGTCGCTCAACGGCGGCACCTCGCCAAGTGGCGATCGTGGGTTCAACGAGCAGATCCGCCGCGCCTGGGAAGCCGGCCGGATGCTGCGGTTTTTCACCGACGAGTTCCGGTCGCCGCTGCCGGCCGTCGTGACCGCCCAGGCGGTTTGGGCACTGCTCGAGGCGGGCCGGCCGGGCCTTTACCACCTCGCCGGCAGCCAGCGGCTTTCACGCTGGGAGATCGGCCAGTTGCTGGCCGCCCGCTGGCCCCAGCTCCATCCCCGCCTGGAACCCGGGTCGCTGCGCGATTACGCCGGCCCACCCCGTTCGCCGGACACGTCGCTGGACTGCAGCCGGGTTCAGGCGCTGCTTCCGTCCCGCCTGCCCGGCCTGGCCGAGTGGCTGGCCACCAACCCGGATGTGGTGTTCTAGCCGCGGGCTCAGACCGTTTGAGGCGCACAGCAGCCACAAGCCGGGGGTGTGGATCGAAGCGTCCGCGTGGCCACGTGCGGCTCCCTATACAAAACCGCTGCGCGGTTTTGTCCCGAAGATGGCATGGAACCCGCCGCGCAGCGGGGGCTAGCACGCCATAGCCAGTTCACCAGCCGCCTCGCCTCGTCCTTGCGCTTGTGCTCGGGCGGAGGCAGGGACGACATGCAGCCACAGTCGGCCCGGACACGCTTCTATAAGTGCCGGATGGCCGAGAATCCTTGACCGTCGGCGGCGGATTTCAGCATGTTGCCGATCACGCCGGCTTGGACTGCCGGCAACGCGTTGTTTCATGGATCAAGGATTCTATCGCGGCCGCCTGGCGCCGTCGCCGACGGGCTATTTGCACCTGGGGCATGCGCGCACGTTCTGGGTGGCGCACCAGCGTGCCCGGGTGGCCGGCGGCGTGCTGGTGCTGCGCAACGAGGATCTGGATCCGGAGCGGAGCCGGCGGGAGTATGTGGAGGCGATGCTGGAGGATTTGCGGTGGCTGGGGATGGAATGGCAGGAGGGGCCGGACTGTGGGGGCCCGTATGGACCGTACGAGCAGAGCCAGCGGCACGGGCTGTATGAGGCGGCGTTCGAGCAGTTGCGGGCTGGCGGTTGGGTGTATCCGTGTGTGTGTTCGCGGAAGGACGTCCAGCGCGCCTCCCAGGCGCCCCAGGCGGGCGACGAGGAACCGGTCTATCCGGGAACCTGCCGCCCGGTGGCGTCCCCGGGGTCAGGCGACAAGTGGGTTGGGCCGGCGGCGGGGGGCGGTTTGGATGGGCGGGGCGGGCGTGACCCCAACTGGCGGTTCCGGGTGCCGGACGGGGAGCGGGTGGAATTTGAGGATGGGGCGCAGGGGAGGCAGGCGTATGAGGCGGCCAAGGATTTCGGGGATTTCATCGTGTGGCGTCACGACGGGGTGCCGTCGTATCAACTGGCGGTGGTGGTGGACGATGCGGCCATGAAGATCACCGAGGTGGTTCGCGGCGCCGACCTGCTGGTGTCGACGGCGCGGCAGCTTCTGCTGTATCAGGCCCTGGGGCTGCAGCCGCCGGCGTTCTTCCACTGTCCGCTGGTGACCGACGCGGCCGGGGTCCGGCTGGCGAAGCGTCACGACGCCCTGAGCCTGCGGCGTCTGCGCGAAGGGGGCGTGTCGGCGGCTCACATATGGTCGATGATGGCGTCGCCGAACTGGGAGCATTTGATTTCGGTGGCGCCGGGCAGCAGGCGGGCGAAGTCGTAGGTGACGCGCCGGCTGGCGATGGCGCCGTGGAGGCCGCGGAGGATGAGGTCGGCGGCTTCGGACCAGCCAAGGTAACGAAACATCATTTCGCCACTGAGCACGACGCTGCCCGGGTTGACGCGGTCCTGGCCGGCGTATTTGGGGGCGGTGCCATGGGTGGCTTCGAAGATGGCGTGGCCGGTGTCGTAGTTGAGGTTGCCGCCGGGGGCGATGCCGATGCCTCCGACCTGTGCCGCCAGGGCGTCCGAGAGGTAATCCCCGTTGAGGTTGAGCGTGGCGATCACGTCGAAGTCCTCCGGGCGGGTGAGCACCTGCTGGAGCGTGATGTCGGCGATGGCGTCGCGGATGAGCAGGCCCTCGCCCCGCCGCCCCGGCGGGATGCGGCACCAGGGGCCGCCGTCGATCTCGACGGCGCCGTAGGCGTCCCGGGCCAGCGCATAGCCCCAGTCGCGAAAGGCGCCTTCAGTGAACTTCATGATGTTGCCTTTGTGGACCAGCGTCACGCTTTTGCGGTGCTGAGCGATGGCATACTCCAACGCGGCCCGCACCAGCCGCTCCGTTCCCGGCTGCGACACGGGCTTCAAACCCAGCCCGATCCGGTCCGGCGCGTCCGCCCCAAACCGGATCTTGCCGAACTCGTCCGGGTAGTGGGCGGCGAGAAACTCCAGGGTCCGGCGCGCCCGCTCCGTGCCCGCCTGGAAATCGATCCCGGCGTAAATGTCCTCGGTGTTCTCGCGGAAAATCACCATGTCCACCTTCTCCGGGTGCTTGACCGGGGAGGGAACGCCTTCGAAGTATTGGACGGGGCGCAGGCAGACATAGAGGTCGAGGGATTGGCGGAGGGCGACATTGAGGGAGCGGATGCCGCCGCCGACGGGGGTGGTCAGGGGGCCCTTGATGCCCACGAGAAACTCCCGGAAAGCGCGGAGGGTGTCGTCCGGCAGCCACTGGCCGAACCGGCGTTTTGCGGTTTCGCCCGCGAACACCTCGAACCACACGACGCGGCGGCGCTCCCCGTAAGCCTTGCGGACGGCGGCGTCAAAGACCCGTTGGCTCGCCGCCCAGATGTCGGGTCCCGTGCCGTCCCCGCGAATGAAGGGCAGGATGGGCGCATCGGGGACGGCGAGCCGGCCGTCGCGGAGGGTGAGGGCTTGGCCGTCGGTGGGGGGGGTGACCTGGGTGTAGGACATGGCGGGGGCGGGTCGAACCGGGCACGCGGGCCGGTTCGGGTTGGGTTCGAGGTTCGGGGTTCAGAGGCGGCGCGCCCCGGCGGGGTCTTACGCGGTGGCCAGGGCGTGCTGCCGCAGGTCGATGGGAGCAGCGGCGAACTCGGCCTTCACGCGGGCGACGGTGTGTCGGGCGGTCAGGCCGTGTTTTTCCCGCAGCGGCTCGACGGTGCTGGCGTGTTCGATGAACTGATCGGGCCAGGCGATGCGGACGACGGGGGTGGAGATGCGGCAGGCGGACAGGTGTTCGAGCACGGCGCTGCCGTAGCCGCCGGCCAGGGCGTGATCCTCGAGCGTGACCACCACGTCCGACTCGCGGGCGAACCGCCCGGTGGTTTCGGCGTCGATCGGCTTGAAAAACCGCGCGTTGATCAGCGCGCAGTCGAAGCCCTCGGCGCCCAGTTGGCGTGCGGCATCGCGCGCGATTCTCTGCATGTTACCCAGGGCGAACAAGGCGACTTTGTGGCCGTTCTTGCGGGAGAACGGTTGCAGCACCTCGGCGCGGCCGATCTCGAGGAGTTGGGGCTCCGCCTTGATGGGCGCGCCCTCGCCGCTGCCGCGCGGGTAGCGGATGCAGGCCGGATGGGGCTGGCGGGAGGCGGTGAAGAGCATGTCGACCAGTTCGTCCTCGTCCTTGGGGGCCATGCCGATGAGATTGGGCACGCAGCGGAGGAAGGCGATGTCGAACAGGCCGTGATGGGTGGGGCCGTCGCTGGCGGAGAGGCCGGCGCGGTCCATGCAGAAAATAACCGGCAGATCCTGCAATGCGACGTCGTGCACGACGGCGTCAAACGCGCGCTGGAGGAAGGTCGAGTAGATGGCGCACACGGGCCGAAACCCCATGGTGGCCATGCCGGCGGCGAAAATCACGGCGTGCCCCTCGGCGATGCCGACATCATAGTAGCGGTCAGGCATGGCTTTTTCGAGCGCCTTCAAGCCGGTGCCGCTGGGCATGGCTGCGGTGATGCCGATCAGCTTGGGATCTTTGTGGCACAGCCGCACCATGGCATCTCCGAACACTTCCTGGTAGCTCGGAGGTGTGCCCGGCCTTGCGGGAAGGGGGGAACCCGTCGCCGCATCGTAGGGGCCGAGCCCGTGGAATTTCTCCGGGGATTTCAGGGCTGCCTCGTAGCCGTTGCCCTTCTTGGTCAGCAAATGGAGCACGATTGGCTGGTCGTAGTTCTTGGCGAACTCGAAGAACTTGAGCAGCAGGGGCAGGTCGTGGCCGTCGATCGGCCCCAGGTAGCGCAGGCCCATCTCCTCGAAGATCAGACTGCTGCCGTGGCCGCCGCGGCCGTCGGAATCCATGGCGTTGGGGGTTTGTTCGAGGGCAACGCCGGTCATGGCGCTCTTGAAGCCTTCCTCGGCTTTGCGGGCCAGCATCAGGGCGACATCGCCTTTGGGCATGCGGCGGACGAACCGTTCAAGGTCCTTCTGGAGGCGGCAGTAGCGCGGGTGGGTGATGACCTTGTTGAGGTAGGTGGCAATCGCGCCCACGTTCTTGGCAATGCTCCACTCGTTGTCGTTCAGGATCCCAATGAACCGTTTCGTCGTGTGCGCCAGGTTGTTCAGCGCCTCGAACGAAACGCCGTTCGTCAGCGCCGCGTCTCCGAAAATGCACACCACATGCTCGTCGGTGCCCAGCTTGTCGCGCGCGGCGGCGATGCCCAGCGCGGCCGACAGCGCGGTGCCGGCGTGCCCGGCTCCGTAGCAGTCGTGGTCGCTTTCGGTGCGGAGGGCGAACCCGTTCAGCCCGCCGGTGGTGCGGATGGACCGGAAGCGCTGCTTGCGGCCGGTGAGGATTTTGTGCACATAGGACTGGTGGCTGACGTCCCAGACGAACTTGTCTTTCGGGGTGTCAAAGACGTAGTGCAGGGCGATGGTCAGTTCGACGACCCCCAGGTTGGGGCCGAGATGCCCGCCGTTGACCGCCAGGGTGTTGATGAGTTCGTGGCGAATGTCCTCCGCCAGCCGCACCAGCTGCTCGGGCGTCAGCTTCTTCACGTGCGCAGGCCATTCCACCATGTCCAAATAGCGGCTCATAAGTCACTCCTCGGGACTCGCCCCCGCCGGTTTGAGTTCCAGATCCCCTCCCGCCGTCTTCTCCAGCTGTTGGATTTTCACTTCCGCGTCTTCCAGCTTCGCCTGACACACCCGGACCAGCCGGCTGCCTTCCTCGAACCGCGACAGCAGTTGCTCCAACGGCAACTCCCCCGACTCCATCGCATCCACGATGGACTCGAGCTTCGTGATCGCCTCTTCAAACGGCATGTCCGAACCGGGCCCGGGCGCCACGCCGGCTTTTCCAGTGTGTCCCATGGGGCTGACCTTAGAACAACAAGCCCGCGTCGTCCAGCGCGGAGTCGAGACGCCCACTCTCCGCTTGTCGGGGACCCGAATTGTCCTACACTTCCCGGAAACATGGACCGGACCTTTGAACTGTCCCATTTCCAGGAAGCCGAGGATTTTCTCGCGGGCTTCGATCGCGCGACGCGAATGCGTGGCGAGGCGTATGTTCGCGAGCGCCGCGTCGAGGCGATCACCTGCATCGAGCCCGGCGCCCGGTATGTGGCCACCGTTCGCGGCACTCAGGTTTATGAAACGCTTCTCCTGTATGACGAGGCGGATGGCTGGTCTGGCGAGTGCACCTGCCCCATGGAGTTCGATTGCAAGCATGTCTACGCCGCCTTGAAAACGCTGCTCGCCGCACCCGCCGCCGCAGCTGTCGGCAACCCGGGCGCCCGCAGCAGCCGCAGCCGGCCTCCGGCGGCGCGTTTCCCCGTCGCCTCGCGAGTGCCGCCCGACAGCGAGCTGGCCTCCCGCCTGGCCGCCGCTGCAGGCCGGCCGTTGCGCCCCGGCGAGGCCGCCTTCGTGCGCAAGGTGCACGGGGTGTATGCACGGTGCCGGTCCAGCCAGCGAATCTCGAACTGGGACTTCGGCGAGATGGGCTTTCGGATGGCTGGCAACAGCTGGGAACTGCTGCGGCTCTGGACGGTCTTTCCGGACAATGATTACGAGTTCTGGCTCCACGTGGCCCATGCCCTCCGCGAACGCGGCGTGCCGGTGCCCAAGTGCGCCCTCCCGGTGACCGACCTCAGTCACATCGAAGCGCAGATCACCCGCGCGCGGCGCCGCGCCGAGATCGACCGTTGGAAAAGACTCCTCGGCACCGCCAACCAACTCGGCATCGTCCCCCCTCACCGCCCCACCGGCCTCCTCGATCTGCGGCTGGTCATTCTCGACGACATGGCCGCGCTGCAATGGAAACGGCCCGGCCGTCCTGCGTTCGAGCCGATAAAGCCTTCCCACGTCCGCCAGCTTGCGGCGGATGTCGAGGACGGCCACGCCGAACTGACGCCCGAAGCCCAGATCCTGTGGGAGGCGTGGCGCGACCGGTCAGCCTCCAGGCACTACGCCGCGTTGCGTTACGGCGGCTTCGAAAACCTGGAGCCGCTCGGGCGCGTCTTGCGCCTGCGATCCCTGCACGATCGCATTGTCACCGCCGAGGGCCAGCCCATGGAACGCCCCGCCGACCCCCTGCGCTGGCATCTCCTGCCCGCCGCCGACGAGGCTGACGACTACCAGTTCAAGCTCGTCGGCGCCGACGGCAACCCGCCTCCGCCCATTCTGTGCATGTTCGAAGGGCACCCGTCGCTCTGCCTTACCTTGAAGGCCGTGTTCAACGGCCCGCCCACCTGCACCCCATTGCTGCCCGTCGATACCAATATCCGCATCCCCGCCCCCGCCCTCGAAACCCGCGCCGGGCTGCAGTTTCTGGAGTCGCTTCAGGTACCCATGCCCCCGCGCATGGCCAACCGCGTGCGGCATGTGCCGATGGAGGTGGCCGTCCAGTGCGAGCTGGCCCCCAGTTGGCCCGGAGGCCGCACCGAATACTGCCACCTCCACGTTGTCGCCCAATCCGCGGACGGACAGGTGCGGGAGACGTGGGAGGGGCACACCTGGACGAAGACCCGCCCCCCCCCTCTCCACAATCCGTCCGGGGACGCCCCCATTGTGCTTTATGACCGCTCCCTCATGCACGAGGTGCCCCGTCTGCTCGAACCGCTCGCACTCAAGCCCTCCCCAAACACCGGCCGCCTGATGCTGCGTGTGACCCGGAAGTTTCCCGAGCTGTTCGTCGCCTGGCTCCGCAGCCTGCCCCCTTTCATCCAAGTCCGCCTCGCCGGCGAACTCGCCTCCCTCGCCCAGGATGCCGTCTCCGGCCAGGTCCGCCTCGATGTCACGGAGGCGGACATCGACTGGTTCGATCTGAAAGTGGTGCTCGATGTTGCCGACACCACACTGACCCGCGAAGAAATCCGCCTGCTGCTTCGCGCCCGGGGCGCGTTCGTCCGGCTCAAAAACAAGGGCTGGCGTCGTCTGCAGTTCAATCTCGACCCCGAGGATGACGAACGCCTGGCGCGGCTCGGGCTCAATCCGCGGGAGTTGACGGACGAGCCGCAGCGGCTCCACGCGCTGCAGTTGGCCGATGACGCCGCCAGGAGGTTCCTGCCCGAAGCCCAAGTCCAACAGATCCAACGCCGCGCCAGCGACATCAAAACCCGCGTCACGCCCGATCTTCCCCCTGGCGTCACCGCCGAGTTGCGCCCCTACCAGCGCGACGGATTCCATTTTCTCGCCTACCTTGCCGCCAACCGGTTTGGCGGGATTCTGGCCGACGACATGGGGCTGGGCAAAACCGTCCAAGCCCTCGCCTGGCTGGTCTGGCTGCGCCAAAGCCCACCCCCCGCCGCCTCCGCCGTCCACCCCCCTCCCCGGCCCTCCGCAGCCAAGCCGTCCCTGGTCGTCTGCCCCAAATCCGTCATGGACAACTGGCGTGCCGAGGCGGCGCGGTTCACCCCGGGATTGCGGGTCAAGCTCTGGCCGGCCAGCGAACTGGACACGTTCCTTCGGCGACTGTCCGAAGCGGACCTGCACGTGCTCAATTACAGCCAACTGCGCATCGTGGGCGAACCGCTCGGCTCCATGCCCTGGCTGGCGGTCATCCTCGACGAAGGCCAATACATCAAAAACCCCAACTCCCAAACCGCCCAGGTCGCCCGGGTCCTGCGGGCCGACCATCGGCTGGTGCTGACGGGCACGCCCATCGAGAACCGGCTGTTGGACCTGTGGAGCCTCATGGCCTTCGCCATGCCCGGCGTGCTCAGCAGCCGCCACCATTTCGCCAAACTGTTCGATGCCAAGGACGACCCTTTCGCCCGGCGGCGCCTCGCGTCGCGCGTGCGGCCGTTTCTGCTGCGCCGCACCAAGACCCAGGTTGCGAAGGACCTGCCCGACCGGATCGAGGAGGACCTGTTCTGCGACATCGAAGGCGAACAGAAAACGCTTTACCGGGCGGAACTGAAGCGCGCGCAGCAGTTGCTCCTGAGAATCCAGACCCAGAAACAACTCGCCAAGGAACGGTTCCATTTTCTCACCTCCTTGCTGCGGCTCCGTCAGATCTGCTGCCACCCGGCTCTTGTCAATCCCGGCACCAAGGCCGAGAGCGCCAAAGTCAACGCGCTTGTCGAACAGCTCGAGCCCCTGATGGCCGAGGACAACAAGGTGCTCGTGTTCTCCCAGTTCGTCGAAATGCTGGCGCTGCTCAAGACGGCCATCGCGCAGCAGGGCTGGCCCCAGTTTTACCTGGCCGGCGACACCGAAAACCGCGGCGACCTGGTGGCGCGCTTCCAGGCCGCCGAAGGCCCCGCCGTGTTCCTCATCTCCCTCAAGGCCGGCGGCTTCGGCCTGAACCTCACCGCCGCCAGCTACGTCGTCCTGTTCGATCCGTGGTGGAATCCCGCCGTCGAAAACCAGGCCATCGACCGCACCCACCGCATCGGCCAAACCAACAAAGTCATTGCCTACCGCCTGCTGATCAAAGACAGCATCGAGGAGAAAATCCGCGCGCTGCAACGGCGCAAGAAAGCCCTGGCCGAGGATGTGCTCGGCGAGGAGAAGTTCGCCCAGAGCCTCACCCTCGAGGACCTGCACTATCTGTTCGCGGACTGAGAGCCGTCCGGCAGCCGCCGCGGTTCACGGTGCGGAGGGCGGGGGCGTCACCCAGGCGCCAGCCCTGGGCCATCCCTCGGCGTCCCAGGTCAGCGTGCGCACCCCCAGCGTGGCAGCGCCCCTGCGCTCGCCGTCATAAAAGTGGAAGCTTATCCAGGCATGGGGGCCGTCCCGGAGCACCGCGGCGTGGCCCGGCCCGATGAAACGTCCCTCGGTCTCGAGGAAGCGGCTGCCGCCGCCCCGGCGCATGTCGTTGCCTTTGCGATCCAGATACGGGCCGGCGATCTTCCGGCTGCGGCCCACGCGGATGGAATAGGTGCTGTGGATGCCGCGGCAACACCGGCCCCAATTGACGAACAGGTAATACTGCCCGCCGTGCTCGGCCAGACAGGGCGCCTCGATCTCGGGATGGCTCGCCAGCGAATGCAGCGGCCCGTCCGGCGACAGCCGCTTGCCCGTGCCGGGATCCAACTCGACCAGTTTGATCCCCGACCAGAACGACCCGAACGCCAGCCACAGCCGCCCCGTGCCGTCCAGAAGGGCGCACGGATCGATGGCGTTGAAATCGTTCGTCCTGGCCGACGCCACCACGATGCCCTCGTCGGTCCAATGCCCCCCGGCTTGGCCCGGATCCGGAGCCGAAGCCGCCCCCAGCCCGATCGCCGACGTGTTCCGCCCCCAGGCCGACACCGAATAATAAAGCAAATACCGTCCGCGGACGCGGATCACGTCCGGCGCCCAGAAATGACCGCGCTGTTCCGGAAGAAAGCCGGCCACCCAGGACGGCTTTGCCTCGAACACCCGCGGCCCGCCAGCCCACCGGACCAGGTCCCTCGAACGCGCGCTCCCAACCCCCATCCCCGTGCTGAACAGCCAATACTCACCCGCGCCGCGCACGATGCTCGAGGGGTCGTGCACCCAGAGCCGGCCCCCACGCACCAAACCCGACTCGGCAGCCGGCGAGCCAATCGTGAGCGCGGCGAGGGACAGCCACGTCAGCAGGTGCAGAGGGCGCGTCGCGGCAGAACCCGGCACCGGGCGGCTCGGGCCGGCGCGCCCCGCCGCCGCGGCGCGGCCCCGGGGCGGGGGGGAGTGCGGCCTGGAGGTCACGACGCGTCGGAGCGGTCAATACTGCTGGGTAGCCTCCGTTTCCTGGACGGGGCGGCTGAACTCGTCGCAGCGGAGTTCCGTCTGGAAACGCACATCGCCGGCCTGGAGCGTTTTCACCACCACACGCCATGCGGCCTCGGTTTTCGGGGCCAGCGCGGCCAGCGGCGCCATGGTGAGGATGCGGTCCTGGGCGCGCACCGCCGTGGCGCCCGTGCCGGAAACAAAGGCCTGGCTTGCGGCCAGGGTGCACTCCAGGCGGATCTGTGTCAGCGGGGCTGTTCCCTGGTTTCGCACCTTGATGACGTAGGTGGTCTGCTGCCCCACTTCGATCGGGTCCTCCAGATCCACCACCTCCAGCAGAATCCCCGGCACCCCGGCCACGCGCGTCGCGCACTGGGATTGCGCAGGCGGCTCACAGGCGCCCTGGGCGGAGGCGGTGAAGGCCAGGGTGCCCGCCGCGGGCGCGTCGAACACGGCGCACAGCCGGCGGCTCGCTTGCGGGATCAGGTTCGTCACAAGCCAGATCGCGTGTCCGTCGGCAGCGGTGCCGCCCTGCGTGAGGGCACGGATCGCGGTCCCGGCGGGAATGGGGAGGGTGACGACGCTCCGGGGCTCCGGGAGGGTGCCGGTGTTCCGAAGGGCGAGGCAGACTTCCACGGGCCGTCCCAGGAGCACGTGAGCCGGGGCCTGGCATTGCAGCGCCAGACCGGACGCGTGCACGCGCGTGCGTGCGGAAGCCTCCAGGACGGCGGCGCCTTCGGCACAAGTCGCGCGCGCCGTGTTCAGGTAGGTGCCGGCGCGTTCGGGGACAATCCGGATGCGGAACTCGCGGCCCTCGCCCGGGGCGAGGCTGCCGGCGTCGAGCGCCAGGTCGGTGAGGCCGCTTGGAGTCTTCAGCCCGGCCGGAAGCGCGTCCCTCACACCGACGCGTGTCAGCACTCCCTGGCCGAGGTTGCGGACGGTGACGACGCTCTCGAAGGGTTCGCAGAGGCGGACGTCGGCCGGCGCGGACTTGGCCAGCTGCAGCTGGGGGATGTGACCGCCGAGGTCTTCGACGTAGAAATTGCTGCAGGGCTTGGGTGTGACACAGCGGTAACGGCGGCCCTTGGAGGAAAACGCGAAGGCGTAAGCCGCCACCGGCTCCTTGCCGGCCCAAAGCACATCGATCAATGCCACCGGCCTGCCCCCCTCCCGCGACGACATGAACGGCATCCGCGTCCCGACCGGCAGCATCACCTCCGCCACGGCGCCGGTTTCCGCGGCGCGATAAAGGTCCTCCACATCTCCTCCCCACCGCCACTGCCGGAGAACCTCCGCAATGTCCGGCCGCAGACGGGCATCACGAAACCGCTGCCGCAGGTCCTCCGCGGTGCGCAGCGGCGGCGCAAATCGTGTGGCCGGGTTGCCAAGACGGGTGGCGCGGTGTTGTTGGGCGGACAGCGGCGCGTCGGACACCAGGACCAGCCCGAGCACAGCTCCAAGGACGGTGAAACGCGTGTTGTTCATGGTCACCACGCTGCATCCTGCGCCGCGCGGCACCAGGAAACAATCCCGGATTTCTCCAACCGGTCCGGCCAAAGACCACGCCCCGAGCAACCCGGGGGCGACTTTCCGGCCCGGGGCCGCAGGCGCGGGTTACCGGGCAATCCCGGTCCCGGGCGGGATTGCGGGGCGGGGCGCCCCGTGAGTCAGGGGGGCGGTTTCTCGCGGGCGCAGCCATGAAGTGCCGCGGCGCCCGCGGGGTTCGAGGCTGGGTCCGGCTAGTTGACGACGATGACGTAGCTGGTGTTGCGCCTTTGAATTTGGGCGGTTCGGCCGTTTTGCTTGGCCAGGTTGACGGCCAGTTTGGCGCGAACTTCGCTGGGGGTGGAGATGGTGGTTTTGCCGGCGGCAATCTTCTGGCTGACCGCCTTGACCCATTTCATGTCCGCCTCCGAAGGCTCGCTACTGGCAAAGACGGGAATCGTGAGTCCGCAGAACAACAGAATCAGGAGCAGTTTTTTCATATCGATCGCTTCTCCCTGCGCGCTTCATTGCAGCGCAGCCAGACACCGGCCAGCTAGGACCATGCCAGCACGCCATATCGCCGCCGCCAATACGCGCATCCGGTTGCCGGAACGCGGCTTCGGTGCGCGCTGGCCCCCAAGGCGCCGTCAGCCGGGACCATGCACCGTTCCCCAGGGTGTGGACTCGCCTGTCTGAAAACCGGACATTCCCCTCGGGGCTCGGCCTTCGGGTGCGCCCGGCGGGACGCCGCCATGACGCCCGGCGTCGGGCGCCGGTCCCGCGGGCGTCCGGGCGCGTCCCTGGCGGAGACGCGAAAATTCCCGAAAGGGGCTTGCCATAAGCCGGATGCCTTGCGAGTATCGGTTGATCTGACAACGTTCCGCTCAACGGGCCTGCTTTGAAGCCACACGCGGCAGGTGGCGCCGGGAGTGACAAGATGTCAGATGGCAACTTAAACCGCGAAGCAACGCGTTGATGTCAACACCAACCAACCATCCAAACGAGCTATGAAACCTATCCTTAAAACAATCCTCTCCACCATGCCGGCTTGCGTGGCGGTTCTCCTTATGGGGGGCGGCTGTGCCAGCCAGCAGAAAACCGATTACCAGCCCACCCCAAGCCCGGCTCCCACCGCCACGACCGCGCCCGCCCCGGCCGCGCAGCCCAGGGCAAGCACGGGCACCTATGGGCCGCACTCGATGACGTTTGAGAAGGACGGCATCAAATACGTGCGCGGCTCCCTGGCCTACCCCTCCGGGCTGCAGGACGGCGGCGGTCTGCTGCTTGAAAAAACGGTGCGGTCCGAGGTGATGGCCGGCACGCCGTTCACCTACCACTACAAGGTTTCCAACCTCACCCCGTGCGAGGTCCGCGACGTCGTCGTGTATGACACCATGTCTTCCAACTTCCGCATGACCGCGTCCGATCCGAAAGCCACCGAGGCGTTGGCCGACAAGGCCACGTGGCGGCTGGGCGACATCGCGCCCGGCGCGGCCAAGGTCATCGCCGTCACTGGCACGGTCGAGGATGCCGGCTCCATGAACACCTGCGGCTGGGTGACCTACATGCCCGTCCTGTGCGAAGCCATGAATGTCGTCAAACCCGCCATCCAACTCACCAAGCAACTGCCGCCGGAAGCGCTCATCTGCGACCCCATCCCGCTCACACTCGTCGCCAAGAACGCCGGCACCAGCCCCCTCACCGACGTGACCGTCACCGATTCGCTGCCCGCCGGCCTCGCCGCCGCCGGGGGCGCCACCACCCTCGTCTGCAAGATCGGCAACCTGGCCGCGGGCGAATCCCGCCAGATTGTCACCAATTTGACGGCATCCAAGACCGGCAACTACGACAACACCGCCAAGGTCACCTGTGCCCAGGGCGTTCAGGCCCAAGCCCGGGCCGCCACGGTCGTTCGCGCCCCCGTCCTCACGCTGGCCTGCAACGTGCCGGCGGAACGCTTTGCGGGGCGTCCCGTGGAGATGTGTCTGACGGTGGGCAACACCGGCGACGCTCCTGCCGCCAACACGGTGGTCGAAGCCCTCGCCCCCGCCGGTGCCGTCTTCAAGAGCGCCACGGCCGGTGGCCGGTTCGAGAACGGCAGGGTCGTCTGGAACGTCGGGGCGGTCGCTCCCAAGGGCTCCAGCAAACTCTGCGCGACCTTCGTCAGTGAAGTGCCTGGCACCCTCGCCTTCTCCGCCAAGGCCGCGGGTGTCTGCGCCCGCGAAGTCACCACCGCCTGCCAGACGCGCATCTCGGGCATCCCAGCCATCCTGCTCGAGGTCATCGACATCGAAGACCCGATTGAAGTCAACAACAACGAGACCTACGAAATCGTGGTCACAAACCAGGGCAGCGCCCCGGCCACCAACGTGAAAATCGTGTGCACGCTCGAGGCGGCGCAGCAATACATCAGCGCCACCGGCCAAACCCCGGCGACGGCTTCCGGCCAAACCGTCAGCATGGCTCCCGTGCCTTCCATCGCGCCCAAGGCCAAGGCCAGCTGGCGCGTCGTGGTCAAGGCCGTCAAGGCGGGCGACACCCGCTTTGAGGTCAAGATGACCAGTGACCAGCTCACGCGGCCGGTCGAGGAAACCGAGTCCACCAACCAATACTGATCCTGTCCGTTCCCACGGGGGGCTGGCCGATCCCGGCCAGCCCCCTTTGTGTTGCCGTGGCTGCGTCCGCCCCGGCTTCCGCGTCCCACAGTGGCTCCTCGTCCTCACGGGCGCGCGCAACGCGCGGCGGCTCGCCCCGAACCTTCGCCCCCCGATTCCCGTGCTCCCGCGGATCGTGAGACAGCCTGAAAGCCGCGCCCAACCCCCGGAGCGCGGCTTTCAGCGCGCTTCACGCCGCGTCATGTCCGGCGCCCGCAACGCCCGCCGGGTCCGCGCAGGCTTGGCGGCGCTCGCGGCGGGGCTGCTCTGCGGCTGCGCGACGCCGCGGCTGCCGCGCCACGACGCCTGGCGGGCCACCCGGCCCGAGCCGCGCCCGGCGGGCGAACTCCGCGAGCAATGCGTCCGGGCCCTGGCGTGCGACCTCCTGTCGCTTGGCCCGTCGGTCAGCGTCTCGGATGCGCAGTCGCTGGCCCGGACCGCCGTCGAGGGTGCCGGCGCGTTGCGGGAGGACTACGCTTCGGTCCGGCCCGCGTGGTTGAACAATGTGCTGGTGAACATGGGGCTGAGGCGCCGCGGGCTGTGTTACCACTGGGCGGACGACCTGGGCCCGCAACTGCTTGCGTTGAACCTGACCACCCTGCGCCTCTACCGCGCCGTGGCCAGGCACGGCCGGTTCAACGAGCACAGCGGACACGTGGTCACCGCCGAGGGCCAGCCCTTCGACGGGGGCATCATCCTGGATGCCTGGCGCTACGGCGGAACCCTCTTTTGGGACTTTGTTCGGAATGACCGGCATCGCTATCCCTGGATCCTGATCGACGAGGAATGCCGCGTCCGATCCCCGGTCGCCGCCTTGAACCCGAAATCGGAAACAAAGAACCCCGGCCATGAACCGTGAGAACCTTCCGGCGCCGGTGCGTCGACGAAGCGTGAAGCGGTCCCGCCCATCAAGCGGGATTGAGACCGCGAACGTTCAGCGCCCGATTCACGTCCGATGTTCGGAGGTGTCCGCTCCCCATCAGCCCAGGCAGCGGCGTTCGGCATCCAGCCCGGCTCACGGAAGGACGCGGGACAGCGTCTCCACCGTGCGCGCCAATTCGTCGTCGGTGTTGTAGAAATGGGGTGAGAGGCGGAGATAACGGCGTCCGGTGCGGTCGGCGCGCAAGGAGGTGACGATGCCGGCGCGGGCCAGGCGGGCATGCGCGGCGGCGATGTCGGTGGTGGGGTGATGGATGGAGACGATGCCACTGGCGTGTTCGGGGGGGGCGTCGGCGTGGAGCACCGTCCAGCCCCGGGTCCGCAACGCGTCCACCAGCCACGCCCGCTTCCGGAGCAGCTCGCGGCAAATCGCGTCCACGCCCAGCTCCAGGATCAGTCCCAGGGCCGCATGCAGCCCCGCCAGGCCCAGCAGGTTGTCCGAACCCGCCTCGTAGCGGCGCGCGCCGGGCGCGGGCGTGAGGTTGTCCTGGGCGATGAAATCCGGGCAATGCAGGTTGTGCCAGCCGTGAATGGGGGGGCGCAGGAGGGGCTGCCACTCCCGCCGCACGAACAGGATGCCGGCGGCGCAGGGGCCCAGGAGCCACTTGTGGGAGTCGGCAGCGAGGAAATCCACGTGCGCCACCGGCGTGGGGAAGGCGCCGGCGGTTTGGATGGCGTCGACACAGAACGCGATGCGGCGCGAGCGCAGCCATTGTCCGATGCCGGGCAGGTCGATGCGCCAACCGCTGACGAAATGGCATGAGGCGAGCGCTACGAGGCGGGTGTGTTCGTCCACCTGGCTTTCGACGTCGGCGCGCCGGATGCGGCCCAGGTCGGGCGCAGGGATGCAGCGGACCTCGACGCCCTTCTCGGCCAGCGCCATCCAGGGGTAGACATTCGACGGGTAATCGTCGTGGTAGATGAGGACATTGTCGCCCTTGCGGAAGGGGAACCCGCTCGCCACGCAGCTCAGCGCCAGCGAGGTCGGCCCCACAAAGGCGATCTCAGCCTCCGCCGCCCCCAGCAGCCGCGCCGCCCGTTGCCGCGCCTCACCCACCCGCTGCGCCAGGTCCACCTCTTCCTGGTCGCCCTCGGCAGCCTGCGCCGCGTACTCGCGGATGGCGTCGGCGACGCGGCGGGGGAGCGGACACACGCCCGCGTGGGCCAGGAAAATCTTGTGGCGTGTCACCGGGAACTCGCGGCCCCGCAGCGCCTCGTCGGACAACACTTCGGCAATGGTCATGCCGGCAGGCTAGGACCCGGGGCGGGATCGGGACAACGGAAAAGCCCGGCGTGGATGCCGGCTCGGAGAAGGGCGGGGCGGGGGCGTGAGCGGCGACAGGGGGGGGAGTGGGAGAAGGGGATTTTGGAAGGGCTGTAAGCCGAATTCTGTCTGCCCGGGCCCGAATGGGCGCCAGGGAGAGAATCATTTGTCTGTGCAGCCAGTACCCGGGGCCTGTCTCGCGTGCACGAGACGGGAACGGGCCGTTCCGGAGCCCCCTATTTGGCCTTGCTCCCGATGGGGTTTTCCGTGCCTCCGCGATTGCTCTTGGAGCGGTGGGCTCTTACCCCGCCGTTTCACCCTTGCCGGATCGCGCGCGGCCGGCTTCCGGTTGCCCGTGCGCCAGTCCCGCCCGCCCGGCGGTTTGTTTTCTGTGGCACTGTCCGTCGAAACAACTCGCGTCGTTCCGCCCGCGTCCATCCCCGCGCGCCGTCGCCGGCCCGCAGGGTTACACGGCATCGCGCCCTGTGGAGTTCGGACTTTCCTCCCCCGGCTTGCGCCGGAGGCGATTCTCCGCCCTTCCAAAATCCCGGGGCACCATACGCGAGGGGAACGGACTTGGCAAGCACGGGCTGCGGCAGCGTCCCCGCGCCGGTGCCCCCGGGAGTTGTCCGTGGCGGAGCGCGGTCTCTGCATGGCGCCGGACCGCGCTCCAGCCGCGGCCAACGACCCCGGGGATGCGCCGGGCCCGCGCGGGGCGGGTCACTCGACCAGGGACACATCCATGTCCGGCGTGAAGTAGAGGATGCGGCCGCAGTTGCTGCAGGAGACGATTTCCTTTTCGGCCTGGCAATCGACGACGGTCTGGCGACTGAGCTGCATGTGGCAGCCTCCGCAGACCCCATGCTGGATGCCGACGAGGACATTGCCGCCCTTGGATTTCAGGAGCCGCTCGTACCGGGCGAGTGCGCCCGGATCGATGGCGCCTGCCAGCGCGGTGCGGTCTTCCTCGAGCTGCCTGAGCTGCGCCTGCAACTCCGTCTCGCGGCCAGCCAGGTCGCCCAAGCGGCCCTCCACGGTGCGCTGCGTCTCCGCCGCGTGCCGTTGCGCAGCCGCCACCTGCCGCTGGCCGCTCTCGATCTTCTCCATCACGTCCAACTCGGTGTCCTCGAGGTCGGTGACGGCCTGTTTGCAGAGGCTGATCTCGTGGCCGATGGCGCGGTATTCCTCGTTCTTCTTGGTCTGGTACTGCTGGAGGGAGTATTTTTCGATTTGTTGCTGCTTCTGCACCACTTCCAGTTCGAGACGCTTCCGCTCGGACTCGAGATGCATCACCTGGTGCTTCGCCGATTCCAACGCCTTCTGGGCGCTCTCCAGCCGAAGCCGCAATTCCTCGCGTTCGGTGGGAATGCGCCGCAGTGCCTCCTGTACCTGCAACAGATTGCGATCCCGGTCTTGAAGTTGAAGCAGTCGTTCAATGACGTCTAGCATGCGCGTTTGATCCTGTCCGTGCCCCGCAAACCTATCGGCCGGCTCCGCCCAAGTCAACAGGCGGAAATCCCATGCGGCGATTCGGGCGAGTCCTCCCGCAGCCCAACGCACCCCGGGCAATCCCCGGGATGGGGCGCGCCTGTTCCCGTCGGTCCAGCTCGTGCGCCGCCGGCGCGACAGGGCGCCGGGGCTCTTGCGGCGGCCTGCGTCCAGCCGGGGGGTGGGAGGCGTTCCCGGCAAAAAAGTGGAGGCAAAGCGGGGCGGCGGGTGATAGGATGCGGGGGGTAGGGCTGGGAGCGGTTGCTTCGCGTGTCCATGTGGGCCGTGGGGTGGGCCGCGCCAGCCGGGCGGAAACGAGTGCCGTGGACCGGATGCATATGAAGAGAGTCCGAATCGCGCTGCTGGTCGGCGCGTTGAGCGTTCCGATGGGCCGGTTGCAGCCGGCGCGGGCTGCCGAGCCCGTTTCGGGATTTGGGCCGATGGCGGTGGCGCGGCAATTGAACGAGGCGTTCGTGGAGGTTGCCCGCCGGGTGACGCCGTCGGTGGTGGTCATCCGGGTGACGCGCTCGTCGCGATGGGCGGACTGGGAGGGGGAGAGTTCGCCGTTTTGGGACCTGATCCCGCCGGAGTACCGGCGGCGGCTGGAAGAGGAGTTGAAGCGGCGCCGCCGAGAGGAGGAGCAGACGCCGCGCTCGCGGCGCGACCCGCCGGTCGAGGGCCAAGGTTCGGGGTTCATCGTCCGCAAGGAGGGCTACATCCTGACCAACCGCCATGTGATCGAAGGCGCCGAGAGCATCCGGGTGGTGTTGAGGGACGGCACCGAGTTTGCCGCCAAGGTGCGAGGAGTGGACGCGCTGTCGGATGTGGCGGTGCTCAAGATCGAGCCGGGAGACAAGGTGCTGACCGCGGCCACGCTGGGCGACTCCGACCACACGCAGGTGGGGGAGTTTGCGATTGCGATTGGCGCGCCGTATGAGCTGGAATACAGCGTCACCTTTGGGCACGTGAGCGCAAAGGGGCGGGGCCAGCTTCTGGACGATCCCACCATGGACCAGGATTTTATCCAGACCGATGCCCACATCAACCCCGGCAACAGCGGCGGCCCCCTGGTCAACATCGCAGGCGAGGTCATCGGCATCAATACCCTCATCCGCGGACTGCGCACCGGCATCGGCTTTGCCATCCCCAGCAACCTGGCGCGCGACGTTGCCGACCGGCTGATCCGCGATGGCCGGTTTGTGCGGGCCTACCTGGGAGTTCAAATCAGGGCGCTGCGCGACGATGCCGCGCTGCGCGGCCGGCTGCGGGCGCCCGCCGACGGCGTGGTGGTCACCGCCATCATGCCCGACGGGCCCGCGGCCAGGTCCAATCTGCGCGCCTCGGACATCATCACCGCGGTGGAACGGGTGCCGGTGGCCACGCCGCAGGAATTGCGCAACCAGATTCGCTCCAGGCCCGTCGGGCAGGACATCGCGCTCAACGTGCATCGCGCCGGCCAAGACCTCGAACTGAAGGTCAAAACCGAGGCCTGGCCCGAAACGTCCTGCCCCTCCGCCGCCTCCCGTTCATCCCAGCCGTCCCCGGCGGGGCAGGAGCACTTCGGCATGACGGTGGACGTGCTCACCGCCGCCCTGGCCCGGCAGTTCGATGTCCAACCTGCCGAAGGCGTCATTGTCACCGCCGTTGCTCCCGACAGCGTCGCCGCGCGCCGGGATGTGCGGCCCGGGGATGTTGTCACCGCGGTGAATCAGCAGGCGGTGATCACGCCCAGCCAGCTCTACGAGGCGCTCGAACTGGCCCGGAACCGGGCCTCGATTGTCCTGAATGTGACCCGCCGCGGCGCCAGCACCACCGTCACCCTCCATGAGCCCCCCAACCCAGAGAATCGCTGACCCGTTGCCCATTCCCCCCGGCGGACTGACTGGATCCGCCCCAATGCCGCGATTCGGCGGGCCGCCGGCGGGAGTTCCGCGCCGGTGCCGCGCGGCGGCGTTCCACGTTCACGGGGGGTGGGACTGTTGCGGGGGGAGGGCGGCGGGATCCATGGGGGCGGCGGAGGGCGATTCCCATGGATAGCCGCAGCCCGGATGCCCCTGCGGGGGCCGATCTCAAAAGCCCGCCCGGCGGCGGCCTGGTTTCGGGGGCGCCGGTGGCCCGCGGAGCCGAAGGGCTGCCGCCGGATG
This sequence comes from Verrucomicrobiota bacterium, assembly GCA_016935555.1. Classification (GTDB taxonomy): domain Bacteria; phylum Verrucomicrobiota; class Verrucomicrobiia; order Limisphaerales; family JAFGQR01; genus JAFGQR01. The sequence continues at coordinate 24,199 of JAFGQR010000057.1, forward strand.
CCAGCCAGGTCAATTTGCTGGACGTCGATTACGTGCACTGCCGGACGGGCGACGGGGGGGATCTGTATCTGACGTCGTACGGGTTGCCATTCTGGCAGCATTTGCAGCCTGAGAACTGGTATGCGCGGGAGTGGTTTGAGGCAAAGCGGCAGCGGCTGGTGGGCACGAGCGTCGTCTACAAGGTGCCCACGCGCAGCCTGCGCGGGCGGCGGTTGCACCTGGTGGTGAAATGGTCCCGTGTGGGTGAGGAGGTGCCGCTGGACACCCTGACGATCAACAAGTTCATCAACGCGGAGTTCAACAGCCCTTTTGAAGAGTTCTCGCTGCTCATGGAACTGCGGTCGCGGGAAACCGGCCCGGGCGGGATTCGGATTCGCACGCAGCGGCCGTTGGCGATCTACGTGCCGCCGGAGCGGTTGCAGCTTTGGCAGACGGGCCGTTCGGAGAGCAAGATTGCGGCGAAGATCAAGCGGGCGCCTGGGGTTGAGCTGGACATTTTGCGCCAGTACGTGGTGCTTTACGGCTGGATCCGTGGGTTCGACGTCGTGGATGTGGCGGATTTATGGAAGCTGGGTCCGAACGAGCGGGAGGAACTCTACGCCCGCACCACCAGCCTCGTCAACCACGAACTGGGACAAAAGGGCTATCGCGTCGTCGACATGAAACCCGCCCACATCATCGTGCGTCCCAAGGAAGGCCGGCACAGCCTGAGCCGCGACAAGAACGGGCAGCTGCTCTACGCGCTGGTCGATTACGAACTGCTGGTGCGCACCCCGGACCACGAAGCCGCCGTGCGCAAGGTCCACCGCCGGCACTACCTCCAGCACATGGCCAAACGATTCGAAACGGGCACCGACAAATCCCTGCCCGCCCACTTGAAAGCGGCCAACGTCCTCGGCGTGGATTATGTGTTCGGCCACGCCGAGAGCACCGGCGGGCTTCTTTGGGTCGTCGGCCGCGACCCCAACTTGTTCAATTACTTCCTCCCCGAACGCTGGCGGCGCACCCCCAAGACGGCCTTGTCCCTCACCCACCAGGTGTTCTACACGCGCACCAAAGACAATATCCACCTGGTCTGGCGCATCTCGCGCATGGGCGACACACCGGCCATTCCCCTCAGCCACCCCAGGTTCCGCGACATCCGCGAGCACGGCTATAACAGCCCGTTCGAAGAGTTCACCCTCGCCCTGCGCATCGGCGAGGGCAAAGTCAAAACCATCTACCCCCGCGCCATCTATATGACCGGCCACAGGACCGACGGCGCGCGCCGGCAGGTGGCCAACGACCGGTACGCGAAGTTCCGCCATTGGCGCACGCCCGACCAGGAGCCGGTGCTGCGGCAGGAACACGATTACATCACCATTTGGGGGTTTTGGAACGGGCCCGACGAACTGCTGGCCGCACACGACATGCAGCATTTCCAGGGGATCAACGCCGAACAGGCCTTGCGCGACCGCCGCATCGACCAGGCCACACACCAGGAATTGCTCGAATCCACCGCTGCCCGGCTTCACCACCAAGGCTTCGAAGACCTCAACCTCAAACCCGATCACCTGCTCCTCTCCGTCGGCCCGGACAACCTCCTCGTCCGCAACACCCTCGGAAAACCCGAGGTGCGCCTCTGCAACTTCGAACTCATCCGCGAATTGCTCCCCCCCCGGTGAGTCGAACCCTGCGCCGCAGACGTTTTGTCCGCGGCGTCCCCAACGGCGGCCGGCTCGCGGGCTCCGGCGGGCTGGGCCGCGCGATTTTTTTCTCGCCAAACCGGCCCGGTTGCCTCTTTGCTTGATTTCCCGTTATGCCCGAACGCAGCAACGGCCGGTGGGCCGCCGGCGGACCTTGTGTCGCGGCGGCTGTTTCATACCAGGGACTGCACGCTCGGGTTTTGCGGAACATTTATGGCTGAACACACAATTGCGAGTCCCACCTGCAACCCCAGGCTCCTGGACTGGATCCGGGAGATGACGGACCTTTGCCAACCCGACCGGGTGCATTGGTGCGACGGTTCCGATGCCGAATATGAACACGTGTGCAACCAGATGGTCCGGAGCGGCAGTTTCGTCCGCTTGAACGAGACCTTGCGCCCCGGCTCCTACCTGGTGCGCTCCCACCCCAGCGATGTCGCCCGCGTCGAAAAACGCACGTTCATCTGCGCCCCCACCCAGGCCGAGGCCGGCCCGACCAACAACTGGAAGCCGCCCGGGCCGATGAAAGAAACCCTGCTCAGCCTCTTCCGCGGCTCCATGCGCGGACGCACCCTTTACGTCATCCCTTTCTGCATGGGCCCGCTGAACTCGGCCTTCGCCAAGATCGGCATCGAGATCACCGATTCCCCTTACGTCGTGTGCAACATGCGCATCATGACCCATATGGGACAGCGCGTCCTCGACGCCCTCGGCAACGGGCCTTTCATCCCCTGCCTCCACTCCGTCGGCGCCCCCCTCAAGCCCGGACAGCCGGATGTGGCCTGGCCCTGCGAGCCGGATCTCGAGAAGAAATACATCGTCCACTTCCCCCATGAGCCCTCCATCTGGTCCTATGGCTCCGGCTATGGCGGCAACGCCCTTCTGGGCAAGAAATGCCTCGCCCTCCGCATCGCCTCCACCATCGCCCGCCAGGAAGGCTGGCTCGCCGAACACATGCTCATCCTGTCCCTCACCTCCCCCCGCGGACAGAAACGCTACCTCGCCGCCGCCTTCCCCAGCGCCTGCGGGAAAACCAACCTCGCCATGATGCAGCCGTCCCTGCCCGGCTGGAAAGTCCAGTGCCTCGGCGACGACATCGCCTGGATCCGCCTCGGCCCCGACGGCCGGCTTTATGCCCTGAACCCCGAAGCCGGCTTCTTCGGCGTCGCCCCCGGCACCTCCGAAAAATCCAACCCCCACGCCGTCCGCACCTTCGCCAAAAACACCATCTTCACCAACGTCGCACTCACCCCCGACCGCGATGTCTGGTGGGAAGGCATGGACGTCCCCCCTCCCCCCACCCTCGTCGACTGGGAAGGCCAAACCTGGACCCCCGACTCCGACCGGCGAGCCGCCCACCCTAATTCGCGCTTCACCGCCCCCGCCGACCAGTGCCCCGTCATCGATCCCGACTGGCAAAACCCCGACGGCGTGCCCCTCTCGGCCATCCTCTTCGGCGGACGACGGACCACCACCGTGCCGCTGGTCTGCGAAGCCTTCAACTGGCAACACGGCGTGTTCCTCGGCTCCGCCATCGGCTCCGAAACCACCGCCGCCAACACCGGCCAGGCCGGAATCCTGCGGCGCGACCCGTTTGCCATGCTGCCCTTCTGCGGATACCACATGGCCGACTACTTCGCCCACTGGCTCGCCCTCGGCGCCCAAACCGATCCCGGCAAGCTCCCGCGGATGTATGTCGTGAATTGGTTTCGCCGCAATGACCGCGGACGGTGGCTCTGGCCCGGCTACGGCGAAAACAGCCGCGTGCTCAAATGGATCTGCGACCGCATCGACGGCACCGGCCAAGCCCAACCCTCCCCCATCGGCAACCTGCCCGCCCCCAACGCCCTCGACCTCTCCGGCCTGAACCTCCACCCCGAAAACATCAGGGAATTGCTCGCCGTCCACAAACCCGAATGGCGTCGGGAAGCGGAGGGAATCCGCGATTACTACGACACCTTCGGGGATCGCCTGCCCGCCACCCTGCGCCGCGAACTGGAAGCCCTGCGGCAACGCCTGGCCTGACCTCCCCGTTGCCCCCCCATCGGCCCCCAAACCCTCAAATCGAAAGCTGGCTCCGATACTGGGTCGGGGATTGCCCAATCACCTTCTTGAAAACCCGGTTGAAGTGCGTCAGGGACTGGAACCCGACCTCGAACGCGATTTCGCTGATCCGCAAGTTGGGATTCAGGAGCAGGTTCTTGGCCTTCTCAATGCGCACCCGCGACAGGTAGTTCGTGAAGTTCAACCCGGTCACCTTCTTGAACATCTTGCAGAAATAAAACGTGCTCGTGTTTACCGAGCGCGCCACGCTGCCCAGCGAAATGTCGTCCGCCTGATGCTCGTGAATGAAGGCCTTGGCCTTCGTGATCAGCGGAGGCTCCGCATGCTCCTGCTGCATGATGATCTGGTTGCTGGCCATCGAAAGATGCTGGGCAAAAATGCTCAGCAGCTTCACGATCGAATCGTAACGCCTCGCGTTCACCACCCGCGTCGAGTAAAACACCTCCTTCAATTCCGCCTCCGTGATGGGCAAATCCCACGCGCGAATCTGACGCGCCGTCCGCTGATATTCGGCCGCCGTCGGCGGCCGCCGAAAAACCTGGCCCGTCTGCAGAAAACCAATCAGCTCCGACCCCAAACGCACCGGCACCGCCGTGTCACACATCCCCAGCATGCAACTCACCGTCCGCGCCTCGTGCGTGGCCGACTCCGACAAACGCTGCTGCACCTGCAAACACGCCGCGCACGCCCGGCTCCGCTGCGCCACCATCCCGCACAGCACGTTCTCGTTCCGCTTCCCGTGATGCGGCAACTGCCACGATTCCACCGGGCGCAACGACAACGGCAGCCCCGTCGCCTCGCCAAACGCGCGCTCGTAGTCCTGGTAAACCTTCGAGTTGGCCAGCGTCTCGACCAAATCTTTGTGCCCGTTCATACAAACCGCACAGACCATGCCAAATCCCAATCTTGGCCTGCTAAGCGCAAATTATGGAAAGCCACCCGGCTTGTCAACCGGGAATCGCTCCGGCGACCCCAGCCGCGAGTCGCCTCATCGTTGGCCACGCGCGGTTCCCGGAAAGCGACCCTCTGCCTCGCACGCGCATGGACATCCTCAACGCTGTCCATGAACCGCACACGGGCTGCCGAAAGGCCCAATTGAAAATTCTCAATTCCTAATTTCCAATTATCAATTGCGCCATATCGACGGCGGTTCAAGGCCTCGA
>JAFGQR010000058.1 GCA_016935555.1 Verrucomicrobiota bacterium
ACCGCGCCCGGGACGGCCGCGGGCGACGGGACGGAGCCGGAGACGGAGTTTGAGGAGCTGGTGGGACTGCTGCAGGGCACGTCGGTGCTGGGGGTGGTCGTGCGCGGGTTTGTCGAGATCGTCGGGAACAGCCCGCGGTTGCAGTCGCTGACCAAGCTGGCGATGATCGAGTTGCTGGGGCATTTCAGGGGCGATCTGAGCCGGATGGAGGTGCTGCCGACGGAGACCCGTCAGCTCATGCAGGTGCTGATCCAGGAACGCAACCGGGCTGTCATCGACGATCTCAAGACGGCCCTGAAATCCCGACCGCGGCCGGCAAGCATCTCGGTTGTTTACGGGGCCGGCCACCTTGTCGACATGGAGAGGCGGCTGCGGCGGGAACTGCGTTACTGTCCGGCGGAAGCGTTGTGGCTTCCGGCTTTTTCGGTGAACACATCGGGGTTGAGCACTCTGGAGATCGGCCTGGTCCGGGCCTTCGTGCGGGCGCAGTTGGCGCTGATGGAGCCGACGGAGACCCGTTAGAGTATCCGCCCCATGCACTTGGTCGCTCCCGCGACTTGGGTGGACGCCTCAACCCACACCTGCCGCCTGTGGCTGACCTGCGCGTCGAACCGTGTGAAACCGCGGCTCGATGTGAATGTTGTCGTTTTTTGCGGGCGGGTGTGGTGTGCTTGGGGCACGATGCGCATGGTACTGAATCGAATGCTTGTGGCGGGGATGGTTTGCCTGGGCGGAGGGCTGGCTGCGGCGGCCATGGTGCCCGTGCCGACGCCGGCCCAGCTGGCCTGGCAACGCCATGAGTTCATCGCGTTCGCCCATTTCGGCATGAACACGTTCACGGACCGGGAGTGGGGCGATGGCAAGGAATCCCCGGGCCTGTTCCATCCCGCCGATTTTGACGCCCGGCAGTGGGTCGGCGTCCTGAAAACAGCCGGGGTCAAACTCCTGATTCTGACCGCGAAACACCACGATGGTTTCTGTCTGTGGCCGACGAGGCATACGGAGCATTGTGTGCGGAACTCGCCCTGGCGCGGGGGCAAGGGCGATGTGGTGCGCGAGGTGGTGGAAGCGCTTCGGGAGCAGGGGCTGCGCGCCGGGCTGTATCTTTCGCCGTGGGACCGCAACCAGCCTGTGTATGGCGATTCGCCCCGGTACAACGAGTTCTTCCGGGGCCAACTCCGCGAGTTGCTCACCGGCTACGGGGTCATCGACGAGGTGTGGTTCGACGGTGCGTGCGGCGAGGGTCCCAACGGCAAAAAGCAGCAATACGACTGGCCCGGGTACTACGCCCTGATCCGCCAGCTCCAGCCCAACGCCCTCATCGCCATCTCCGGCCCCGATATCCGCTGGGTCGGCAACGAATCCGGCGTCGCCCGCGAGAACGAGTCGTCGGTCGTCCTGCGCGACGGCCGGCCCGCCTGGCACCCTGCCGAGTGCGACGTCTCAATCCGCCCCGGCTGGTTTTATCACGCCGCCGAAGACAGCAAGGTGAAGTCTCTGACCACCCTCGCCGACATCTACTTCAAATCCGTCGGCCGCAACTCCGTGCTGCTGCTGAACATCCCTCCCGACCGCCGCGGCCGCATCGCCGACGCGGACGCGAGTCGGCTCCGGGAATTCGGGGCGTTTGTGCGGGAACTTTATGCCACGGACTTCGTCCGCTCGGCGTCGCTGGCGGCGTCCAGCCGCCAGGAACCCTCGGGACACGAACGTCATCTCCAGGACGGAGACGCGGCCACGTCCTGGATGCCGGCGCGAGGCGAGACCACCGGCTCGGTGGAGGCCGACCTCGGCGGGCCCCGCACGTTCAACGTGGCGCGCATCCAGGAAGACATCGCCCTGGGCGAACGGGTTCAGTCCTACCGGGTGGAAATCCGCGACGGCAGCCGGTGGCGTCCCATCACCGCCGGACAGGTGGTCGGCCACAAACAGCTCCGCCGATTCCCCACCGTCACCGCCAGCCGCGTCCGCCTGGTTGTCGAGAAGGCTTGCGCGCCGCCTGCCATCTCCGAGTTCGGCCTGCACTTCAATTCTGTTGCCCCGGCCGGTTCGGGCACCCTCACCGCCCACCGGCGCCCCGCACTCTGGGAATTCGAGGTGTTCCCCCGATAGGCCGGACCGGCGCGCGTTCAAATCCGATCCGTTCCAGGAACGCGCCGAGGTGCCGGAGGTGCCGCAGGTGATCCTCGGCAGTGTCGCCGTCGAAGCCCAGGATCTCGCATCGGCCTGTGCAGAACCGGCTCAGCAGTCTCAGGCCGCCAGCCCACTCTTCGCGTGCGGTCTCGCGCGCGCCTCCGAGTTCGGCGATGAGGTGGTTGGCGGTTTCGGCGGTGCTGGCGTAGGCCGGGGTGTGCAGTGGGGAGTGGGTGACGAGGAGCTGCTTGCGCCCCAAGGCCGCCTCGCGCGCAAACGCGAGGAAGCCGGCCATGTCGGCAGGGTTGACGCGCCGCGCGGCGGCGTCGCCGGCGAATCCGGCGTAGATCGAATCGGCCATCACAAGGGCGTCGAGGCGTGCCGCGATGGCGGTGTCCTTGAGCCATTCGCGCACGCCGCCGAAGCCGGCGCTGAAGCAGGTGACGGTGACATGCCGCACGCGCGGGGCGGAGGTGTTGGAGGTTCTGAATTGGGCTTCGGTTTCGCGAAGGAGGCGCCAGAAGGCGTTGGTGTCCTTGAAACGGCGGGCATACACGCCGCTCAGTCCGGGCAGGCTGGTGTTGGCCAGCACACCGGGGCGCTGAGCCGCGAGGAACTGTCGTTCCACGACCCCGGGCGCACCGTGAAGGTGCCAGGTCAGGTCGAACTCGCCTTGCGGCGTGGGCTTGAAACCGGCGGGGATGAACAACAGCCCGTCGGTGAGTTGAACGCGCCGATGGGAGGGCGTCTCGACGGCCCACGAACCGAACGCGGCGAAGGAGCAGATGCCAAGGGCGAGGCACAGCGATGTCACGCGCCCATGATAGCAGCGCGGTGGGAAGTTGTCATCGAACCATGAGCCGAGGGGCGATCCGGTTGCTTCGCAACGACACGCTCCACCGGAGTCTCGCCCTGCAGGGTTCATGGGCGCGTTGCGCATGCGAGGCGGGTGGAAACTTCTCAGGAACCGGCCGGTGCGTCGGGGCAACCGTGCGGTGGTGCGACGGCAGGATCCCCCGTGCGCACTGTCGCAGCGGCGCACCGGTTCATGGTCCCAATCCGCACCCATGTTGGCGTGACCTCAAGGTTCAAGGTTCGCACGCCTCTGCGCAGGGGGGGCGGCGGGCGGGGGGCCGCCTTCGGTCGAGGGTGGGGGTGAAGCGAGGAAGACGCGGACGGTGTGCTGGATTTCGCGCATGAGGTCGGAGCGGCGGAAGGAGCCTTTTTGAAGGATGGCGCGGACGTGGCCCTGGAGGCGGCGGCGGTCGTCGGGGGTGAGTTCTTTGGCGCTGACGATGACGATGGGGATGCGGCGCCAGGTTTCATGTTTTTGGAGTTCGGCGACCATTTGGAAGCCGTCCATGACGGGCATCATGAGGTCGAGGACAATCAGGGAAGGCAGGCTGCGGCTGATCTGTTCGAGGGCCACCAGCCCGTTTTCGGCTTCGGCGACGCGCCAGTCGTCGCGTTCGAGCATGCGGCGGAGCATGTCGCGCATGTGGGGGTCGTCTTCGACAACCAGCACTTGGACGGGCGGGTCGAGGCGGCGGTGTTTGCGGAGGACGGCGACGAGGCGGTCGCGGTCGATGGGTTTCTGGAGGTAATCGGCAACGCCCATGGCGAAGGCGAAGTCCTGCTGTTCCTTGACGGTGAGCATGATGACGGGGATGGGGGCCAACTGGGGATCCGTCTTGAGCAGGGAGAGCACGACCCAGCCGTCCATCTCGGGCATCAGCACATCGAGGGTGATGACATCCGGCTTGAGCTCGCGGGCCAGACGCAATCCTTCGGTGCCGCTGGCGGCGAACGCCAGGCGCCAGTTCTCCGACGCAAGCGCGTCGCGCAGAAACGCGTGGACGGCCGGGTCGTCGTCGATGGCCAGCACCACCTGGGTGGCGGCGGGCGCGTGAGACATCGGGGGCGCCGCGGCGGCGGGGGCAGTGGCGGGGGGGGCATGGGGTGGGGAGAGGGTGGAGAGCGCGGGGAGGTGAAGGGTGAAGGTGGATCCCTCGCCGACCTGGCTCTGAA
>JAFGQR010000059.1 GCA_016935555.1 Verrucomicrobiota bacterium
AACCCCACCAGCATGGAAACGATACTCCAGATACGATTAGGATTAGGATTACGAAAAGCCAGAAGGAAAAATCTGAGATGCGCACCCTTGCCGGGCGGCGAAGGCCGCGCCCCGCAGGAGCGGAGCGCAAGGCCGGCGGGAGGGGTTCCGTCCCCCGGGCGTCCCTCGCGGGTTCGGGCAGGATCACTTTCGGACGATCGCCAGCCAGTCTTCGCCGGTTTCCTCCGGCGGTTCTCCAAGGAAGACCTCGCCGCCTGCGCGGACGCGGGCGACGGCGCCGGTGCGCAACGCGCCTCCGGCGCGGGGATTGAACCATCGGACGGAGAAGTCGCCTTGGGCGTTGCCGAGGTCGAGGCGGCACGCGCCGCCGCCGGTTAGAAACACCAGGTAGACCTCCCCCGGCTTTGCCAGGCAGTAGCCGCGTTGGTCGCGCGCCGTGGCGCCGATCAGGGCGTCGGCATTTCGCATTTCCCAGAACGGAATGTGCTGGTCGCGGAAGAAGGCGAGTGCGATCCGGCAATAGTCCCACGAGCGGTCGCGGCTGCGCCAGTCCTGGCATTGCAGGTCGTTCTGGGGAAGCTTGTAGCCGAAATAGTATTCCACGCCGGCGCCGCCGGCCATGAGGGTGCCCCAGAGGCAGTGTTTCCGGATGTCGTGCAGGGTGTAGGGTTTGCCGCCCTGGACGGCTTCGCCGCTGTGGCCCGCGTAGCCGGGGTCGGGCGGCACGCCCATGTCGGCAGGATTCTGTTCGTCATGGCACACGACCCAGGGTTTGCCCGCCCGGGCGGATTCGCCGAGCCATTTCAGGGTGCGCGCGTGCGCCTGGCTCCAGGAATTCTGGAGGGACGCTCCAGTCAGTGCGGACTGGTGTCCGAGCAAGGGGGGGTAGACCTTGTCCTGCTGGCCGGGAAAGGTGTGGATGACGATGAGGTGATGGTAGGCGTCGGTCGCGTGCAGGTAGGCTGCCATGTCCCGGATTTCGGCGGTGGACTGGGTGTTCTCCTCGCCGAGGTTCCAGTTCAACCCCAGGTTGTGGGCGAAACGCGCGACCAACTCGCGGCAATACAGCCGCCGTTCGGGGCCCAGCCGCCCGCCGTCCAGTGACTCGGGCACCACGCCGCCGCCGCCGCGCTCGCCGCGGCGGTTGTCGTCCAGCTCGTTTTCCTGGAGCTTGAAGTGCAGAAACAGGCCGCGGGCCGTGGCGTGATCGAACACGCGGCCCCACTGGTCGAGCTTCGAGCAGTCGTAGTGCAACTTCGCGTCGCGTTCCACAAACGGCCACACATCGTCGCCGTCGCCGCCCGCGTTGTAGGTTAGGAAGGAAAACGCGTTGGCGCCTTTGCCGGACAGGTAGTTCAGCGCGCCGATCAGGCCCTTGCCCTTGCCGCCCTTCCACGTCGGGTCGCCCGCCCGCCAGTCCCGCACGTGCGGCTCCCAGGTCTTGAGCCCGCCAGGCATGGCTTCGCCGGGGCGCGCGGCCCGGGGCTTGTTGGCGCGGGTGCCGTCAACGTCGGCGTAAGCCAGCAGGTTTTCCGGCGCATCGGCGCCGGCTTTCAGGAAATACTCGCCTGTGCCTGCGAACCGCAGGTGGTGTCTGCCCGCGTATTGCAGCCGCCCCTTCGCGCGAAAATCGCGGCCGGACTTGTCGGTGGGCGCGATGGCCACACGGCCGGTCGCACCGTCGAAGGGCGGCAGCGCCTCGCCCGGCGCGTCGCTCACCGCCACGTTCTTGCCCTGCCGGAACGAGACCGCGTAATGCCACTGGCCCGCCCGATCCGGACTCAGGTGGGCCCGCCATTGGCTGCCGGCCTCGGCCGACGTTTCCGCGGCATTGCCGTCGGCGGCAAAATACCCGGGCACGACATGCCGGGGCGATCCCGATTCATGCGTCCACGTGACGGTCATCGCGTAATCGGTGAAGGGATTCGGGGCGGTGTCCCGTTCCCGGGCGAATGGGCCGTGCAGGGTGAGGGTCACCTTGTGCCATTGCTTCAGTTCGCCGGATAGCGTCACGGCGCCCCGTTGCGCCGACGGCGAGACCAAGGCGGCCGCGGGGGATGCGCCGCAGGCGGCCAGGGCAGGGGAGAGCACCGCCAGCAACGCGGCGGTTGTTCGGAGGCTTGTCCAATGCAGGGATCGCATAAAAACCGTGTCGTTCAACCGTGCCCACGCACCCGGCGCATCGGTCGGGCTTCGGTCCTGCTTGCGCCCCGGGTGCCCGGCACGCGGACTTTGCCGGAAAAGATGTTTCATGGCAATGCCGTGGTAACAGCTCGCCCGGGCGAAGGCCGCGGCCCGGGAGAAAGGGGCCGCGCGGCCTACCCTCCGAGTGCAGGGGAAAGTGGCTTCGAGCGCGACGGAGGAGCGTTCCCCCCCAAAAGGCCGACGGCGTGCACTTCGAGGAATTCTGATTGCAGTGACAACTCCCTGTTTTCCGTGTGCTCTGTATTCATCTTTCTGCCCTCATCTTTCTGCCTCCCTCTCCGTTGTGCAGGCAGAAAAATACGGGCAGAAAAACGACAACATGGACGGGAACAGATCCGTGAAATCCGTGGTGGCCTACCGTCACGCTGCGAGTAAAGGGGGACGGAAGACTCATGCGGGTTGTTCATTTCCGGTTTGCCACCTGACCCCCTTTTTCAAGCCTTGCGCCGCCAGCAACACCTTATTCACTTCGACCAGAGGCGCTATGATTGCAGGGTCCAGGATTGGACCTTCCCGCTCAATTCCTGATCCAGCTAAAAATTTCCAGAAGGGTTCCCGGGATTATATATAGGCCGAGAGCAAGCGCCAGCCAGCGGCGGTATTTCCGGGTCCAAAACAGGTAGGTGGCGGTGAACCACAGCACGAAATTGCCGAGCGGCAGCGCTAAAAAGCTGATCAAGAACTGCTCGTAGTACGTCAAATCGCGCACCAGGAAGTTCACCAGGAACTTGAGGGGAAGTCCCAGGTATTCCATCAGACCGAAACTCACATACCCTCCGGCTGGAACGTTGGCCAAGGCAATGAGCAACCCGGTGGTGCAACCGAGCACGGTGCCGGACCAGCTGAGCGCCGCGTTCTCCTGAGTTCAAGTCTGCTTGTCCATGGATACGACTTCTTCAAGCATAGGACGGCCTCCGCTTGTTTTTATTCCCGGTGTTGCGATCCGGCTGGAGCGAACGCGGTGCATCGAACTGCCGAGCCAGTTTCCTGAATGATCCTACTCCGGCGAGAGCTGCTTTCCGCAGACGCCATTTCCTTACAGGCCATTTTGCGAGCCAATAACGAGTTCCAGGATCCTTCGTGATCGATTCCGCTACGGCTCGGCTCCAGGCCCGTCTTTGCGGATTTGATCCGAATCCGCTACCGCGCGGTTTTCATAACACCGTTATGGCATCCGAGGTGTGGGACGTTGCATGGAAGGCGCAACCTCCCGAAAGCCCAATACCGTTTGCCAAAGCTCCCGGTGACACGACCGCGCCGCCTCAAACTTGCCCGCCTCGAAACCCTGCTTCGCGCTGCGCGCAGGTTTCTCGTCGGGCCATGGCAGCGCGCGCTTGTATTCCGGCATTGTCCTTGCCTACCCCGGAAGGTGGAGCATTGTCATCTGTGCATTCTGATGGGTTTCGTCTCGGCTATGTTCTCAAGGGGGAGAAGCGGGGCATCACCCAGATGGAATACCTGGCTGAACCGTCACGAACCCGAACTCGGATCCCAAAGCTGAAGCTGTGTGAAATAGTCGCGGTAGTATCCGCGGTCACGGGCCAGGAGCCGTTGCGCGTGGTGTTGGGCGTGGGCGGCGATGAGGAAGTCTGGCACCACGCGGCCACGTTTGCCGCCCCGTTGCAGGTAGGTGCGAAACATTTCTCCGGCCAGGAGCGCGTTGGGCTGGGACGAGGGCGCAAAGGTGAGGTTCCAGTCGGACAGGAAGTGGGGCACGTCGGCGGGAGCGAGCGTGGGCACAATCTCCGCCAACGTGGTTTCGCAAATGACGAGGGAACCTTCGTTGGCGGCCTGCCGCAGGGCGGAGATGGAAGGTCCGGAATGCTGCGGGTCGTTCAGCAGCACGTCGAGCAGAACGGAGGTGTCAACGGCGGTCACCATCGCGAATCAGCCGCAGGTAGTC
>JAFGQR010000060.1 GCA_016935555.1 Verrucomicrobiota bacterium
GCCGTCGATATGGCGCAATTGATAATTGGAAATTAGGAATTGAGAATTTTCAATTGGGCCTTTCGGCAGCCCATGCGCGGTTCCTGGAAAGTTCCTTGTTCCATTCGGACCTGCTCACCGGCCATGAACCTGGTAGAGTCTGCCTCGTGCTTCGATGCCCAGAGCAGTGTGACCGTTGCGATCCTTTGGTGCCTTGTGCCCGGTGGAAAGACTGGTTCCGGTGGTGGACTTCTGCGCATTTTGGTGAGGCCCGAGTGGGTTTTCCCGTTGGGAAGATTTGTTTCCTCCAGAACTCCACCGGGCTTTGGACGTCGGGCTTAAGCCTACGATGACTCCTACCCCTATCTTGCCCGTGTTGGACCCGCTGGCCGGCTTTGTCGATGTCGGCAGAGAACAGATGTACGTCTCCATCGCCGGCGGCCCGCACGAGGTCTTCGGCACCGTCACCTCCCAACTGCACCGTCTGCGCGACTGGTTGCGGGAGCGCGGCGTCAAATCCGTGGCCATGGAAGCCACCGGCGTCTACTGGCTGCCGCTCTACGGCGTGCTGGAAGGGGCCGGTTTCGAGGTCGTCATGGTCAACGGCAAACACACGCGCAACCTGCCTGGGCGCAAGACCGACATGAAGGACTGCCAGTGGGGCGCCACGCTCCACGCCCACGGCCTGTTGCGCGCGGGCTTCGTGCCGCCGGCCCACATCCGCCGTTTGCAAGACTACTTGCGGCTGCGCACCGATCACCTGACCAGCGCCGCTGCCAGCGTGCAGCACCAGCAGAAGACGCTGGAGCGGATGAATGTGAAGCTGCACGATGTCATCAGCAGCCTGGTCGGGGCCAGTGGCCAGAAGGTGATCGAGGCCATCCTGGCCGCCGAGCGCGATGCGGATCGGCTGCTGGCGTTGTGCGACGTGCAGATCCAGAAGAAGAAGGCCGACCGGGTGAAGGAGTCGCTGCGCGGCACGTGGGTCGAGGAGCATCTGTTTGCGCTGCGACAGGCGGTGGAAGACTGGCAGCATTTCCAGCGGCAGATGGCGGCGTGCGATCGGCAGATCGAAGCGGTGCTGCGCCAGATCAGCGGGCCGGAGGAAACCCCGCCGGCTCCGGAGGCGAAGATCCCGGCGGCCAAACGGCCCGGGGTCAACGCGCCGCAGATCGAAGGTCTGCATGGTCTGCTGGTCAAATGGTGCGGGGACAAAGATCTGACAATGCTGCCGGCACACACCGACTACAGCTTGCTGCAACTGATTGGGGAAGTGGGCACCGATCTGACGAAATGGCCGACGGAGAAACACTTCACGGCTTGGCTGGGGTTGGCGCCAGGCAGCCATCAGAGCGGCAAACGTAAAGGTTCGGTGCGGCGCAAGCGCAACCGGGCCGGGCGGTTGTTCTGTGTGATGGGACGCAGCCTGGCGCGCAGCAAACACATCGCCCTGGGTGGGTATTACCGGCGGATGGCTGGGCGGCGGGGCGGGTTGGTAGCCAACATCGCCCTGGCGCGCAAGTTGGCGGAGTGGTTTTGGCGCGTGATGGTCAAGGGCGTGAGCTACGTGGAACAGGGCTTGGCGCAGTATGAGGCCCAAGTGCTGGAAACCAAGCGGCGCACTTTGCAGCGTCTGGCCAAGCAGTTGGGTCATGTGGTTCTGCCCAGCCTGGCGCAACTCCAACGCACCTAACGCTACCCGGAGCTCACCGAGTATGAACACCCCCAACGCACCGCCCGGTTCACAAAGGTTCATGGGAAGGGAACACCTCCAAAATTCGGACGTGAATCGAGGCCATGAACCGCCGCCGATATGGCGCAATTGATAATTGAAAATTAGGAATTGAGAATTTTCAATTGGGCCCTTCGGCAGCCCATGCGCGGTTCATGGGAAGAGCAGAGGTCCAGGCAACGGCAGGCATACGGTTCAAGGACCGAAAGCCGAAAACAGATGCCGGAGCTCTCCGTCGATTTCCTCCGGCGAAGACACGGTGTGGGCGATTTCCTCGCGCAGGATCTCGCGATACCGGAGGCGCAGGCGGTGAACCGCCATTTTGACGGCTGGCTCCGTGAGGTGGAGCCGCGCGCCGATCTCCGCGTACGGCAAGCTCGACTCCTCTTTGGCCAGACAGCTCTGAAGGTACTTGAACAGGGTGGCGCGACCCGAGGCCACATACTCTTCCTGGAGCTGGGCCACGGTCCGCTCGAGCAACGTCATGGCCCACTGCCGCTCAAAGAGCACGTCGGGCTGGAGCATGTGGGAAGGCTCGGCGGCGAAACGGGATTCCGCCATGGCTTGATCGATGGTGACCCTCGGCGCAAAGCCGCCCCGCTTCTGCGCGTGTTCCCGATCCCATTCATTGGCCAGGAACCGTTTCCAGGCCGTCAGCAGGAAGGTGCGGAACCGGCCTCTCTCGCGCGCCACCGACCTCAGGTAATCCTTCTCCAGCAGCCGCGCAAAGAAACCCTGCGTCAGATCCTCGGCGTCGGCCGGGAGATGGCCGGCCCGGCGCGCGTAGGCGTAGAGCGGATACCAGTACACCCGGCAAAGCGTCTCGAGCGCTTCGACCGACCGGGGAGAATCCCTGTCCTGCGCCGAGAGCACCACCGACCAGTGTGTCGTGGCGAAGATCCCCTGCTGGGCGACGGGCTCACACGAAGGAGGCGTCGAGTGCGAATTGGTTTCCCGCTCATTCATGGTCACCGATCCGAGATGAGTGCCACGTGGAGGCGAAAGAAGCGCCGCGACGGAACGAGGTGGCCTTTCATGGAGAAATTGCATCCCAACAGCTCTTGGGAGTGAACTCGAGCACGCGACCAGGCCATGAACCCCGGTGTAGCGGCGTCTCGGCAGAGCGCCGCCATCCGGCGAAACCACACTCAGCGGCGCTCTGCCGAGACGCCGCTACGGGCAAGATGCCTGCGGGCTGCGCGCTTCCACGGATGAATTGGACCGGCTTAGGACTAAGGCATCCACGCGGATTCGCTCGCATGGCCGTCAGCCTACGTCAGGGCGGTCAGACCTCAAGCCGGAAGCACGACAGCCGAAGCTCGAGCGTTGAGCCTCGAGCTGGCGTTGACGCGCCTGCTCGGCGACCAACTCCGCCTGGCGGCGCTCCCATTCGGCGGGCGTGAACAGGTCCCAATACACCGCGTACGTCCCGGCGATGCAACCGCAAGAACGACACCAGATCCACGTCTACGGCTCTCGTCGGACCATAACAAGGGTCCGGCCATGGCAGGGCTGCAAGCTGTGGATTCCCGCGTGTCCTACGCGATCACCGATCTCGATGCGGGCTCCACGGCCAAGCGCTCCGGCCAGGAGCCGCTGGACCCCGGCCTGACCGCGGCCATCCGGGACAAACCGGGCGCCGCGATCCTCATCTACCAGCAAGCCGAATAGTGCGGCCTTTAATCTCGCGGGCCAGGGCGGGGCCAGTTATGCTCGCCCCCATGAAAATTAACATGGCTGTCCTCCTCACCGCGGTTGCGCTGCTCGGGCTCCGGGAAACCGGGTGCGCCGCCAGCTTTCTGGACTTTCTCGGATTAGGCAGGAAAGGCACGAACGCGGCGGGGGCCGGCGCGACTTCGGTGGCCGGGTTGTCCGAAAAGCAGATCACCGAAGGCCTCAAGGAGGCACTGGCCAAGGGCGTCAGCCAGGCTGTCACCAACCTGGGGCGGGCGGGCGGCTTCCTCAATAACCCGGCCGTCCGCATTCCGATGCCGGAGAACCTGCAGCGCGTCGAACGCACGCTGCGCACGCTGGGCCAGGAGCGGCTGGCGGACGACTTCGTGGCCACCTTGAACCGCGCGGCCGAACAGGCCGTGCCGCAGGCCGCGTCCGTGCTGGGCGATTCGGTCAAGCGGCTGACAGTCGCGGATGCGCGGGCGATTCTGGCGGGGACGAACACGGCGGCCACCGCCTACTTCCGGCGCACCAGCGAGACCAATCTCCACAGTCGTTTCCTGCCCATCGTTCGCGAGGCCACCAGCCAGACCGGCGTGACCAGCGCCTATAAGCAGATGCTCGGCAAACTCGGGTTCGCCTCCGCGTTCCTCGGCCAGGACGCCGGCGATTTGGACGGTTACGTGACCCGCAAGACGCTGGACGGACTCTTCCTGAAGATTGCCGAGGAGGAAGCCGCCATCCGTGCTCATCCCGCCGCCCGCACCACCGACCTGCTCCGGCAAGTGTTTGGCCGGAAATGACGCCCCCGGCACCAAAGTCCAACAGAGCGTGGAGTGATCGGTCGTTGGCTGCTGCTCGACATGAGGACAAGCCCGGCAATGGTTTTCCTTCCTCGCGCAAGCTCGGCTATCCTCGCCGCCATGAACATACGACACCGGCTTGCGGCGGTTCTGTGGACTGTCCTGGTCATGATCCTCGGCGCCGCCCAATCCGCCCCCGGCGCCGAGCTGATTGGGGTCCCCGTGTTCGAGAGCGCGTCCAACGGTTCCGAGGCGATCCGGGAATGGCAGTATTTCGTGGGAAGCGCCCGGCGCGTCGGCCGGTTCCTCGGATGGGATCTGCAGCAGAAGCCCGGCAGCATCGGCTTCTCCAACGGCGCCGTCCGGATCCAGGGGACCGTGCTTGGAGCCGGAATCCCCTGCCGGAACGAAACCGTCGAGCTCGACCTGATCCAGCACGATCTGCCGGTGATCCTGCTGCTGCGGATGACGGACGCGTTCGGCGAGCTGGCGATCCGCCTGGACATGCTCGGCGGCACCGCCAGCGCGCAGAGCATCGCCGTCACACGAATCATGACCGGCAAGTCCACGCCTTCGCCCCGGCCCCATGAGTCCACCAGCCAGCCCATCGCCCAGGCGCGCTTCGCGCCCCTGGCCATGGGTTGTCACCGCCTCGCCATCCGCCAGGTCGAAGAACGCATCACCCTCGACATCGACGCGCACAGGGTGCTCGCCTTCGCCGATCCCGATCCCGCCGGCGGCCTCGCCGCCGTGGGGTCCGCGGGGACGGTCTCCGTGAAATCCGTGCGGCAATGCGAGCTGGTGGACCCCGCGGAATTGGAGCGGCGCGAGCAATGCCTGCGGGAGGCGGCTGAGTTGGCGCAGGCACTCGACGCGGAGTTCGCCGGGGACGTCGCGGCGGCGAACCGGGTCGAGGCGGCTGGCGACCGGCTCCGTTGGACCTACAAGGCGACGGGCTGCCGGCTCGAACTCGCCAGTGAGCCTGGCCGTGTCGCGGGCGCTCTGCACGCCGGGCTGTATGGGGACGATCTGCTGCTGAACGGCCCCTTCCCCTGGATCGAGGCGCGTGCGCAGGACGGCAGGATCTTCAAACCGGATCCCCACGGTCAACCGGCGCTTCAGGCCGGCAAGAGCGGCATCCGCATGACCGTGCCGCTTCGGGACGATGGCGGCGTGGCGGCGCAGGCGAACGTGGCGATCCGTTTCACCGTCCACCCCGTCTGGTTCTGGCGCGTGTCGGTGAGCGGAATGCGCCCGGCCCGCCTCGAGGCGCAGTTCGCCGTTCCCCCGAAGACTGGCGCGCCGGGTGTCCGCGCAGCGGGCGATGTATCGCACACCGTTCAAGACAAGGGCGGCCGCCACTGGCTCCGCCATAACGGCAAATCGGGCGTGTATCTTCAGGCCGGCGAGCCGGGCACCCTGATCGCTGCGGCCCCGGACGATGCCGTCGGCGGGTGTCGCGTCAGCGTGTCCGCGGCATCCCCCGAGCTTCGCTTCGGCACGCTCTGGCTGCCGGCCCAACCGCTGAATCCGACTGGTTTCACGAATCGGATGGTTCACTTCATCCGTTACACGATGGGCCCCGTCGGCCTCTGGCGCGAAGGGCCGTCGCCCCAGGAATACCCGGCTGCCGCCGAGATCGACGAGTATGCGCGCCACGGCACCGAGGCCATGGTCTGGCACCACACCTGGGTCGCGAACAACTATCGCCGGCGCGAGGGATTTGTGATCAACGACGCCGAGATGCGCCGCGCCATGGGCCACTGCCACCGCCGCGGCATCGCCGTCATCCCCTACCTCGGCATCGTCCCCGGCCGCTGCCCGCTGCTCCGCCACGAGGATCTGGCGGCGGCCTACGACAAGAACTGGGACCTCCAGGACTTCACCTTCTACGCCAGTGCGGGCCGATGGCAGGAGGTTCTCCCCTGGCTCACCGACACCTGGTGCCGCAAATACGGCATCGACGGCTTCTACGTGGACGGCACCCTCGGCCTGGACGGCTGGGGGTTGAAAGGCGCCCATAAGGCGCGTGCCGACGCCGAAGGTCTCACCCAGGACGAGATCACCTATCGTCTCTACTACCGCGTCAAGAAAGTGCTCGCGCGGCACCGCGCCCGGTTCGGCCTGGAGAACTGGGGCGGCTCGCCCGTCAGCCTGCTCACACCGTTTTACGATTGCCGCATGATCGGCGAGGCGTTCCAGCGCGCCCAGCCTGAGGCCTACCGCGACGGCTACAACCCCCTCCTGACGGGCACAGCCTTCAAGATGTACGGCATGCGCGACACCTCCCGCGACGACTACAATCTGGCCATGGCAGCCATCAACCTGAGCGACATCCAAATCTGCAGCGGCAACCTGGCCTGGGGATGCCATCCCATCACACCGGCCGACTGGAACCGCCTGGGCCCGTTCTGGACCCTGCTCGAGTCGGTCGATTTCGGCCGACTCGCCGAGGCCATGCCCTGGTGGGCCCAGCAATTGGTGGTCGGCGAGGGCATTTACGCCGCCCATTACACCCAGCCCGGGCGCGTGCTCGTCTTCCTGGCCAACCGGTCGAACGAGGCCGGGACCTTCGACGTGCAGATCGACACAGCCCGGCTCCCGCCGGTGGATGAGGCCTGGCGGGTGCGGCGGGTTTATCCGGAGGTCACGGGGAAGGCCGCGCTCGGCGCAGGGAAGCTCCGGCTCCAACTCCCGGCCCTGGAGCGGGGGCCGGTTGGGATTGAGCTGACGGCTGGCGGGGCGCCGTGAGTCGGCCGGGACCGGGATTCCCGGTCTGAGCAATCAGGGTCGTACTTCAACAAATTCGGTCTGAGCAATCAGGGTCGTACTTCAACAAATTCAACATTAGGAGCAGCGACATCTATCCGACGTGTGCCGGGTGCTTCAGAATCCTCGGCTTACACCAAGATCTGGCCAAGCCCTGGTTTTCGCGCCACGTGTTGGCCACCGCACTTGATCGCCATGCTGCCC
>JAFGQR010000061.1 GCA_016935555.1 Verrucomicrobiota bacterium
GCCAACTCCAACTATCGGTTGCACGAAGGCAGCTCGGAATAGGAAGCGCGATTACGATTAGGATTACGATTAGGATTAGGATTACGAGGCTGATCCGGAAAAAGCTGAGATGCGCCCGCTGAAGGGCTGGGGGGCCGGCGACGCAAAACCTTGCGTTGGCGGCATGGTTGGGTGTTTCATCCGGGCGCAGCTATGGACGACACCAACGCATTGATGGGGCAGCGCAAGGCCAAACTGGATTCGCTGCGTGCCCGGGGCATCGATCCGTTCCGGAACCGGTTCACGCCCACGGAAGGTTGCGGCGAGGCGCGGGCGCGGTATGCGGAGGGGCGGGAGGTGGCGCTGGCGGGGCGGATCACAGCGCACCGGGACATGGGGAAGAGCATGTTTTTGGATCTGAAGGACCAAAGCGGGCGGATTCAGATTTACGCGCAGAAGAACGTCCTGGGGGACGAATCGTTCGAGGTGTTCAGGCACCTGGACCTTGGGGATTTCATGGGGGTGCGCGGCACGATGTTCATGACGCGGATGGGCGAGATCAGTGTCAAGGTGCAGTCGTTCGTCATTCTGGCCAAGGCGTTGCGGCCGCCTCCGGAGAAGTGGCACGGCCTGGCGGACACGGAGACGCGCTACCGGCAGCGTTACCTGGATTTGATGGCGAACGACGAGGTGAAGCGGACGTTTCTGTTGCGCAGCGCGGTGCTGCGCGAGGTGCGTCAATTCCTGCATGCGCGAGGTTTTGTGGAGGTGGAGACGCCGATGATGCAGGCGATACCCGGGGGGGCGGCGGCGCAGCCGTTCGTGACGCATCACAACGCCCTGGGCTGCGATGTCTACCTGCGGATCGCGCTGGAGCTGTATCTGAAGCGGCTGCTGGTGGGCGGGCTGGACCGCGTGTTCGAGCTGGGGCGGAACTTCCGCAACGAGGGGATCTCGCGCCGGCACAATCCGGAGTTCACCATGCTGGAGGCCTACCAGGCTTACGGCGACTACGAGACCATGATGGAGCTGGTGGAATCGATGGTGTGCCATGTCGCCCAGGCCGTGCTTGGCACGTTGCATATCGAGCATAAAGACGCCCAGGGCAACGTCACCCGCACCATCCGCCTCGACCGCCCCTGGAGGCGCGTCCCCTACAAGACGCTGGTCCGCGACAAGGCCGGCCCCGACTGGTTCGAGGTCGCCCCGGCCGAGCGGCGCCGGCGGGCCGTCGCCCTGGGGGCGGAAATCGCGGCCGAGTATGCGGACTTCGAGGTGACCCAGGCGGTGTTCGAAAAACTGATCGAACCCACCCTGATCGATCCCGTGTTCGTCACCCACGCGCCGAAGGAACTGATCCCGCTGGCCAAGACGTCGGCCGACGATCCCTCCACGGTGGACGTGTTCGAGTGTTGCATCAACGGCCAGGAGATCGCGCCCGCCTACAGCGAGCAGAACGATCCCCTCGAACAACGCGAACGGCTCGAGCACCAGGCCGGGGGGGAACCGCAGAAGATCGACGAGGATTTCCTCGTGGCCCTGGAACATGGCATGCCCCCGGCCGGCGGCATGGGCCTGGGCATCGACCGGCTCTGCATGATGTTGCTCGGCCAGGACAGCATCCGCGACGTCATCCTCTTCCCGCAACTCAAACCCAAGCCGTCCAGCGGCGCGTGACGCGTCGCCGGACGGGGCGCGTTGGGGGGGGCGCGCCCCACCCGGTTCAGGAACGGCGGGAGAGGGAGTCGCCGCGGCGATGACGCACGATGCACCCGAGCAGTGCCAGGAGGGAAGCCGACAACCCGAGGGCGATGGTGGAGGGTTCGGGCACGGGGGTGAAGTCGACGACGTACGCGAAGGCCCAGTCCTGCGGGACGGCCGCGGAGGTCAACGATTGGACCGTGTCGTTCACCAGGTAGCCTTTCCCGGGCCCGGGCGTGAGATTGTCGCCGGCTGTGTTGAGCTGGCAGCGGAACTGCGCCACGTCCCCGTCGCCGATCGTCTCCGAAAACACAAACCAATACTTGTGATCCACAGCGAGGGTGGGGCCGGTGAAATCATAGCTGTAGGCTTGCGCGGCCGCGGTTTGATCCCACGCCACGCCTGTGGAGGAGGAGCCCAGAAAGCCGGAGAAAACGCCGCCGCTGTAGTCCGAGTAGACATCGATGTAAACGGGCGTGTCGGTGCCCGTGATCTGGCGGTCGCCCGTGCCGAATGCCGGCAGGGTGGCGTCGTCGGGGCGGGTCAGGGTAAGCCGGGTGAGGGCGATCGCGGGCACGCCTTCCAGGGCGCCCGAGGGCGAAACGCTGTCGGGGAACAAGCCGGCGGTGGCTTGGAAGGCGAAGGCGGACATGTTGCCGCGGTCGCCGAGGACGCCGGACCAGGGGTTGCTGAGGGACTGCGCCTGGGAGAGGGCCGCCGCGCCGAGAACGGAGGTCAGCAGGAGAAGGGTTGTTTTCATAAACGGGTTGCCATAGGGTTTTGTAGAAGATGCATGCCGGGCGGCGGATCGTCACGCGCATTGCACTTGTCTAACAGTCAAACAAGTTGGCATTGCGCCGCAGCCGGTCTGGCGTATGCTGTCATGCGACACCCGTGAGCAAGCCCCTCCAGCGCATGTCCCTGGCCACCCAACTGGCCGGCGTCCTCAGGGAGGAAATCCGGGCGGGGACGTGGGGGCGGTGGCTGCCGGGGGAATGGCCGCTGTGCGAGCAGTTCAAGGTCAGCCGGATGACACTGCGCAGTGTGCTGGCGGAGCTCGAACGGGAGGGGCTGCTCCGGGCGGGGCAGGGGCGGCGTCGGGAGATTTTGGCGGTGCCGGGGGGGGGCGGCCTGGCCCCGGTGGAGCGGAAGGTGGTGCTGCTGTCGCCGGTGCCGCTTCCGGAGGTGGCGCGGGCGGCTTTGTTTTGGATTGACGCGCTGCGGGGCCACTTGGGGGAGACGGGGTATCGGCTCGAGGTGCATCCCAGCCACGCGGTGTATGGCGCCAAGCCCGCGCGCGCCCTGGAGGGCGTGACGGCCAGCTTGCGCCCGGCCGGCTGGGTGTTGTATCTGTCCACGGAGCCGATGCAACGCTGGTTTGCCGAGCGGCGGCTGCCGTGCCTGATTGCGGGTTCGCGGTATCCGGGCAACACGCTGCCGGCCTTGGACACGAATTACCGCGCGTTGTGTCGGCATGCGGTCGGGTTGTGCGCCGCGCGTGGGCGGCTGCGGCTGGCGCTGGTGATGGCGCAGCCGGAAGCGGCGGGCGACTGCGAGAGCGAGCGCGGCCTTCATGATGCGGCGTCGAGGGTGTCCGGGGCGCGCGCGGTGGTGGTTCGGCACGACGGTTCGGTGGCCGGGCTGTGCGCGTTGCTGGATCGGCTGCTGCAGCGGCCGGCGCCGCCCGACGCCTACCTGGTCGCCAGACCCGTGCATGCCCTGACCCTGGTGAGCCATCTGCACCGCCGCGGCGTTCGGGTGCCGGAGGACGCGGCGGTGATTTCGCGGGACGACGAGCCGTTCCTGGCCCACCTGGTGCCGACGCTGGCGCGCTATGCGGTGGACCAGGCGCAGTTCGCCCGGCGCGCGTCCCGGATGCTGCTGGAGTTGTTGCGTGGCGGGCTCCGGCATGGCCGGGTTCATTATCTGATGCCCCGCTTCCTTGCCGGGGCCAGCCTGGGGTGAACCCAGGCGCCGCGCCGGGAGCGGGAGGGCGGCGGGCGGCCGCCGCGGTCAGGTGGAACGGATCTCCTGGCGCAGGAAGGTCAGATAGGAGGCGCCGAAACAGGCCAGGATGAGGCCGATCATGAGGGAGAGGTAAGGCACCACGACCAGGATGGACTGGCCCAGCGGCAGCGGGTTGCGAAAGCGGTCCATGGAGAATTTCTCCATGGGACCGACCATGACCAGGTTTTGCCGGGTGCGACGAAACGGGTCGAGGATGGTGGAGGTGGCCTGGGAATAGAGCACGACGGGGGAGGCGAGGCTGGCGGCGTCGGCGACGCGCTGGTTGGCCACCATTTGTTCGGCGTCGCGCGCGTTGGCGACGGGCGCCAGGGCGTGGGCGACGAGGTCCGCGGCGAACCCGATGAAGAAGGCGAAGAAGATCCAGAGCGCGACGGCGGCGAGTGCGGAGGTGGCGAGGCTGCGGAAGAGGATGGAGAAGAGGATGGCGAGCCCCATCCAGAACGACACATAGGCGATGCTCACGAGAAGGTAGACCGCCAGCCGCCCGGCCTCCTCCCAGCCGGGCACGACCCCGACGGTGAGCAATCCGAGGCCGGTGATGAGGAGCAGGAGGCTGGCGAGCATGAGGGTGACGGTGACGATGCCGGCCAGGAATTTGCCGTTGATGACGGCGTCGCGGAAGATGGGTTGCGAAACCAGTTTGGAGAGGGTGTTGTCGTTGCGCTCGCGGTTGATGGCGTCGAAGCCCAGGATGATCCCGATGAGCGGGCCGAAGAAGGCGATGAACTGGACGAGGGAGAAGAACTGGCCCGAGGTGGTGAAGAGCATCAGGAAGACATGCGAGGGCTTGGCCATGCCCTCGAGGGCCTCGCGCAGATGGGCGCCCACCATGGAGGTGGTGACCACGGCCACCATGAGCACCAGGGCGAAGGTGATCAGGAAGCGCGTGGACGCGAAGTGATCAGACAATTCCTTGCGAAAGATGGTGGCCATGGCTCAGCGTTGCTGGAAGTGACGCATATAGAGTTGCTCGAGGCTTTCCCCGGCGCGGGTCAGCTCGCTCAAAAGGCCCGTGGCGACCATGCGGCCCTGGACCATGATGCCGATGCGATTGCACGTGCGCTGGACCTGGTCGAGCAGGTGCGAGGACAGCACCACGGTGATGCCGCGGTCGCGGCTCAGGGAGAGGATCAGCTCGAGGATTTTGTGGATGCCGTCCGGGTCGAGCCCCAGGGTGGGCTCGTCGAGGAAGACCAGCTTGGGGTCCTTGATGAGCAGTTCGGCCAGGCCCAGACGCTGGCGCATCCCCCGGGAGAATTGCCCCACAAGCTTGTCGCCCACGTCGCTCAGCCCCACCCGGTCGAGGGCGGTCTCGATGTTGCCGCGGGAGGCGTCGGGAGCCAGGCGGTTGAGCCGGGCCACATACCCGAGGTTCTCCCGGGCGGTCAGGTCGTCGTAGAACCCCACGTTTTCGGGGAGGTAGCCGACGAGGCGCTTGATGGGGAGCGGGTCGCGCACGGGGTCGAACCCCAGCACGCGGGCGGTGCCTGCGCTGGGCTCGGTCAACCCGAGCAGCATCAGCAACGTGGTGGTCTTGCCCGCCCCGTTCGGGCCGAGAAAGCCGAAGACGTCGCCCTCCTGCACCTGGAAGGAGAGCGCGTCCACGGCGGTCTGGCGGCCGTAGCGGCGCGTCAGACCCTGGGTTTCAATGACCGCAGCCATGGCTCAGCGCCGTCCCAGGGTTTTGAACGCCACGGCCAGGCCGGCTATGACGATCACGATCAGCGCCGCGCCCACCCAACCCCACGTCGTCGAAGCCTTGATGGTCACGCGGAATTCGACGTCGTCGCTGGCTTTCTCGCCCTGCACCTGGACGTTGACCGCGTAATCGCCGACCAGGGCCTGCGCCGCGGGCGTGAGGGTCATCTCCACCTGCTTGAACGCGCCCGGCTCGAGCCGGTTGATCTTCTCCGGGTCGAACTTCACTTCCCAGTTCTCGGGCTTGAACGCCGTGAAGCTGATCTCGCCCTGCGGGGCGGACCCCTTGTTGTGGACGATGAGCGAGGTGTTGGCTTTCTTGCCTTGTTCCGCGACGAGCGACAGCAGGCCGGTGGGCGTGCCGGCCTTGATGGAGTGGGTGCCGGTGATGACGACCTTGAGGTCCTTTTCGGCCTTGCCTTTGGGGGAGGCGGCTTCCGCGCGGAACTCGTATTCGCCCGCCTCGGCATTGTAGGGGGGTGTGACCTGCAGCTCCACGGTTTTGCTGGAGTTGGCGTTGATCTGCAGGGAGGCAATCTGCTTCTGCTCATACGCCGGCTTGAAGGACGTCTCCCACCCGGGCGGCGCGGTGGCTTTGAAGTTGAACACGGCATCCTGGTCGGTGTCGTTGCGCACATCGAGCGAAAACACGAACTTGTCGTCCGCAGGCCCGCGCAACTCCGGGTAGGTGGTGTCCATGTTCACCCGCTCCTTGCCCTTCGGCTTCTCGCGCACCGTGACCCGCACGGCCGCGTTCTGCGTGAGCGCGCCGTCCTCCGTCCGGGCTTGGACGGCGAAGCGGTAGGTTCCCGGCGGCAGCTTCCGGGTTTCCTGGGCCCGGTCCGGCGCCTTGGGCTTGGCGCTCAGGGAGAGGGTCTGCTCCTGACCGGCGGCGACAAACACGCCGCTGACGATGGAACTGTATTTTTTCAGTTCGACCTCCCAGTCTTTGGGCTGGTCGGTCACCTGCAACAACACCGTTTCGTCGGACCGCCCCCGGTTGCGCACCAGCAGGTCCACGCTCACGTTGTCTTCCGCCTCGATCGTGATCCCGCTATACTGGAACGCCACCGTCAGGCCGCGCCCGGGCCGGTCGTCGCCGGCGCCGGCTTCCGCAGCCCGCAGCGCGGGCACGACGTTTATGGCGGCGATCGCCGCAACCAAACTCATGATCCGTACTGTTTTTTTCATCGCTACAAGCTCCTGTCGGTCGAATGGGCGGGCCCAACCGTTCCATGAGGCTGGTCCCGCCGGCAAGGGTTGTTCAACTACTCAACCGGACAAATTTTGTCAAGGGCTCTGATTCATTTTGGGCCGTTTGGATTCCCGGAGGTCGTGAAAGCAACCGCCGCCCGGGCCTCAGCGGTCCGGATGCAACTCCAACGCTGTTGTGATGGTTGTTTTGGCTGGAATCTCCCGCGCGCTGATGGTAACGGAATATCAGCCTTTCAGGCGCGCTCATTATGAAGACAAGTGTTGTTCCGCGGCACGGGCTGGCCTTGGCCAGCGGAGCGGTTTTTCTCTTCGGCGCTGGACACATCCACGCGCAAACGGTTTTCAAGCCGGACACCGCGCCCGCGCGTGAGATCTGGTTTTCCACGATGCAGGAATTCACGGCGGGCATCTGGCAGCCGCCCACCAACCGCGTCAGCGCCGGCGATTTCCTTTCCTCGGCAGGACGCGTCGTGAAGCGCAACGGGGAGTTGGCGGTTCACCTGAGCCTGATGCCCGGCGTGCCGGATCTCGGTCTGGACGCTGTGGACGTGCTGCCCGGCGGCGAGGTCGTTCTTTCGATTGAGCAGGATGTGTTCAGCGAAACGCTGGGCGCACTTCATCACGGCGACTTGGTGTCCAACCGGGGGCGTATCGTCGCCCGCAACGGGGACTTGATTGCGGCCTTCATGATCATGCCGCCGGTGCCCGATGTGGGGCTCGATGCGGTGCAGGTGCTCGACTCCGGGGAGATCCTGTATTCCATCGAAACGGAGATCTTCTCCGGCACGGCGGGCCTGCTCCGGCGTGGCGACCTGCTGTCCGACGGCGGGGTGGTCGTGCGGACACACGACGCGCTACTGGCGCAGTTCCATCCGCCGCCGATCGTGTACGATTGGGGTCTCGACGCCATTTACGTGTGGCCTGGCGGCGAAATCTGGTTCTCGCTCGAGGAAGGATTCACCGACGACGTTCTTGGGCCGATTCTGCCTGGCGATCTGCTCAGCGACCAGGGGCGGATCATCCACCGCAACCTGTCGCTTCTCGAACGCTTCGCCCCGGTGGAAGACTTGGGCGACTTCGGGCTGGACGCCCTCTTTGTGGTGAACGACGCCGCGGGGCCGCCGCCGGGCTGGCCGGAGCCGCGGTGCAGCGTGTCTCGATTCGATCCTGTCACCGGCGACGTGGTTCTGAGCTGGGAAGCCAGCGGGCGAGCCTTTCAAATCGAGAAAGCGACGGATATGCCGGGTCCATGGGTGCCGCTGGGGCCGATCCAGGTCGAACCGCCCGTGGTAGATTGCGGCGCGCTCACCCATGCCCCCCAGGGGTTCTATCGGCTGCGCCAGTGGTGAGCGAAGGCGGAGCCAACAAGGAGCCGCCCCAAAGGCGTCGCTGACGCAACGCCGTGCCGTTTGGGTGGGCTTTCCGCGGGCGTCATCCCGCATCCGGGATGCCCCCCACGGCTACGCTCGCTAAAAAGTCGACGATGCTATGGCGCCGGGGCGCGGCGTGACGGCGGCGGCGGGGCGATTTCCAGGGGCGGGTAGGTGACGGTGGCGGCCTTGGCCCGCCACGCGGCATCGCCATACACGCCGGCTTGCGCGGGGTCCCAGGGCTTGAAGCCGAGCCGCAACACCGGCGCGTCCGGCCGGAGCCGGAAATCGTGGGTTGCCGGATCGACGAAGCCGGGGTCGGCGATGAGGGTATCCAGCTCGTTGGTGCGGGCGCGCCAGGATCCCCGGAGGCGGTCGCGGGTTTCGGGGGTCATGTGCGGGTTCCAATAGCAGTTGCTGCGCGCCAGGTAATTCAGTTTGTCCCAGGGGCCGCTGGTGGCGGGGCTGGCATTAGTCCAGTAGACGATGTTGCGCTCGAGCGTGAAGGAGCGGTGGGGTTCGACGCGCGTTGCCTGGAGTTGGTGCTGGAGGCTGTTCACGAGGATGTTGTTTCGGAGCACGTTGTCCCTGCCGTAGTGCTGGTGGAAGCTGCCGGTCTTCGTGGCATACACAAGGTTGTTCTCGAATCGGATGCCGGTGCTCCCTTCGTCGGTGTAGAGTCCCCAGCCGCCATACCCGTAGGCGTGGATGTTGTGAAACACGTTGTTCGTGACCACGGTGCCCTCGCTCGGCCCCAGCGTGTAGATGCCCCCCATGTCGCTCAACATGCCCCACCCCAGATGGTGCACGTGATTGAACGCAATGACATTCCGCTTGGCCGGGCTCTCGCCATAGCCCCAGCGCCAGCCCACGCTGATCCCGGTGTAAAACAGGTCCGCAATCTCGTTGTGGGTCACCCGGTTGTCGCCGCTGTGGCCGATCCACACGCCCACCGCGCACGGGAAGATGCGCCCGCCGTGGCGCACGATGTTGTTGTCCACGACAATGTGGCTTGTGCGTTGCGCGTCATGCCGTGCGAGGCCGGTCGACCCGATCCGCACGCCGCCGGCCCCGACATCATGCACCTCGCAACGCCGCACCACGCAGTCGCGGCAGCCGGCTCGGAACCAGATGCCATAGATGCCGATGTGCCCAACCTCGCAATCCTCGAGCGTCACATGCCGGGCGCCGTCGGCCTGGATGACGGCTTCGATGGGCGCGGCGGCCTGGGCAGGCTCGAAGCCTTCCGGCGGGGTGCGCCATTGGCTGTGGCGAAAGGCGAGCCCCTTGAACGCGATATGTTCCACGAAGCGGCCTCCGGCCGGATCGCCTCGCAGGAGCACAAACCTCTCCGTCACCGGCGCCACCACGCGCGCACTCGCCATGGCCTCGCCCGGCAACGGCAGATACACCAGTGTGCCGTTGCGCTCAAGGAACCATTCGCCCGGCGTGTCCAGGGCGGCCCGGAAGTTTTCAAGAATGAACGGGGTGTTGGCGCGCCACGGGTTCCAGGATTTCATGCCGGCGCCGCTGGTGACGATGGTGTTTTGGGCGGTATCGATGCGGTCGAGGAACCGGCGGGTGTTGTCCCAGTTATGATACGCCAGCAGGTGGATGTCCTTGAACGCCGCCGGGCTCAGATCCGCCAGCGGCGCGAGCACCTCCGGCTGCACCCGGATCGTTTGGCGGGCGGACTTGGCGCGGCGGGCGGTGTCTTGCCCCAGGACCTCTTCTTTCACCTCGAGCATATGGAAGAAGAACCGGTTGGGTGAGCGCGCCCGGGTGGCCCGGCGCCCGTTGATCCAGAGCTGCTCGAAATACCAACGGCCTTCAGCGACGTCCGGGATCCGGGTCTGCCACGTGCCCCCGGGCCCGGCGGCAAATCCGCGAATCCACCGCCCGCCGTCGAACACCGGCCGGCGGGGGGTGGCGGCTTCGTAGGTGACGGGTGCCTGCGCCGTGCCGCTGTCTTCGGGCGTCAGTACCAGGGCGTCGGTCACGCGGTATTCGCCGGGGGCGATGCGGATGCGGACGGGCTCGGCGATGGGCGCCCGGGCGCGCATCTTGCGGAGGGCGTCCCGCGCCGCCTCCAGGGAAGCCAGCGGGCCGTCGGTGCGGGCGGCATTGGGCTGCTCGAGGCGGCCCGACCACGTGTTGCTGCCGCCGGGGGCGACGTGAAGGTCCAGGGCACGGGCCATGTGGGGGATGCCGGCGCCGCAGGCCAGCGCCAATGCCAGAGTCGGAAAGAACTGCGCTTGCATGCCGCTCTGTTTAGGCCGGGCCGGCGTCCCAGGCAAACTCAATTTGGCCCGTCCCGCCCTCGCCCCGCAGCGCGCTGAACACGCGCTTCCACAAGTCGGTGGGCGCGGCGCTGGCAGCCCAGATGAACACCATCGGCCTGCCCTCCACGCGCAGCAGGCGCGGGTGACTGCCGTAGGTTTGGAGAAAGTAGCGCAGCCAGGCCAGGATTACCGCCTCGTCCCGCGCCTGTGCCGGGTCGCCCGTCAGGGTTTCAAAATAGATCGAAACCAGAAAATCCTCACCCCCAGCATAACGCCGGTCTGTCTGCCAGGCAACCCGGGGCGGCGGTCGGGGGAGGCCGCAGTCGGGGACATGGAACAAGCGACCTAACAGGCAGTCTTTGTTTCCGTCCAGGCGATCTACTGCCATCTGACCCCTAGGGCCGTGCCAGTGTCTGGGCCGATGCATGTCCTCAAGGGGAAGTCACGGGCGCGATGGAACGCGTCCCTACCCGCGAGAGGGCGCTTGGCCAAGGTAAGGACGCGCGTTCCACCGCGTCCCATCGCCCGGAGGGCGCATCGCGCGTTGCTCCTGACCGCCGACCGCTGCGCTCTTCTCCTGCGTGGCGGCGGCAAGCGTCGGGGAGAAGGTCACCTCAAGGCGAAACCCCTCCGTCCAAGAAGAATGTCTATTGTCCAGACGTGAGCGCAAAGCCCACCGGGGAGGGCCGGGACTCAGTCCAGTTGTTGGACCCGGTAGAAGCGCTGCGGGGCAACCATGGGATCGGTCAGGCTGGCGGTGGGGCTGCCGGCCACAAAAACCGGACCGAGCGGGTGCCACGTCGCCGCGCCGGGATCGTCCTGGTAGAGGACGCGGTAGGCGCGTCCGGGCGTGGTGGCGAAGGTGAACGTGGCCTGGCCCTGGGTCGCCGCCACCGCGCGGATCTCGGGACCCGAGGCGGGGGTCGGCGTGCCGGGCGGGCGCACCAGGATGCGGAAGGTGGTGACATCGCTGCGGGGCGGGGAACCGCTGTCGGTGACGCGGAGGGTGATAATGTAATCGCCGGGGGGCTGGTTGGTGGGGACGATCCAGCGGTAGAGGCCGCTTTGATTGAGCTGGGATTCGGGCGGGCCCGCGTCGACGGCGTAGGTCATGATGTGCCCGTCCGGATCGGTCGCGCGGATGGTGAGGGTGATGATTTGTCCCGGCACCGCGTAGGTGTCCGGGATTACGGGAAAGGAGGGCGCGGTATTGTAATCGGCGATGGCATTGCGCGTCTTGGGTGTGGGCCGGGGCATGAGGTAGCGCATGCTGGCGCCGTCGCCATAACGGCCTTCGCTCAGGTCGGCCACCTGTTCGCCGTAGTGGAGGGTGTCCACGGGGGTGAATCCGTCCGGCGCATACAGACCAATGAAGCCGCCGCTGCCCGACAACTTGAAGTTGAGATGCAGATCGCGGTCAGTCCGGTTCTGGGAGACTTCATCGTCGGCCCACATGAGAAGAAACCCGCCCGGCGCCAGAACCCGGGGTGGCGCGCCCGGAACCCGGAACTTGGCGGGCACGACGGGGTCGTCGGTGAGATGGAATCCGGCCAGGTCGACGGGGTCGGCGCCGGCATTGTAGAGTTCGATCCAGTCGTCGCGGTCCAGGTCGGCCGGGTCGCGCAAGCCGGCTGAGTTGAGCGCCAGGAACTCGTTGATCACAATCGGGCGGGGGCGAGCCGCGTTTGTTTCGCCCGGGGTGGGCGCGCTGAGTCCCTGGCGGAACACGGGCTGGCCTTCGGGCCAACTGCCGTAGCTGAGGTTGGCCCCCAACCCGGTCCATGTCATGTGGTCGGTGATTTGGGGCGTCCCGCCGACGAGCCGCACGAGGGCCAGTTGGCCCCCGTCCCCGGCGCGGAATCCGGCGTGCAGGTGGGCGTCGGTTGTTTCGGCGGGTTCGCCGTCGAGCCAGAGGACGCGATGGTCGCCTGCTTCGAGGGTGAGGCCGGGTGGGAAGGGCCAGCGGGTGAGGTTGGTGGTGTAGTTGTCGGCGAGGAAATAGCCGTCGAGGCTTACCGGCAGATCGTCGGCGTTATGGAGTTCCAGCCAGGGTTCGGCCTCGCCGGTGTTGTCGGCGGGGCCGATGAGGCTGACGACCTGGAGCTCGTTGAGCCAAAGCGGGTCGTAGGGCGGCAGGCTTCCGGCGACCGAGTTGGGCGCGCCGGGTGTGGCCCAGGCGTTGGTGTCCATGGCCCAGTTGCTCGGGCGGCGGTTGTCCTGGGCGGGATCGATCAGTTGCAGTGAAGCGCCGGCCACCGGCTCGGGCCACGGAGCAGCCACCTCGTAGCGGATCGCCCCGATCACCTCGCCGCCCTCCGGCCCCGGCCGCACCAGGGCGAGCGCATGGGCGCGCGTGGACGGCAGGGTGCTGCGGAACGCGCCCAGCACCGGCAGGTTGCCGTAGGCGGCGCGGAAGGCGCCGCGGTCGCGGACCAGGAGCACCGTTTCCCGGCCGGCCACGATGGAGCCGGTCGGAAAGGTGAACCCGGCGCCGTCGAGCTGCCAGCCGGTCAAGTCGAAGTTCAGGTCCGACCGGTTCAGCAGCTCGATGAACTGGGCGTCGGCCGACGCGGGTGCGAACAGCAGTTCGCTGAACACCAGCGCGCCCCGCGGCTCGGGCGCCGGCCCCGTGTAGATGACGCTCAACTCCCGGGCCGCGTCCGGCACCGGCGCGCCGAGACGGTCGAGCCCGGCGAGCGTCAGCACGTTGAGGCCGGGGGCGAGCACGGTGCGCAGGATGAAGTGGGTGGCGGAGGTCCAGGTGACGGGGTACACGGTGCCGTTGAGAGTGATGTCCTTGACGGCGACGGGAGCCAGGCCGCGCACGACGAGCAGGTTGTTGGTCGTCTCGAGGGTCGGCGGCCCTTCCAGGGTGAACGGTGTTGCCACCGTCGCGAGTTGCGACTGGAGGAAGGCGCGGCGATCGGCGACGTAGGTCTTGATGGCCGCCACGGCGTCCAAGTCGATGTCGACCAGGTTGCGGGTCAGCGCGGCGACGCGGGCGTCGATGAACGGGTCCAGGTGCGCGTTGCGGAACGGGCCGTCGACCAGTTCGGCAAACGCGCGCCAGTAGGCGCGCTGGATGGCCGGCGTGTTGAACATGGCGCGCACGCGGGGATCGTTCGAGTCGAACAGCGGCGCGTCGGCCGGTTTGCCCAGGCCGAGGCTGTAGTCGATGTCCCAGGGCAGGTGCACAAAGCCGCCCGCGGCGCCCTGGTAAAGGTAATCGTTTTTGCCGCGTTCCCAGCCGTAGCTGTCCCAGTTGCCCACGGCGCGCTGGACGGCGAAGTGGCGCATCCAGGCTTCCCAGTCGACGACGGTTCCGAGGAGGTCGGGATCCACGGCGGTGTGGGTGGGGTTGTCGGCCGGGCTGGCGGCGTTGATGAGCGCGAAGATCGGGGCGTAATCGTTCTCGGAGGAGCCCGCATTGACGGAGCGCTTGCGGAACATGAACCGATAGGATGCCGCCACGAGGGTGGGCTGTCCGTCGATGCACACCATGCGCCGCGTCAGGTCGGCGTCGTCGTAAGCCGCCACGTCAAAGCCGTTGGGTTCGAACTCGAACCAGTCGTCGAGTTTGAACAGCGGTCCGCCGGCGTCGTTCGGGAACCACTGCTCGATCATGCTGCCGTTGGGCTGCTGCGAGTCTTCGAAGATGAAGTGGCCCGGGCGTTCGAAGGCGAGGCTCCGCTGGCTGCCATTGACGAAGAAATGGATGTAACGCCGGTGGTTGAACGGCATGCCCATCCCCTCGAAAACGCAGTAGACCGTCTGCTCGGCCACGGCGCTGAGGTCGCTGACGGTGGTGACATTGGGGTTGCCCGGGTTGTTCAGGACGAAATCCGTGGCGCCGAGCAGGGGGTCGTCGTCGGGGAAATTCAGTTCGTAATCGGTGCGGTGGAGTCCGGCGGGGCCGGTGAGGGCATTGGTGCGGTGCCAGGGGCTGCCCGAATAGAGGGGCAGCGCGTTGTAGATGACGCGGCTGGCGTTGTAGACGAACGTGCCGTCCATCGGCGCGTTGTTCATCGCGTCGCGCGTGTGCCAGCGGTTCGAGTTGGCCGAAGTCACCCACAGAT
The DNA here is from genome assembly GCA_016935555.1 of Verrucomicrobiota bacterium. Classification (GTDB taxonomy): domain Bacteria; phylum Verrucomicrobiota; class Verrucomicrobiia; order Limisphaerales; family JAFGQR01; genus JAFGQR01. The sequence continues at coordinate 14,350 of JAFGQR010000061.1, forward strand.
GGTAGGTGGCGAAGTCGCCGGGCATCTGCGGTTCGCCCCAGCGGACCACACATTCGCGCGCCACCGCGTCGTTCGGCCAGCAGCGCGCCAGTCCCGGCTCGGGAACGAGCGCGGCGGGGAAGGTGCCGATGGCGTTTTGGGGGTCGCGGGCCTCCACGTAAAAGGCGGCCATGGCGCCTTCGGCGTGGCCGGGGATGGTTGCGCTGTAGAGGCCGTCGCCCGCCACGGCGTCGCCGCCGGTGCCGTCGTCGAGCATGGGGATCCCGTCAAAGGCGGGGGCGGGGTCGAGGCGGTGGCGCAGGATCATCGAAGCCAGGCCCTGCGGATCGGTTGCGCGGGCGGTGACGGCCACCGGTTGCCCCGCCGCCGGCAGCAACGGGGCGTGGCGCACCGCGTGCACCGCGGGCCCGGCGTTGGCGACGCGCCGGCTGTTGGGCAGGCCCGGCGTGCCCAGCGCGCGCGGCAGCGCCATGCGTCCGTAGACCTCCGTCGCGCTCCCGTGCAACCGCAGCAACAGCTCCGGGCAGCCCCGCAGCCATTTCGCCTTCACCCGCAACGACACCGCCGCCGTCCCCGCCGGGATGGGGTGCGCAAACGGCGCCGAGAGGATGCGGTTCGACTGGTTGTCGCCCCGGGACGCCGCGCGCAGGTGCAGGCTGCGGTTTCCCGCAAAGCCGGCCGGCTCGACGGTTGAGAAGTCATGGGATCCTTGCAGCGACCAGGCGTTCAAAGGCTCTTCGAAACCGCCATGGGCCACGAGGTTTGGGCCGTTGCCGACGCGCACTTCGAGTTCGTCCACGAGGCATTCGCCCTCGTCCTGGAGCATGACGATCAGCGCGTCGTTGACCTCCGTCCCGAGCGCCTCTCCCAGCGGCACCGTCCCCTCGATCGCGGTCCATGGGCTTTCGCCCGTGTTGCTGCTATCCGCCCAGTTGGAGGGGTGATGGCCGTCGGCCTCGGCGTCGATCAACTCGAGGCTGCTTCCGGCGCCATCGCTCCAGGAACCCCACTTCCCGCCGTCCCCGTAGCTCACATCGCTCACCGGCACCGGCAGTTTCTCCATGATGTCCTGGCCGCCGGAGCTGACGCGGTCGTAATCGGCGGCGGCGAGCACGACGCGTTCGCCGCCGTTGGCGAGGGTGCCGGTGTAAGGGCCGAAGGTGTTGTTGGTGGTGAGGTTGGTGTAGATGCCGAAGAGGTTGGTGGGGTTTTTCGCCACCACCCAGTAGGCGCCGGGGGGCATGGCCTGGACAATCGCGTTGGTCGGGAAGGTGTAGGTGATGCCCACGACGAATTCCCAGCCGCTGAGATCCACCGTCCTCGCGGTGCGATTGTGGATCTCGAGGTATTCGTCGTCCGTGTTTCCCGAGAGGGGATGGTACATGATCTCGGTGATGACGACCGGGTAGCGCATGGGGCGGCTGTTGGCGGCGCCCTGGGTGCGCGTGGCCAGCCCATAGAGGTGCGGCCCGCCGTCGGGGGAACGCCCGCTGCTGACGTTGTTCGACTGGCCGCGGAAGTCGATCACGTCGATGACGCGGGTCTGGTTCGAGTTGACCAGAAAGATCGTTTCGCCGCCCGCGAAGAGCTGGAAGCCAAGCTGGTTCTGGGTCCAGGACCGGAAGCCGCGGGCGGGGAGGACGGTGCCGTCGGGGATGCGCCATTTGTTGGTGGCGGGATCGTCGGTGAGCCAGGCGCCGGAGACGTCGACGGGTTGGTTGCTGTGGTTGTAGAGCTCGATCCAGTCTTCGGGGTCGCTGTGGTTTTGCCATTCATTGATGCATACCGGCGCCAGCGGCTCCGCCGGCACCGGGTCCGGCCCGCCGGGAGAGCCGCCCACCGCATTGCTTTGCGCCCAGGCGCGAACGTCGTCCTCGCCATGGGACGGTCGCGCGAGCACCAGCGAATGGCCGGTGCCATCAGCCGCCTCCGGCCATGGGGGGGAGTCGGCGTAGTTGACCGAGAGCAGCACGGCGCCCTGGCGGTGGCGCAAGCGCACGACGCCGCGCTCCGTCGACAGCCGGTTGCTGGCGGCGCCATCCCACGGCCCCACCACATTCGTGATGCCGTAATTCGTCCGCACCAGCTCCGGCACCCGGGCCACGACCAGGTAGCCGCCCGCCTCGAGAACCGTGTTGGACGGAAAGTCGTAATGCACCGTGCCGTCCACCGCAAAGCCGCTCAGGTCCTCCGCCCACGGCTTCGAGTTGTACACCTCCAGAAACTCCAGCGTCCGGTTCGTGTCCCCGCCCTGAACCGGGCGCGGGTTGTACATGATTTCGGTGATGGCGAGGCCGGTCGTGCGGCTCGACGGCCCTGGCGGTTCGCGGTCCAGGGCGATCTGGCCCCGGGTGCCAACGCACGGAACCGCAACAGACAAAACCACTGGGGCGACAAGGCGTCGCAAGGTCGACATCGTCATGAGTGCGCGGCCACCTTACCACAGGTGCACCCGGATTGCACAAAACAAAGAAGCCGTCTTTGGGCCTCACGCGTCTTTTCGCGGCCGACCGTCTTCGGTTGCGGCTGCGGTGCTCCGTGCCTTTTGCGGCGCGCGTTCGACTTTCCGCTTTCCGATTCGGGTGCGGCTTGCCATGCTGGGGGCATGACACGAACCGACGCCATGGCGCTGCTGGAGAGGTTTCGCGCCGGAACCGCGAGCCGGGACGAGGTGTTGCGGGCGTTCCAGGCGGCGCCCGTGGCCGAACTGGGGTTTGCGCAGGTGGATTTGCACCGGTCGTTGCGCAAGGATTTTCCGGAGGTGATTTATGCCGAAAACAAAACCCCGCGCCAGGTGTTGGACATCGCCCGCAAGATCATCCGCCACGAGGGACGCCTGCTGATCACCCGCGCGACCGCTGCCCAGGCCCGGCTGGTCCGGCGGCATGTCCCGCGCATCCAATACCACGACGCCGCCCGTTGCCTCACCTATCAGCGCCGGCCGCTGCGCAAACGGCCGGGCACGATCGCCGTTCTGGCGGCCGGGACCAGCGATCTGCCGGTGGCGGAGGAGGCGGCGCTCACCGCCGACATCATGGGCAACGCGGTGGAACGTATCTACGACGTCGGCATCGCCGGCCTGCACCGGCTCCTGCGGCAGCAGGACGCCCTCCGACGCGCCCACGTCATCGTCGCCGTGGCCGGGATGGAAGGCGCACTGCCCAGCGTCGTCGCCGGCCTCGTCGACAAACCCGTCATCGCCGTGCCCACCAGCGTCGGCTACGGCGCCAGCTTCGGCGGCATCGCCGCGCTCCTCGCCATGCTCAACAGCTGCGGCAGCGGGGTCACGGTCGTCAATATCAATAACGGCTTCGGCGCCGGTTACGCCGCCAGCCAGATCAACGCGCTCGCAGCCCGCGAGACCCCATGAACACCCTCTACCTCGACCTCGCCAGCGGCATCAGCGGCGACATGTTCCTCGGCGCCCTCATCGACCTCGGCGCCGATGCCTTCGCCCTGGAACGGCACCTCGCCGGCCTGCCCGTCACCGGTTACCACTTCCACGTCCGGCGCGACAAACGCGGCGCCATCGCCGGCACCCGCTTCGAAGTGCATCTCGAGACCGACCCC
>JAFGQR010000062.1 GCA_016935555.1 Verrucomicrobiota bacterium
CACCACCTTCGCCGCCGCGTTTAAAAAGCCCTCCGTCAACGCCCCCAAATGCGTCCATACCCCACCCCCACCCGCCGCCCTCCACCCCGCCCCGCCCCCCGCCGCCTCCGGAGCGCCGCCGCCCGGCCGCTGCCCGCCGGACGCCGGCTCCGGTGAATTCGAGGCCGCCACGGGCGACCCGCCCCGGCCAAGCCCGTATTCATCCCAAATCTCCACAAACCGCTGGCGCTCGCCCTCGTTGTTGCAAACCACATGAACCGCGTGCCCCTGCCGCATCCAACGATGCAGCTGTTCGAAAAACTCACGGCGCTGCGCCTCGAGGTGTTCCCGGCGCCGCGCCTCGATCACCACCGCCGCCTCCGTGCGGTCCGCCACCGGACGAAACCCCTCCAGCGACGAAAACGCAAGCGCCAGGCCCGCGCCATCGCCGGCCGCGACGGCAGGCGGGTCCTGCTCCCGCAGGTCGAGACGGGTCATGCGGCGGCGCGCAAGAGCGGCCTGGAAATCTTCCCAGCTCACATGAAAGACATCCTGCCCCGATACCCGCGCGGCATGGCCGCCCGCAGCCGCGGCGAGCGACTCCGGTTCGCACATCAGCCACAGGGTCCCTGGCGGCACATACTCGATCAGCGTGGCCAGCGCGGCTTGAGAGCCGGCGGGCAACGGGCCGGAAGGCGTGTTCGGGTGCAGCGCCAGCGCCTGCTTGAGCACGCCCAGTTCGCCGGCGGGCCCCACCAGCGCCTCGTCAACGGGTTCCCGGGAAATCTGAGTGATCGGATCAAAGGCGCGCAGCGACTCCACCGCGTTGCCGAAAAACTCCAGCCGCACCGGCCACGGGCTGGTCGGCGAAAAAATGTCCAGGATGCCGCCGCGCAGGGCGATTTGGCCCTTGTGATTGACCTGCGCCTCCGGCTCGTAACCCTGGGTTTCAAGCCACTCGATGAGATCAAGCGGATCCAGCGCGTCGCCGCGCCGCACGATCCGCAGGCGTTGCACCATGGACTGCGGCGCAAACGTGCGCTGCAGCAGCGCCGCAACACTCGTCACCACCAGCGGCGCAGACGCCCCCTCCGGCCGCGCCCCGGCGCCGCGCGCCGATCCCGGCCCCGCCGCGCGCGTCAAAACCCGGCCCGACCCGGCGGAGGGCCCGCACCGGTTCGGGGCGTCGCCGGGGTTGCAGAACGCCGCCAACGTCTCGAGACGCTCGCTGATCACATCCACATGCGGCAGCCTGCCCTCGTCCGGCAACACGTCCCACGCCGGAAAGAAAAGCGGCGGCACCGTGGCGGAGGGACGGGAACGAGACTTGGCCCCCGGGCGGGCGGCGGCGGCCAGGCTGCGCCACGTGGCGATGTCCTGGTGGACGCTCTCCTGCGACTTGAGACCGTCCGTCACCACCACCACGGTCTTGCGGGGAAACCAACGCTGCAGCAGCACCGCCAGAAACGCCTGGACCCCGCGCGGCACCCCGTCGCAACGCAAATCCACCCCCTCCTCCAGTCGCCGCACCAACGCCTGCACAGCGGGAGTCTGAACCACCGCCGCAAACAGACCGCCTGCGGCGCACTCGGTCTCTGAAGACGCCAAGCACCGGCAAGGTGGCAGGCGGGGTCGACCTCGTCAAGGCGCACAATGCAACGCCGCGCGCGCTCCGCTCCGCAGGCGCGCAAGCGCTGCCGGCCTGACGGCTTCAGCCGACGGATTTGGCCGTTCGCTGCGACGTCTTTTTGTGGTAGGGCGAGTGCAGGTTGAAGTAGATCCCGCACAACGGACGGTCGCTGTCGGTCTGGCTGAGGATCACCGTGATCTGCCGGTCCAGCGCAATGCCGTGCCGCAGGTTGGCGCCGCGGTTTTCGTAGGCGTTGATCGCCTTTTCCATCAGCGACACCAGCGACGCCTCGCAGTCCGGCGGGGTTTTGTCCAGACACACAATGTGGCGCTCATAGGTTCTGAGCGCCGCGGCAATCTCTTGTTTGAACGTCTCGACCGTCACGCGCCGATGGTAGCGCAAAACCCCACCGGATGAAAACTCCAATTTTGGCCGCCTCCCCAAGTTCCCGCGGCATGAACATCCGCATGCCGGGCGCTGCAGGGTGTCGCGCGGCATTGCGGTTCCGGCCGCAACGCCCTAAGATGCGCGCGGCTGAAGCGAAGATGACGGCGACGCACCATCGCGCGGGCGAACCCCGCGTCCGGCACGGCGTTGGAAGAACACCCAAACGCTGAGCGCCGTCGCATGCCCCCCTCCCCGCCCCAGACGCGCCTCGCCGCCATCGCACGCGCGCTGATCGCGTGGTTCCGCACCCACGCCCGCCCTCTGCCCTGGCGCCGCACCCGCGACCCCTACGGCATCTGGGTTTCGGAGATCATGCTGCAGCAAACCCAGGTCAAAACCGTGATCCCTTACTGGGAACGCTGGATGCGGGCGCTGCCCACCATCGAGGCGCTGGCCCGGGCGAAGCCCGAAACCGTCCTGAAGCTCTGGGAAGGTCTCGGCTATTACCGGCGCGCACGCCACCTCCACTGCGCCGCCCGCCGCCTGCTCGCCGAGCGCCATGGGCGGTTCCCCGCAACATTCGCAGACGTCCTCGCGCTGCCCGGCATCGGGCGGTATACCGCCGGCGCCATCTGCAGCATCGCCTACAACCAACCCACTCCCGTCCTCGACGGCAACTTGATTCGCGTCCTCACCCGCCTCTTTGCGATCCGCGGCGATGCTGGCGCCACGGCCACCCAGGCCCGGCTCTGGCACCTCGCCGAACTGCTCGTCCGGCAGGCCGACCGGCTGCGCACCAACCCCCGTAACCCGGCGCCCGGCGAGGCGGAGAACGGAAAAAGACTGCTCCATGCGCTCCCTCGACCCGCGACAGGGCGCCCCGCCGCGCGCCTGCGGCTTCGACAGGGCGACACCTGTTCGCACCTCAACCAGGCGCTGATGGAATTCGGTGCGGTGCTGTGCTCGCCGCGCCGGCCGCGCTGCCCGCAATGTCCGCTGCGCCGTCTCTGCCGGGCCTTCCGGGAGGGATGCGTGGCGGCGTTGCCCAACCTCCGGCGGCGGCCCGCCACCCTCCCCCGCCACGTCGTCGCGTTCGTCATCGAACAACACGGGCGGTTCCTGGTCCGGCAGCGGCCGCCCGGCGCTGTCAATGCCGGCCTTTGGGAGTTCCCCAATGCCGAGGTCGATGCCGACTCGTGGCGGATCCGCGCCGATGTCGCGACCGTCTCGGCGGCAAGCCCTGCCCATAAACCGCGCTCGCGCACGCCGGCGGTAGGGCGAGACTCCGTCGAGCCCACACTTCTTTCCCTTGGCATCGTCCATCCTCGGCCGTCTCGGCGCCGCGCCGCGGCAACCGCGCATTTCAGGGGAGAACGTCAGGGCTCGACGGAGTCTCGCCCTACCGGGTTCAGGGGCGCGATAGGTGCCGCCGAACAGACGGAGTCGCGACTTCCCATGAACTGCCAAGAAACGACGCGCGGTCCCGCCCAGCGGGCAGGACTCACGCCGCGAAGGTTCATGGCCCCGATTGACGTCCGGTCTTCGGATGCGTTCCCTTCCCATGAACACAACGGTGCGGGCGGTCTGCCCCCGGGTCGCGATGTCCTTGAAAGATGGCGGGCGGTGGCGGAGCGGGTTTGGGGACTGCGGTTGGATCGGCTGGAGCCGCTGGGCACGGTGCGGCACTCGATCACGCGCTGGCGGATCGTGTTGAACGTGGTCCGGGCCGCCGCAAAGGGTCTCCCCGCGGCACGGGGCGCCGGCTGGCGCTGGGTGTCGGCCCGGCAACTCCAGACCCTGCCGCTGGCGGCCGCCCACAGAAAGATCTGCGCCCGGCTGGGACCGGGGCGACGAACCCGGCCTCGAGCGGCTGCAATCCGGACGAACCTCCAACGCGGAAAGCCCGTCGCTCGTGCGCCGGGGCAATGCCTGGACCATGCCCCAATCCCCGCGCCCCGGCACTGATGAAGGTGAATTGTCCGGGCGCGATCCCAAGCTCCGGCCGGGGCTTCGGCGCAGCGCGGTCGGGATGCGAGGCCGGCCTCCGCCGGTTCAGTCGCTGCCGACCTCGGCCAGCTTGCGGTAGAGCGTGGCGAGGCTGATGCCCAGCAGTTCGGCGGCTTGCTCCTTGTCGCCGTTGGTGTGGCTCAGCGCCCGGTGCAGGTACGCGATCTCCTGTTCGCGCAGGAAATCCTTGAGCGGTTTCAACAGCAATCCCGGCGCCATGGGCCCCGCCAGGCCGGCGGCCGTCGCAACGCCGCGCTGCGCAGGCGCCCCGGGCCCCGAAATGTCCGGAGCGTGGGGGACGACAAGATGGTCGGTTTCGGAGCCGGGTTCGTCACCCGCGGCGGGCACGCACTCCCGGAGGGGTGCGGGCAGGTCGGCCAGGGTGATCACATGCCCTTCGCTCAGGGCGCAGGTTCGTTCGATCACGTTTTCGAGTTCGCGCACGTTGCCTGGCCAGGCGTAGGCGCTGAGGGCGGTCATGACGCGGCGGGTCACCTGGAACGGCTGGCCGGAGCGCGCGTGGATTTTATGTTTCAGGAAATGCCCGACGAGCAGGGGGATGTCGTCGCGGCGCTCGCGCAAGGCAGGCAACTGGATGGGGATGACATTCAGGCGGTAATAGACATCCTCGCGGAAGGCGCCTTCCTTAAGGCGCCGCTCGAGGGGTTCGTTGGTGGCGGCCAGGACGCGGACATTGACGTGGGTGGGTGTGTTGTCGCCCACGCGGCGGACTTCGCGATCCTGCAAGACGCGCAGCAGGCGGCTTTGGAGCATGGGCGACATGGAGCCGATCTCATCCAGGAAGATGGTGCCGCCGTCGGCCTCCTGGAACAGCCCTTTCTTGTCGTTGATGGCCCCGGTAAAGGCGCCACGGCGGTGGCCGAACAGCTCGGACTCGAGCAGGTTTTCGGGCAGAGCGCTGCAATTGACGGGCACAAAGGCGGCGAACTGCCGGCGGCTGTTGAAATGCAGGGCGCGGGCCGCCAGCTCCTTGCCGGTGCCGCTCTCCCCCAACAGCAACACCGTGCTGTCCGTGTCCGCAACACGTTCGATGATCCGAAACACCTCCTGCATTGGGCGGGAGGTCCCGATGATGCGATGGAACTGGAACTTGTCCCGGAGCTGGCGCTTCAGAAACACGTTCTCCGAGATTGCCTGGTTGTACGACAACGCCCGCTCCACACACAACCGGAAATCCTCCATCTTGAATGGCTTCTCCAGATAGTCGTAAGCCCCCGTCTTCATCGCCTCCACCGCCGTCTCCACCGTCCCAAAACCCGTGATCACAATGACAATCGCAGGTGGGTTCAGCGCGCGCGCTTTCTGCAGGATGTCCAAACCCTGCGTCCGCGATTTCTCCAGGTTCAAGTCCGTGATCACCAACTCGGGCGTGTGCGCCTCCATCGACTCGAGGGCACTGTCGCCGTTGTTGCAGGGAATCACCTCGTGCCCCTGCGCGCGCAGCATCTCGGTGACCATCTGGATCATGGTCACCTCGTCATCAACTACCAGCACCTTCGCCACGCGGCCAGTTGTAGGCACATTCGCCCCCCCCGGCAAGCGGGATTCCGCCGCGACCCGCACACGGCCAACGCCTTCGACACAAGACCCCGCAAAAAAACCCGGCGCTTTCCATGAACGCTCTTTCAGGTCGACCCAACGCGATACCCCTGGAACGTCTTGCCCTGCCGGGCGCCGGGCTGCCCGCGCTGAGGACAGACCGACTCCGTCCCGCCCCTTCAATGAGCATGTCCGAAAAAAAATGTGGCAGGCCCCAAGGCCTGCCACATGCGCGGCCACGCGCGGGTGGCTTACTCGCCGCTCTTCCGGGGCGGTTCCTTCGCCGCCTTCGACCCCAGGTTCAGTGTGACGGCTTCCCACTTGCCGTCCGCAGTTTGACGGGCGCGTCCGCCGACCTTGTCGCCGGTGGCGATGCTGTCCAGGGTGGCGGGCTGCCCGTTCTTTCGGATCACCGTGTTGGTGCTGATGGCGAACTGTTGGGCCCTGTTGCCCTGCAGGGTGATGGTTTTTCCATCGGGGTCCACCGTTTTCACGGTGCCGTGGAACGGCCGGAATTTGGCTTTTTTCTCGGCCTGACCTGCGGGGGGGGTGTCGACAGCGCCGCCGGCACGCCCGTGAATGGGGCTGCCGCACAGCACGCCCAACGCCAACACTGCGAGTATGATGTGTTTCATGATGTTCTCCTTGGTTTGGTTGTTACTCCGAAACGCCCCTGTTCATAGTGCGTCCAAAACGTTTAGGCAAGCATTTTCTTCCGCCGGCAAACCGGCCGGTGCATCCGCGGAAAGCCAAGGGTTTTCGTGACCGCCGGAGCCGGCTGGCGCCATGCTATTCCGCCCCCAACGACGCGGGTTGGACCGACTCGTCCAACAATTCGACGCCGCATAGCACAGGACCGTGGAGACTGCCCGCGGCGCGCACAAAACGCAGCGACACCGCGTTCGTCACCACGACGTTCTCAAAGGTCTTGACCAGCCCGCGGTGCGTGCCCCCGGCTTCAGCAACGATGTCCAGGCCGGAGAGCACGGGGTTGCCCTGCAGTTCGACGGCAAAAACCCGCTGCCCGCGCAGCACCCCGTCCGGCTCCGCAAAATACAGGCGCACCGTGTAGACGGCCGGCGGAAAGGCCGCCTGTGATCCGGCGGCGGGCGCGGACGCCGAAGCCGTCGGCCCGCCGCCCCGGTTGTTCCGGAAGGAGGTTTTGGACGCGGCCTTCGACGCCGCGTCCGTGCCGGCATCCTCATCCTTGTCGTCGTCCTCCTCGTCCTCGTCGTCGCTTTTGGTGGTGCGTTTTTTTTTTGCCGACGGAGGCGGCGGGCAAAGGCAAGTGGCGATGGAGAGCGATTCGATGTTGCGGACGCCGGAGGCGAGCACCCAGGGGGGGCCGTCGCCGCTCATCCGGGAGGCATGCCGGCAGAAGAAATTGGTGCCGTTGCCCGCGAGGGCGACGTCAAGACGGGCGGAAACGCCACCCACACTGGGATGATCCAACCACAGGGTCCCCGTGTCCGCGCGCCGGTCGCCGGGAGCGCCGAAGTTGAGGCCGACCTGTTTGATGCGGTGGCGGTTGGTGAGTTCGGCGCCATAGAGGTTGTAGGTCCACAGCTCCAGTTCGGGCATGTGAACCAGGGCAAGGGACGTCTGGTTCTGGTAGGCGCAGCTGCACGTGCGCGTGTAGTCGGGAGCGTTCAACACCCCGTTCGCCGCAATCAGGTTGGCCGAACAGCCGGACTTGAACCCGCCGAAATTCCCGGTGCCGCCGTGGGTTTCGAGGTCGTAAAAGCCGGCGGCGCCGGAGCGGAACGTGAGCAGGTATTCGCTGGCGATGGGCGTGTTGCAGCCGTAGGTGCGATAAACCCTCCACGGCTCGGCCTCGCCGGTCAGCGGATTGGACAGCAAATGCGGCGTGCCATTGGTCAAGTGGAAGGCGCCACTGGAAGTCTTGTAGGAGGTGGGGGTGGTGATCACCAGCTGATGGTGCAAAATGCACGGCCCGCTATACTTCAGGTCGTTCGTCCAAACCACCAACCCGTCCCGGCCCCGCAATACAGTCATCCCCCGCCCCACCTCGTCCTTGAGACGGTCCGTGGCGCTGGCGCCGGCCTGCAACAGCAGGTCGTGCTCGGCCGAGAAACCCAGCCAGGACCCAAACACCGGCGCCGCCTGCTCCCACAACCGCCGCCCCGTCCGCGCGTCGAAGGCCACAATGCGATAATCGCCCGGGGGGTTGGCGCCGCGCCGCTTGAGTTTGCTTTCGGCGCTTTTGGGCAGGCGATCCAGGCAATAGACGCGGCCGTTGCCCGCCACAATGCCATTGTGCAGGAAGCTGTGACGGGCATCGGCGCGCCACAAGACGGCGCCGGTGCGGCGGTCAAATGCCACCAGCCCGCGGCTTGCGGACAAGTCGTAAAGGCTGGGCAGACCTGCCGGGGCGGCGCCCCGGAAGCGCTGCTGGTAATTGGCAAAACCGGCGCCGCCAAAGAGGATGTCCTTGTCCATCCCGATGAATCCCCAGAGCGGCGCCGCCTCCTGGCCGGCGGCCCTGGGCATTTCGATGTCGCGCTGCCGTTCGCCGGTCCGCGCCGAGAACACCCGGCACACGTTGCTTACCGCCACGTAAACAGACTCGAGCGTGGCCACATAATTGGCGCCGCGCGCGTTGGCGCCGGGGATGTGCCGCTGGTTGTAAACGGTGCTCAGCGGCGCATCCATGTAAGTGTCGTCATAATACATGCCCTCGGTGCCCAAATCGGGAATCTCCACCTTCCAAAGCACGCGCCCCGTATACACATCACGCGCGCTCAGGCAGTTCATCCCTTGAATGAAAAGCCGCCCGCCAATCACCTGTTCCGACGGGCCGTGGCCATGGCGCGGCAGGATGTCGAGGTTTGAGTTGCCGCCAAACCATAACACCCCCAGCGGCAACCGCACCGTCGCGTCGTCCGATTTCACCGTGTTCGCCATGTCGCCATATTGATGCGTCCAGTCGGCCGAGCCCGGCAGCGGACCTTCGCGCACCACCCGCACGCCGAAGGCGCCCGCAGTCACGCGGGCCCGGGACAGCTGCGCCGCCCGGAGACCCTCCAGGCAGGCGGATTGAGAGGCAGGATCGCAGGCGATCCAGAGGCTGCCCCCATAGGGGCGCACCGATCGATACGCGGCCCGGACCCAGGGCGGCTGCGCCAGCCCCACCGCCGCGCCACCGCCGACCCACACCAGTTGCGCCAGGTAAGCCGGCGCTTTGAACGCCAGAGGGTCGCCCGCATGCACGCTGACCCGCGTCCCGTAAACCCCAGCCTCGTCCATCCGGCGCCTCAACCGCTCGACGTTCGCAGGGTCCGGATCGACCGCCACCACGTGAAGCCTCGATGCCTCCAGCAGCGCCGCCAACAACGCCCCATCCCCCGCCCCAAAGGCCAACGCATACCCCTCGGCCGCGTCCGCCTCCGCCACCAGCGCCCGCACCTGTCCCGCCAGACCCGGCGGCGGCGGCGCCAGCGGCTGCGGCGTCTGAGACACCGTGACCGCCGGCCCCAAGGCCGCGCCGAACGCCAGAATGCATCCCTCGAGAGTGACAGCAAATAGCCGGCCCCGGGCGGCCAGCAGACGCAGCACCCGGCCTTCGACGGGGTGGGACCACGCGACGCGGGCAGGCCGGGCGGCGGTGGGGGGATCGATGGCCACAATCCGGTCCTTGCCCGCCGCGTAGAGCCGGCTGCCGGCCTTGATGAGGTCGCCCGTGCCATCAGCCGCGACCTCCCATTGCACGTGTTTGTCGGCGCCCAGACACTGCACCACCTGTCCCGCCCATTGGGTTCCCAATTTCTCCCGCGCCTTCTCCAACTCGCGCTGCGCATCGCGAACCTTCTTGGCAGCCGAGGCGAGCGCATTGGTGATTTTCTTGAGAGATGCCGCGTCCTCGAGATAGAGCGCCTCGCGAAGTTCGCTGCGGCTCTTGAGTTCGGTGTAGCGGGCGGCGTCGATTTTGCGCTGCGCCTCGATCACTTTCATTTGCAGCGCCGAATGATCCTGGCCGGCGTAGAGATGCCGCCGGCCAAGAACGGGCTCGTTCAAGGTGAGCTTGCCTTTCTTCCCGGTTTTGAGGTCGAAATCCTGCACGCCGCGATGCCGGGTGTGCACGAAGAAGGTGGTGTCGTTGGCCATCACCAACGAGCCGCCCGTGCCCTTGCCACCGTCGTCAATCCGGAAGTGCAGAAACGCGCCGGTCTTCAGGTCGAACGCCGCGGGCACCGAGCGTCCTCCCGGGACCAGCAGGGTGTCCCGGGTGGCCACCAGGGCGCCCTGGGGGGCGACGCCGGCAAAGGCGGGAGCGCTGTGGGGCTGTTTGATGTACTGCGCGCCGGTGCTGTCGTTGACCCAAACGACAGTGCCCGTTGCCGCATCGAGGGCGTAAATGAACGTCCCCATGAAAGGCCAGATGCTGGCGGCAAAATAAACGACACCGTCGCGAACCACCGGACCACCCCGCGCCGGCCACGCGGAGATGACGCGCCGGTTGCCCAAGACCTTGCGCGCCGAGGGGCCGCCCAGGAATTTCCAGTGCAGTGTGCCCCGGTCTGCGCTCACGCAGTACACATAACCGTCGTCGCTGGTGAAATACACGCGGTCGTTCCAGGCCGCCGGCGGCAGCCGCACGGGGCCATCCGTGTAAAACCGCCACAACTCCTTCCCCGAACGAATGTCCAAAGCTACCACCTTGTCCGTGTCGTTGAACCCGATAAACATCCGGTCCCCAAGCACCACCGGCTCAAAGATCCTGTCGTAAGACATCAGGTCATGGTTCAGCGGATCGTCCCATGCCTGAACCCGCGGCCCGTACTCGCGAACCCAGTGGAGATGCAGCGTGGCCGGCAGATCCTCCGACGAATAAGCCGACCGCCCCGCATCATGCCGCCACATCGGCCAGTCGTCAGCCAGGGCGGATCCCGCCAGCAGCAGCGCCCACAGGCACGCCCTCGCAGGCATCCCGCAGGATCGTTCGAGATGAATTGCCATCACGTGGATGCGCCCAATCAACGCCAAATGGAACAACCGGTCAACATCAACATCCATATCAAGCCCAGCAGCAGCGTCCGACCCCGCCGCGCCATGTTCTATTCAAGAAAACTGGCGCGACCACAACGGACGGCCGCCCCTGCACAACAACGCCACACCAGACCGGACCCCGCGGCCGCCGCCGGAGCGCGCGCACGCAAAGAATGGTTGCACGGCGGGACTGAACTCGGCATAAATGCGGCGTATGGTCCAGAATGCGACGTGCAGCCAGGATTGGGCAGGGATTGAGGCGCGACGCGACGCTTGTGTCCGGGCGTTTCGCTGGATGCTGCTGGCGCGGGTGCTGGACGAGAGGATGGCAAACCTGTATCGCGGAGGGAAAATCCACGGCGGCGTGTTCATGGGTCGCGGCCAGGAGGCGCTCAGTGCCGCCGTGGGGACCTGCTTGCGGCCCGGGGACGTGTTTGCGCCGTTGATCCGGGACACGGCGGGGCGGCTGGCGTTCGGAGAGCCGGTGCTGGACGCCGTGCGCACCTACCTGGGTTCTCCGCTCGGCCCGATGCGGGGCCGGGACGGCAACGTGCACCGGGGCCGCCCCCGGGAGGGCATGCTGGCGATGATCAGCCACCTGGGCGCCATGATCGCCGCCGTCAACGGCATGCTCTTTGCCCGCCGCCTCAAAGGCATCACCGGCACCGTCGGCGTCGCCTGCGTCGGCGATGGCGCCACCTCCACCGGCGCCTTCCACGAGGCGCTGAACCAGGCCGCCATCGAACACCTCCCTCTCGTCGCCGTCATCGCCAACAACCAATACGCCTATTCCACCCCGAACGCGCGCCAATTCGCCTGCCGCGACCTCGAAGACAAAGCCCTCGGCTACGGCATCACCGGCCACACCGTGGACGGCACCGACCTGAACGCGTGCCTCGACGTGATCGGCGACGCCATCCGCCGGGCCCGCGACGGCCAGGGGCCACAGCTGGTCGTCGCCCGGCTGCTGCGCTTGTGCGGTCACGGCGAACACGACGACGCGGGCTACGTGGATCCGAAGCTCCGGGCCTCGAACGTGGGACGCGACTGTCTCAAGGTGGCGGAGCGTTTCCTGCTCGACCAGGGCTGGGCAACCCCCCAGACCGTCGCGCAATGGTGGGAAACCACCAGCCACCAGGTCGATGAAGCCATCGCCACCGCCCAGCGCGAGGGCGGCCCCGACCCCTACAAGGAATCCTGGTGCGCCATCTCGTCCAAGCACCTCTGCGAAGGCTATGACGAGGTCTGCGACACCCACCTCGGCTGACGCCCCGATGAGCCTCACCTACCTGGAAGCCATCCGCGAAGCCCAGGCCCGCGCCCTCAAGGAGGACCCACGCGTCTTCATCTACGGACAGGATGTCGCCGCCTTCGGCGGTGCCTTCAAAGCCACCAAAAACCTCGCCCTCGAGTTCCCCGGCCGGGTGGTGGACGCCCCCATCAGCGAAGACGCCATCGTCGGCCTGGCCGTCGGCGCCGCGATCGAAGGCATGCGGCCCATCATCGAAATCCAGTTCGCCGATTTCTCCACCACCGGCTTCAACCAGATCGTCAACCACGCCGCCACCACCTTCTGGCGCACCAGCGTCCCCCTGCCCATCACCATCCGCCTGCCCTCCGGCGGCACCTCCGGCAGCGGCCCCTTCCACAGCCAAACCCTCGAAGGCCTCTACGCCACGTATCCCGGCCTGATCGTCCTCACCCCCGCCACCGTCGAAGACGCCTACAGCATGCTGCTCGAAGCCGTCGCCATCGACGATCCCGTCATTTTCTGCGAACATAAACTGCTCTATTACCACCTCAAAGCCGATTCCCTCCCCACCGAAGCCCTCCCCGTCGGCAAAGCCCGCATCGCCCGCGCCGGACGCGACATGTCCATCGTCACTTACAGCGCCATGCTCCACGAAGCCCTGGCCGTCGCCGATGAACTCGCCGCCGAAGGCACCGAAATCGAAGTCGTCGACCTCCGCTCCGTCAAACCGCTCGACACCGACACCATCATGGCCTCCGTCGCCCGCACCGGACGCCTCCTGTGCGTCGGGGAATCCTGGCCGTGGGGCGGCGTCACCGCCGAAGTGCTCGCCCGCGTCGCCAGCGAAGGCCTCGACCTGCTCGACGCCCCACCCCAGCGCCTCAACGCGAAAGACACCCCCGTCCCCTACCACCCCAACCTCTGGGCCGCCCACCGCCCCACCGCCCGCAGCATCGCCACCGCCGCCCGGCGCGTCCTGCGCACGTGAACCCCATGCCCCCCAACCCGGCTTCCCCAGCACCCCGTCCCCACCCTCCCCCTCCCTCTCCGGCCTCCTGACACCATGCCCCAAATCCCCATCATCATGCCGCAATTGGGCGAGTCCATTGCCGAAGCCACCGTCGTCAACCTCCTGGTCAAGGTGGGCGACCGCGTCGAAGCCCACCAGGACGTCATCGAGGTCGAAACCAATAAGGCCACCATGAACGTCGCCAGCCCCTGCGCCGGACGCCTCGCCCACCTCGCCGCCCAAATCCACGAAAGCTACCCCGTCGGCACCGTGCTCGGCTACCTCGAAGCCACCCAGGAAGACGCTGCCCGCCTCGGCCTGGACCGCCCACCCCCAGCCGCCGGCATGCACGACGACCCAACCGCCCCCGCCAAAGACGGCACACCCCACCCCGAGTCGCCACCCCGCAAAGTCGAGCCGCGCGTGCGCGGCCTCCCCGTCCCCGCCCACGCCGCCGGCGCCAGCTACATGTCGCCACGGATGAAAGCGCGCATGGTCGAACTGGGCCTCCACGCCGCCGACCTGGCCGGGTTGCCAGGCAGCGGCTCGGGCGGACGCGTGACCATCCAGGACTTCGAGACCTTCCTCGCCAACCTCGAACGGCACCAGCTCACCTCCGCCTCCTCCATGCGCGTCGCCGTCGCCGACGCCATGCGCCGCAGCTGGACCCGCCCCCTGGCCACCGTCGGATTGCCCATCTGCCTCGATCCCCTCCTCACCCAC
The DNA here is from genome assembly GCA_016935555.1 of Verrucomicrobiota bacterium. GTDB lineage: Bacteria > Verrucomicrobiota > Verrucomicrobiia > Limisphaerales > JAFGQR01 > JAFGQR01. Next base: position 13,555 of record JAFGQR010000062.1, read on the forward strand.
CGCAAAACCCTCGACCCCAAACCCGGCCCCGCCCTCTATGCCGTGCGCGCCCTGGCCCTGGCACTCGCCGAAAACAGCGCCCCCGCCGGACGCCTCATCGGCCACCACATCGTCCACCCGCCGGCGATCGACGTTGGCTTCGCCGTCGAGGCCGAAGACGGCGTCCTGGTGCCGGTGCTGCGCGGCGCCGACAGAAGCCCGTTGCGCGACCTGACGGGCCGCTACAATGCCCTCGTCGAACAGGCCCGCCAACGCCACCTCCCCAGCGACGCCACCGGCGGCTCCATCGCCACCGTCACCAACTTCGGCACCTTCGGCCTCACCTGGGCCACCCCCATCCCCCTGCCCGAACAAACCCTCGTCCTCGGCATGGGCGCCGGACGACGCGTGCCCTGCTGGGATGACGGCCGCAGCGCCTTCGTGCCCGTCACCGAAGCCCAGTTCACGCTCAGCTTCGACCACCGCGTCCTCGATGGCGGCGCCGCCGGCCGCCTCCTCGCCCGCATCGCCTCCCTCCTCGGCAACCCCACCTCCCTGTAAGCCCCATCCCCCGGGATCCCACCCCCGCCGGCCCCGTGCCCCCATCCCCATGCCCCCTCCCCCCCCGCCCGCACCCCTAACCCCGCCCGGCTCGCCCGAACGCGATCTGTTCCTCCGCGCCCGGGAAATCGCCAGCCCCGCCGAACGCGCCGCCCTCCTCGACGCGGCGTGCGGCGACGACGCCACCTTGCGCCAGCGGATCGACGCCCTGCTGCGCGAAGACGCCGACGCCGGCGGTTTTCTCGAGCAGCCCGCCGCCGCCCCCCCCCCCCCCCCCCCCCCCCCCCCCCCCCCCCCCCCCCCGGCCCCCCCCCC
>JAFGQR010000063.1 GCA_016935555.1 Verrucomicrobiota bacterium
CGCTGCCGGTGCCCTGATGCGCTTGAATCGTCCGCATCCTGTTGGCCTGGATTCGCTTCGCGACATCAGCAGGCGTTGGGCTCCCCGGAATGGCGGGTCCAGATGAGGGCAGCGTGTGAGGGGAAGCATGGGCTCGACGGAGTCTCGCCCTACCTTCGGTGCGTGGAAGCGCGGTTCATGCAAAGGGCGGACGCTCTCCAAGCGCGCATTGGTGCCATGAACCGGAACGGGGTCAACGTCGGCGCGCACGAGTGCGCCGGCGCGAGCCGGCGCTTTCGCATGCACCCACACGTTCCGACGACGAGCCAATCGGGCGCCGATTCCGCGGCGTCCATGCGCTGGCGCGACGGAGCAGCGTGCTGCTTGCCGCGCGGTTCATGGGAAGGGGAAACGTCCAACGTTTGGACCCGAATGGCGAATGACCCGGCGATGGACAAAAGGCCGGTGATGGGGCAGGATGCCATGACGAATCGTACAACCTTGACCCATGATTGACCCATGAGCGATCGCATCCTTCGTCTTACTCGAATCATCAAACAGCAGGTGGAAATCAAAGGGGGCTGCCTGGGTCTGGAGCAGGCCATCCGGAGCGCCAACCCGAACATCAAGGCTGGCGGCGTCCAAGTGGGGGTCAGCCGCCACAAGCTGAAACAAATCGCCGAGGAGGACGAGAACGTCGTCCTGAAGTTGTGGGAGCTGCGCGCACTGGACCGGTATCTCACCTCGCTGGATTGCGGGTTGAGCCTGGCGGACAAGCCGATCTTTGAGAAGCTCGGCATCCTGGAGGCGCTCAAGGAGAGCGGCCCCATCTGCTTCATCCTGGGCAGCCGGGCGAACTTGAAACAGCATGTTCACGAGCTGCGGCGCTGGGATTGCCGGGCCATGGCGGTGCTGATGCACGACATGGGCAAGCAGCTTGGCCACGTGAACTTCGATTTCGAGGACATCCCCGGCAACAGCTCCATAAAGCGGCTCGTCTCCTCCAGTCATCCGCTCCTGGGCCGCCAGGGGCCCTCCCTCATTTCCATCGGATCCACCCGCGCCTGCCTGGCGACGGAAATCCTCCTGGCCCGGATGTTCAACCAGAAACCCTTTGGTTACACGTCGCCTCGCGCGGCACCTCCGCCCTTCAGCTTCGTGTGGTCGCCCAACGTGCGCCCCTCGTTCCCAAGCGGGTTCAGCCTCACCGCCGCCAACTTCGCCGCCCGGCTGCCCGGCAAGCTCGCCCGGGAAATCCGACGCAACCAGGCGTGGGCGCTCATGGTGGGCTCGAGGGGGTATCGGGTCGGATGGCACCACCAGACCACCACCATGTATGGCATTGTGGCGGCCCAGCGCCGGCAGGACGGGAAGATCTACCTGGTCGTCGCCGGCATCAGCGGCCCCGCTACTTACGCGGCCGCCCAATTGGTCCGCCAAATCGCCGACGAGCTGCCTTACCCCATGGGCAAAAACGCCCACGGACAAGTCCTGTGGGCCGCCATCAAGGTTCCCGTCACCACCTGCCCGTCCATGCCGGGCGACAATCGCCGCGTCGGCAAGGCCGATTTTCTGGTGAAACCGCAGACGTGGCCCTGATCCGTTCGCGGCGCGCTTGACGTGTTCGCGGGAACGTGAACACTGCGGATCATGCCGCTGGATTTTAAGGACTATTACAAGACACTTGGCGTGCCGCGCGACGCCACCGGGACCGACATCAAGAAGGCCTTCCGCAAGCTCGCCCGCCAACACCATCCCGACGTGGCCCGGGACAAGAAGCGCGCCGAGGAGCGGTTCAAGGAGATCAATGAAGCCTACGAGGTGCTCGGCTCGCCCGAGAACCGACGCAAATACGATGAGCTTGGCGCAAACTGGAAACAGGGCGCCGGCTTCCAACCGCCGCCCGGCTGGCGGGCCCGCGCCGCCCGCGGCGCCGGCGGCTCGCGCGCGGAGGGGTTCGAGTTCGAGTTCGGCGGAACCGGGTTCAGCGAATTCTTCGAGCAGTTTTTCGGTCGGCGGCACGGCTTCGGCGATTTCTCCGACGTCGGCGGTCCAAGCCGCAGCGGCGGCCGCCATGCCTTCGAGGGCGCCCCCGGATCTGTCCGAGGCAGCGACATGGAAGGGGATTTGCTCGTGACGCTCCACGAGGCGTTGCGGGGCGGCGTTCGGTCGGTGTCCGTGCGCCGCACCGATCCCCGCACCAGCCGCACCGAGACGCACACCTACAAGGTGCGCATCCCGCCCGGCGTGCAGGACGGACAACGCATCCGGCTGGCGGGCAAGGGCGATCCCAGCCTCAGCGGGGGCGTGGCCGGCGACCTGTACCTGCGCGTGCGGTTTGCAGCCCACCCGGATTTCCGGGCCCGGGGCGCCGACGTGTATCACGACCTGGAGCTGGCGCCGTGGGAAGCGGTGCTGGGGGCCACGATCGATGTGCCGACGCTGGATGGCCGCGTCGCGCTGCGCATCCCCCCCGGCACCTCCCACGGTCAGCAGCTGCGGGTGCGGGGACGCGGCCTGCCGCTGGGCCGGAGCGCCGATCGGGGGCATCTCTATGTGACCGTCAGCATCCGCCTGCCCACGCGGCTCGGCGCAGCCGAGCGCGCGCTGTGGGAACAGTTGGCGCGCCAATCCACGTTCCGCCCGCGCGCCCACGAGCAGGGTTGATTTCACGGATTGACATTCGGCCGGGAACAGCCGAAAACCACCGGCGCTTATGGGACAGCTGAACGATCAAGCCGCCGTCGTGACGGGCGCGGGCCGGGGCATCGGGCGGGCCATTGCGTTGGCGTTTGCGGGCGAGGGCGCCGATGTGGTCTGCGTGGACCTGCAGGCGGACTTTGTGCAGGAAACGGTGGACGCGGTGCGGCAGCGGGGGCGGAAGGCGTGGGCGGTGGCGGCCGACGTGGCCGACGCCGCGAGCGTGGCGGCGGCGGCGGAACAGATCCTCAAGGAGCCGGGGCGTGTGGACATTCTGGTGAACAACGCCGGGATCACGAGGGACGGGCTGCTGATGCGGATGACGGAGGCGGACTGGGACGCGGTGCTGGGCATCAACCTGAAGGGGACGTATCTGATGACCAAGGCGTTCACGCGGGCGTTTCTGAAGCAGCGCTCGGGGCGGATTGTAAACATCGCGTCGGTGATCGGCCTGATCGGCAACGCCGGCCAGTGCAACTACGCGGCCAGCAAGGCGGGCGTCATCGGATTCACCAAGTCCGTCGCCCGCGAACTCGCCTCGCGGGGCATCACCGCCAACGCCATCGCGCCGGGATTCATCGAGACCCGAATGACCGGGGCGCTGGGCGAGGAGGCGCGGGCGGCGCTGCTCAAGCAGATTCCCCTCAACTGCCTGGGGCAGCCGGAGGATGTGGCGGGCGTGGCGTTGTTTCTGGCCAGTCCGGCGGCCCGCTACGTGACGGGACAGGTGCTGGCGGTGGATGGCGGGATGGTGATGTGAGCCGGGCCAGATTCGGCTCGACACCGCGCAGGCCGCTGGCTAGACAGGGGACGGGTGGCGGTGACGTCGGCGGCGCGCGGCAGAAGAACGACCGGCGCGGCGAGTTTCCCGATTCGGGGCTTGACGCCCCGGAGAACGTGACTTAGACAGACCCAAAACGAACCGGAGAATACCATGGCAGAGAAATCAGTAGAACAACGAGTCCGAGAGATTATCGTCGAGCAAATGGACGTTAATCCCGACCAAGTGACACTGGACGCCAAGTTCATCGAGGATTTGGGCGCCGATTCCCTGGACGTCGTGGAATTGGTCATGGCGTTGGAGGAGGAATTCGGCAGTGAAATCCCGGACGAGGAAGCCGAGAAACTGCTCAGCGTGGGCGATGTCGTCAAGTATATCGAAGACCTCCGGTCCAAGTAGCCCAGGGTGACCATTGTGGGGGCAGCTCTGGCTCGTGTCAGCCCTGGCTGCCCCATTTGTTTTGATTATGCCAAGCCATTGGACCGATCGACGCGTCGTCATCACCGGCCTCGGCGTCGTCACCCCCCTCGGCAACAACCTCCCCACCCTCTGGACCCACCTCCTCGCCGGCAAGTCCGGCATCACCCGCATCACCCGGTTCGATCCCGCCGAGTTCGACACCCAAATCGCCGCCGAGGTCAAGGACTTCGACGCCTCGGAGGTGTTCCCCTCCCCCAAGGACGTCCGGCGGGCCGACCGCTTCGCCCTGTTCGCGGTCCACGCTGCCAGCCAGGCGCTCAAAGACTCCGGCCTGAACCTCGACGCCGTCAACCGCGATGACATCGGGGTGTTCGTCGGATCGGGCATCGGAGGCCTGCATACCACCGAACAGCAGCACCTCGTCCTCCTTAACAAAGGCCCCCGGCGCATGTCGCCCTTTGTCATCCCCATGCTCATCCTGAACATGGCCTCCGGATTGATCTCCATGTTCTATAAGCTGCGCGGACCCAACCTCGCCACCTGCACCGCCTGCGCCACCTCCTCCCACGCCATGGGCGAAGCCTGGCGCACCATCCTCATGGGCGATGCCCAAGTCATGCTCGCCGGCGGCAGCGAAGCCACCATCACCCAGTTCGGCATCGGCGGCTTCTGCGCCATGAAAGCCATGAGCACCCGCAATCACGAGCCCGAACGCGCCTCCCGCCCGTTCGACCGCGACCGCGACGGCTTCGTCATGGGCGAAGGCGCCGGCGTGCTCGTGCTCGAAGAACTCAAACACGCCCAGGCGCGCGGCGCGAAAATCTACGGCGAACTCATCGGCTACGGCAATTCCGCCGATGCCAACCACATGACGGTGCCGGACCCGGACGGCGACGGGGCGGCGCGCTGCATGCGGATGGCCCTGCGCAACGCCAGGATCAATCCCTCCGAGGTCGACTATATCAACGCCCACGGCACCTCCACACCCCTCGGCGACAGCTCGGAAACCAAAGCCATCAAAACCGTCTTCGGCGACCACACCCGCCGCCTCGCCGTCAGTTCCACCAAGAGCGCCACCGGCCACATGCTGGGCGCCGCGGGCGCGGTGGAAATGGCGATCTGCTGCAAGGCGATCGAAACCCAGACCGTGCCACCCACGCTTAACCTCGATCACCCCGGCCCCGAATGCGACCTGGACTATGTGCCGCACACTGCGCGCGCCATGCCCGTCAACACCGTCATCAACAACTCCTTCGGCTTCGGCGGCCACAACGCCAGCCTGGTGGTGCGCAAGTTTGTCGCCTGACCCGGCAACGCCCCCGCCCAGGAACCCTCCGAAAGCGGGGTTGGCATCGCGGACGGGCCCGGCTATGCTGCAACTCGAAAATCACGACGCGCCTCGCATCGCAAGTGCGCCCGGCGGTCTGTCAACCCGTTGACCGGCTCACATCGCATTCGAAAACGCCAAACCCCCAGTGACCATCCTCCCCCTGATTGAAGCCAAGCGCGACGGCCAACCCCTGGCCCCGGAGGCGCTCGCTTCCCTCGTGCGCGCCTATGTCGCCGGCGACATCCCCGACTACCAGATGGCCGCCTTCCTCATGGCCGTCCATTGCCGGGGATTGGACGCGGCCGAAACCCGCGCCCTCACCCTGGCCATGCGCGACTCGGGCGAGGTGCTGCACTTCGCCGCCGACTCCCGCCCCGTCGTCGACAAGCACTCCACCGGCGGCGTGGGCGACAAAGTCTCCCTCCCGCTCGCCCCCCTCCTGGCCTGCCTCGGATTCCGCGTGCCCATGATCTGCGGACGCAGCCTCGGCATCACCGGCGGCACCCTCGACAAGCTCGAGTCCATCCCCGGCCTCACCACCGCCCTGAGCCGCGACCGGATTCTCCAACAGGTCCAGGACATCGGCTGCGTGATCTGCGGCCAGACCGGCCACATGGTGCCCGCCGACCGGAAACTCTACGCCCTGCGCGACGCCACCGGCACCGTCCCCGCCCCCTCCCTCATCACCGCCTCCATCCTCGCCAAGAAACTCGCCGCCCGCTCCGATGCGCTCGTGCTCGACGTCAAGTTCGGCAGCGGCGCGTTCATGCGCTCCCTCGACGAAGCCCGCGACCTCGCCCAAACCATGGTCGGCCTCGCCCACGACTGCGGGCTGCCCGCGCGCGCCCTGCTGACCGACATGAACACCCCGCTCGGACGCGCCGCAGGAAACTGGCTCGAGGTCAAGGAAGCCGTCCAGTGCCTCGACGGCCAAGGTCCCCCCGACCTGCAGACGCTGGTCGTCGAATGCGCCGCCCACCTCTACCTCATGACCGAGCGCACCCACACCCTCGAGCGCGCCCGGGTTGTTGTGGAAAAATGCCTGCAGTCCGGCGCCCCCCGCCGCCGCTGGAACGAAATGCTCGCCGCCCAGGGCGCCGACCTCGACGCTTTCGCCGCCAAGCTCGACGCCGACCGCGCCGCGCCGGTGGTGGCGGAAATCACCGCCGGCCGGGAAGGCTACGTCACGCGCTGCGACGCGCGGATCCTCGGCGACGTCGTCCGCGACCTCGGCGCCGGGCGGCTCAGGCTGGATGCCCCCCTGAATCCCGACGTCGGCGTCAGCGCGCTCGCCAAACCGGGCGACCACGTCACCCCGGACAGCACCCTCGTGCGCGTCCACGCCGCGCAGCCCGAGCAGGCCGAGACCGCCCTCCAACGCCTCGTCGCCGCCTTCACCGTCTCCGACGATCCCCCCCCGCTGCCGCCCCTGGTGGCCGGGGTGATCTGAAGCGGCCGCGCCGTCAGCCCGGACGCGGCTTCCCCGCCCGCCGGCGGCGCTCGAGCGGTTCCTGCTGGGTCAGGCAGTGCAGCGTGCCGAACCCGAGCACCAAGTCGACGGCGTGAATCCCCACCACCTCCCGGTCCGGGAACAACTCCGCCAGCGCGCCCAGCGCCACCCGGTCCCGGGGATCGTTGAAGGTCGGCACCAGCACCGCCGCGTTGCCAATGTAGAAATTCGCGTAGCTCGCCGGCAAACGGGCCCCGTCATGGTACAGCGGCGACGGCATCGGCAACGCCATCACCTCCGGCCTCGAGCCGTCCTCCAGCCGCACGTCCCGCATCCGCTCCCAGTTCTCCGCCAGCGGCCGGTAGTTTTCGTCGCGGGCATTCGTCTCCCGAATCAACACCACGGTCCGCGGATTCACAAACCGGCAGATGTCGTCGATGTGCCCGTGCGTGTCGTCGCCCGCCGGCCCCGCCGCCAGCCACTGCACATTGCCCACGCCCACATGGGCCCGCAGCGCCCCCTCGATTCCCCGCCGCCCCAAGCCCGGGTTGCGCACCTGCACCTTCGGGTCCAAATAACATTCCTCCGTCGTCAGCAGCGTGCCGCGCCCGTTCACCTCAATCCCGCCCCCTTCCACCACGAACGGACGCCCCTCCCACCGCGCGTCGAACAGCCGCTTCCCCAGCAACTCCGCCGCCATCCCCGGCACCGTCCCATCCCGCCGCCAATCGTCATACTTCGCCCACGCGTTGAAATGAAAATCCACAACCGCCGTCTCCCCCTCCTCCACCCCGCTGCTCGCCCTCCCCCCCCTCCGCCCCGCTGTCCCGGCCTTCCGCCTTCGGACAAACAGCGGCCCGCAGTCGCGCATCCAGCCGCGGTTGGTGCGATGCACGATGAACTGGACCTTCGACACGTCCGCACCCGCGCAACGGAGGTGGTGGCGCGCCTGGGCCTCGGCAGTCCGGCTGGGCACCAGCAACCGCACCCGCTCGCCCGGCGCCAGCTTGCGCACGATCTCCCCATACACCCACCGGATCGTGTCCAGCTTGCCCGGCCAGTCCGTCGGATGATGCGGCCAGCCCAGCCACGTCGCCGTATGCGGCTCCCATTCCGCCGGCATCGAAAAACCAAGGTCGGCGGGCAGGGGAGCGGTCCGTTCGAGGGTTGTCACGCGCATTGCCATAGGAACCGCCCGCAGCGTAGCGCTTCGCGCCGGATTGTCCACACGGACCCGTCCTGCTCCGCGCCGCCGCGACTCCCGCCGATCGCGGCATCGGCAAGTCCTGCGCCCGCGGGGCGAGGATCCGGGGCGGTATTAATTGGTTGCTGAAACCGCCAGCCCGGGGTTTAATGCCGCTGTCCGTGCAGGTGCGCGCGTAGCTCAATTGGATAGAGCGTCGGCCTCCGGAGCCGAAGGTTGTGGGTTCGACCCCCGCCGCGCGTACCAGGCATTTTTCTTAGCAAAATGAATGCTTCTTGACTTTTCTCTACACTTTCTCTACACAGGGCTCCATGCATACGCCCAAACCCTCCGAGGTTGCTGTGGGGAATGTCAAAGTCAGGATCTACTGCCGCGTCCAGCGGAAGATGGCCAAGAAAGGGTTCAAGGTGTACCGGACCTGGCAGGTGGCCGACTATTCCGGCGGCAAACGCAAGCTTCTGGCCTTTGCCGATCGGGACATGGCCCGAACAAAGGCAACCGAGATTGCCACCCGGCTGGCGAACATGGAAGGCGCCGTGCTCACCCTCAAAGACGATGACCGTTTGTCCTACGTCCGCGCCCTGGACGTGCTGAAACCGACGGGCATCGGCATCGAGCGTGCAGCCGCCGAATTTGCCGACGCTCACGGGAAGCTTGGCGGCAGATCCATCGCCGAGGCCGTCAACTTCTTTGTGCAACGGAATCCCACCTCCCTGCCGCGGGTGTCGGTGGCCGACGCGGTTTCCCGGCTGCTGCAGGCCAAGCGCAAGGACGGCATGAGCGAGGCCTACCTGGCTGACCTGGGGAAACGGCTCAATTCCTTCAAGAAGGCCTTCGGGTGCGACTTGCTCATCGTTTCGGCCCCGGCGATCAATACCTGGCTTCGGGAAAACTGGCGTGGGAGGAACCGAAACAACTTCCGCGGCGCCGTTCGGACGCTGTATCGGTTTGCCGTCTCGGCCGGGTTCGCCACGAAAGACACGATGGACTTCGAGCAGATCGAGGTCGCCAAGGAGCACGACTACGAAATC
>JAFGQR010000064.1 GCA_016935555.1 Verrucomicrobiota bacterium
TGCCGATTCATTATCAGATCCAGTAGCCGACCCACCAAAGATTTTCTGAAATCACGCGAAAGTCTGATCGTTTGCTCAGACCTCTGCTTCATGGACGCACCCTGGGCCAAAGAAACGACAGTGTCAAGTAATGTCGTGATAAATTATCCGCCGTGCCGCCCAGCAGGACTGCAGAATCCCCTTCCGGAAACGCCCTTGGGCCATCCCGTCAGCGGGGCGCGTCCGGCGGTTTGATCAACCTGCCTGTGGTTCCGACGCGGAAGGTTTGGCCGCGCCAGCGGACCTGGTTGCCGGCGAACGCGAGGCCCCAGAGGAGGCATTGGAGGAGGTCCTTGACGGGGGCCATCCAGAAGCAGGGGAGGTGCCGTGCGGAGCGGGTGAGGCGGGTTTGCAAATGCGCGCCGGCGAGGATGCGGAGGAGGAGGACGAGGGTGGCGGCGGCGGCGGCGCAGGCGGGCTGAGCGGTCAGGGGAGGCGAGGGGGTTGGGGAGGCGAGGGTGGCGAGCAGCCACAGGGCGGGCCAGAGGGTGGCGTTGCCGAGGAGGCTGAAGAAATAGGGGATCGGCTGGCAGGCCCGGATGGTGCGGGCCCATCGGAGTTGGTGGTGCCAGACGTCGGTCCAGCGCATGGGGGCGTGGTGGCACTCGACCACGACCGGGCAAAGTTCGACGCGGGCGCCGCTGGCGGCGATGCGGTGTCCGAGTTGGTAATCGTCGGCCAGGTGATGGAGCAGGGAGGCGAGGCCGCCGATGCGGTCGAGGTGGGCTTGGGTGGTGGCCATGACGGCGCCGAGGGCGAAGTCGAGGGGGCGGAGGCTGCGGGCTTGGAGGACCTGGCTCCAGAAATCGGCGTTGATGGCGAAGGCTTCCCACTGCATGGCCAGGGTGGACGGGTTGGTGAGCCGGTAAAAACAATGCACCAGGCCCACGTCCGGGTCGCGGAGCGGGGCGACCACTTCTCGGAGCAAGCCGGGCGGCACCCACACGTCGGCGTCGCTGATGACCCTGGCTTGGTGCCGGGCATGCCGTTCGAGTTGGACAAGTGTGGACACCTTGGCATTGGGGCCCAGCTTTTCCGGACACACCACCAACTGGGCGTCGGCTTCCGGATGCCGGGCGAGCAGCGCGCGGACGACGTCGCAGGCGGGGTCGGCCGGGGAGGCGACGCCGAAGAGGAACTGGACGGGGGCGGGGTAATCCTGTTCGAGCCAGCTGCGGAGGCAATCGGCGGTTGCGGGGTCGCAACCTTGGAGCGGTTTGAGGACGGAGACGGGGAGGGCGGGTGGGGGGGGATGGGTGCGGCGGTGGAGCGGGAAGCGGAGGGCGACTGTCCATTGCCAGAGGAGCAGGGCCAGGGCCAGCAGGGTGAGACCGGCGAGGGGGAGGGTCAGCACAGGCGATCTACCGGCAGGCCGCGTTCCGCCCCGGGCGCCGGCGCCGCGGCCTGCGGCTCATCGGGAGTCGGGTAGTTCGGCGGGTTCGGATTCAGGCCGTGGGAAGCCTGGGCGCGGGGGCGGTATTGGAGGCGTGCGGGTGCCGGGCGGTTCGCGGGCGGGATGCGGGCGTGCGGGGTCGAGTTCCCGGCGGCGGCTTTCATGGGGTCAGGATTTGTGGGAAGCGCTGTTCGACCGCGGCTTTCACGGCGTCATCCATGCGGATCATGGGTGGCCAGGGGCGGGTGAGGACTTCGCCTGGCAGCTTTCGTGTGGCGTCGATGCCCAGCTTGGTGCCGGTGCCGGGGTGGGGGGTGGCGTGGTCGAGGACGTCGGCGGGGCCGCGGGTGAAGAGGGTGTCGCGCTGCGGATCGGTGTTGGCGCCGAGGTGGAACAGGACGTCCCGGGTCTTGTGGACGTCGACGTCGTGGTCGACGACGACCAGGTATTTGGCGAACATCATCTGGCCCATGCCCCAGAGGCCGTGCATGATCTTGTAGGCCTGCATGGGGTAGCTCTTCCGGATGCTCACGAACACCAGGTTGTGAAACACGCCCTCCGCCGGCAACGCCACATCCGCGATTTCCGGAAATGTCGCCTGGAGCACGGGCAGGAAGAGCCTGACGGTGGCGCCGCCGATGTAGTAATCCTCCATGGGCGGGATGCCGACGATGGTTGCGGGGTAGACGGCATCGCGCCGGTGGGTGATGGCGGTGACATGGAACACGGGGTAGGGTTCGGGCGGGGTATAGAAGCCGGTGTGGTCGCCGAAGGGGCCCTCCTCGCGCCACGGCTCGTGCGGGTCCACGTAGCCCTCGATGACCACGTCCGCGTCGGCGGGAACCTCCAGGTCGTTGGTCCGGCACCGCACCAGGTCGACCGCCTGCCGGCGCAGGTAGCCGGCGAGCACGAACTCGTCCAAGCCGTCCGGCAACGGCGCCGTGGCCGCAAACGTCAATACCGGATCGCCTCCGAGAAACACCGCGACCGGCATGCGTGTGCCGGTTTCGGCGTGGCGCCGGCTGTGGCGGGCGGCGACTTTCTGGAGCTGCCAGTGCATGCCGGTCGAGCGCTCGTCGTAGACCTGCATCCGGTACATGCCGACGTTGCGCCCGCCCGTGTCCGGGTCGCGGGTGACGACGCACGGCAGGGTGATGAACCGTCCGCCGTCGAGCGGCCAGCACTTGAGAATCGGCAGGTTCAACAGGGTGGGCAGGGAAGACGTGGCAGGGGCGGGCGCCCCCGGTGCGTCCCGGGTTTGGGGGGTGTCGAAGACATGAACGACTTCCTGGCAGGCGCCGGTGTTGACGAGGCGGGGTTTGGCGTGGCGCAATTCGAGCGCGGTGCCGAGCAATCGGATGGTCTCCTTGAATCCGCGGGGCGGCTGGGCGTTCATGAGCGCGCCGAGTTTGGCGGCGGCGTGATCCACGGAAGACGTGCCAAGACACAGCGCCATGCGGTTCCACGAGCCGAGAGTGTTGATGGCGACGGGAAAGGGCGACACCACCCCGTTCACCGTGGGCTGTTCGATCAGAAGCGCCTTGCCGCCGCCGGCCGCTTTCATCGCGCGGTCGGCCAGCACCGTGATTTCCAGCTCGGTCGCCACCGGCACCGCAATCCGCACCAGTTCCCCGGCCCGTTCCAGCGTGCGAATCCAATCCCGAAACGACGCAAATGCCATGACCCACAAGATTTCCCGAAGCCGCCCGGGAAGCAAACGCAATCTGCCTTTCCAGGTTGCGCTAATATTTCTTGACGTACTTGCGCCGGTCGTCGGACGGGCTGTTCTCCGGCGATTTCGGCTGTGGCGCGGAGGGCGCGCCGGGCTGGGGAGGGGACTCCGGGGCTGGGGAGGCCGACGGCGGGGCGGGTTCGGGCTGGGGAGGGGACGATTCGGCGGTTTGGACGAAGACCATGCGCGCGTTCATGAGGTGTTGTCGGAGCAGGCTGGTTTCGTCCCGGGTGAGGTTGCCCTGGGTTTTGCGTTCGATCATTTCGAGGTTGTCGATGAACATCTGGGCGGCGTCGAGGTCCACAACGGTCTTGCCGGTTTGAGGATGCGGGATCTTGCCGAGGAACATCATCGCCATGTTCACCTGTTGCAAAACCAGGTTGGCGAATAACGCCGACAGCATCTCGTCACGACTCAGCTCGGCTGAGTCCCTGGCGGAAGAAGCAGGCTCGCTCATGACCCGCGATTCTCGGACGGCGGCCGGGTTTGTTCCAACAAAAAACGCGCGGGTGCGGCTTGCGGGTTGCGTGGGGGGGGGCGGGGGCGGATGAAAATGGCGCGGGGTGTGCTGGGATGGGGCAGCAGCGGCTGGGAAGAAGTTAAAGCCGGCAGGGCGGGCATGCGGGCGGCGCGGCGGGTGAACGGATGAATGGCGTTGGGGCTCGGGCGTCCAAGGGTTTGGGGATTGCGACGTTAGGCTTGCCATCCGGAGCGGGACCGGGCAATCTCGGCCGACGGAACAAACGATTATGAAGGCACTTTTTGTGATACTACTCATCTGCTCCATCGGACTGGGCATTGCCTTGATGAAGCGGCACAACCAGGCTGTGGTAGAAAAGAAGCAGGACACCGAAAGAATCACGGATTTGACCACGGAAGTGGAGGAAACCAAGTCCAAGCTGGACGAGCAGCAAACGGTTAATGCGCGGCTGACGGGGGATTTGAAGAACACGCAGACGCAGCTGACGAACAAGGTCAACGAGGCGACGCGGCTCACCACCGCGCTGGCCGAGGCGCAGGCGCAGTCCAAGGCCAACGCGGAAGCATACCAGGCGGCCCAGGCGCGCGAGCGCCAGGCCCAGGCGAAGATCGACTCGCTTTCCGAGCAGATTGACACCCAGACCCAGCAGTTGACCGATTTGAACTCGGCCATCAAGGGCCTCAACGACCAGATTGCCGCCACCGAAACCAAGCTCGCCGCCTCCGAAGGCGACCGCGAGTTTTTGTTGAAGGAACTCAAGCGGATGCAATCGGAGAAGGCCGATTTGGAGCGGCAATTCAACGACCTGGCCATGCTGCGCACGCAGATATCGAAGCTGCGCGAGGAACTGTCGATCGCCAAACGCATCGAGTGGATTCGGTCCGGCCTTTACGGCAGCACCGAGCGGAAGGGCGCCGAGCGACTGCTTCTGGGCACCACCCCGTCGCCGCCCGCACGGCCCGGGTTCGACCTGAACGTCGAGATCCGGCAGGACGGCTCGGCCATCGTCAACACCAACAAACCCTGAAATTCGCGGTCGCCGCTCTCGCGCTGGTGGTGGTGGGCCTGGGAGCCGCCCTGTGGGATCAGCAACGTGAGGCCCGGGGGCGGCTGGCGGCGTTGGGGATGGATTTCCACCGCTGGTCCAACCGCTGGCAGCAGTCGCAGGAAACGCTGACGGTCACCGCGCAACAGGTGGCCCAGCTGCACACGTTGCTCCGGCTTCGCGACACCTTCCTGGCCACCACCTCCAACGAACTCGCCACCGCCACCAACCGCCTCGCCGAAACCGCCGCCGTGGTCGCCGAACAACAGGCCGACATCGCCGCCGCCGGCCGCGAACTCGCCGCGCGCGACGGCCAAGTCCTCGAACTTCAGGCCCGTGTCCGCCACCTCGAACGCACCCTCGCAGACCTCCAGACCCAGCACGCCCGGCTCCGCGAACAATACGCCCAAGCCCAGGAGCGCGAGCGCCGGCAGGAAACCACCCTCGCCGCGCTCAGGCTCGAACGCGAATTGATGCACGACCGGGCCGAAACGCTCGAGGCGGCGGAACGCACCCTGCGCGGGCAACTGGCGGCCCTGCAGGGCGACTTGGACACCGTGCGCGCGCGCTGCCTCGCGCCCGGGGAAGCGGGGGCAGCGGGCTGGGTGGAGGCGCTGGCCGTCAAGTTCGAACGGTTGGAGCAGACGCAAGCGCGCTGGTCCAACCTGTGGACCAACCGCTCCGCCCTGAGCAACCGGCTCGTCCAACTGCAGTCCACAGGCACAATCCACCAGACCGCAACTCCACCCGTCCGGTGAGTTTGGAGGTTGGGGGAGTGTGATGTAGAATACTCCCGTGCTCAAACCTCGCATGCCGAATGGAATCGCTGTGTTCACCGCCGTCGGGCTGTTTTTTGGCCTGGTGTCCCCGCAGGCGCTTTGGGCCTATCGGCACCCCCAGCACCCCCCGTTGCCCGACCTGGACCGCCGCACCCACACGCGCGCCCAGCCGCCACAGCTCCGCCCCGCCCAAGCCGCCGCCCGCGAGCGGTTGCGCCAGCGCGTCCCCCGGCTGCGGACGGATTTCGATCCGATCCGCCTAAGCCCGCATTTTGTCGCGTCACCGGAAAGCTTCCTGACCGGACCCGGCGGTCGGGGCAAGGGGGTGTCGGCGGACTACGGGCGCCGGGGGCGGGGGGGGGATCCGCATTGGCCGGTGAAGGCGTTTGTGGACGAGCACGCGGCGCTGTTCGGGCACGGCGCCGACGCGATTGCCCAGGCCCGGGTGCGCCGTGACGACGCGTCGGGTCCGAACGGGCTGCGGAGCGTCGTGTGGGAGCAGCACGTGGACGGCATCCCAGTTTACGAGGGGGTGCTGGTCGGGCACATCACGCGCGACGGCGAGCTGGTCAGCGTGGCCAGCCTGTTTGTCCCCCAGCCCGCCGCGGCTGCCGACGCGGGCGGGCCGCGCCGGGCGGCGCTGGTGGCCGCGCCGCCGGTGCCGGCTGCGCGGGCGGTGGTGGCGGCGGCGGGGAGCCTGGAGGAAGCGGTGGGACCTCAGAGCGTTTGGGCGCTCGGCGAAGCCGTCCCGGGGGCGGAACGGCGCCAGGGCTTTCGCGCGGGGCATTTGCCGGGGGAGGCGGAGGCGCGGCTGGTGTGGCTGCCGATGGACGCGGCGACGCTGCGGTTGTGCTGGCAGGTGGAACTGACCCGGCCGGCCGGCAACGAACGGTATCGCGTGCTGGTGGACGCGCAGACCGGCGAGGTGCTGATGCGGCGGTGCCTGACGGTTTACCTGGCGGATGCGACGTATCGGGTTTTCACGAGCGACAGTCCCTCGCCGTTTTCGCCGGGGCACCGGGCGCCTTCGACGAACCAGCCGCCGCGGGTGCCGCGGCGGCTGCTGACCTTCCCCGCCCTGAGCACCAACGCCTCCCCGCTTGGCTGGATTCATGACGGCGACAACGAAACGCGCGGCAACAACGTGGACGCCCACCTCGACCGCGACGCCGACAACAGCCCGGATTTTCCACGGCCCCAGGGCGCGCCGTTTCGCGTGTTCGATTTCCCGCTGGACCTGAGCCAGGCACCGACGCGTTACAGCCAGGCGTCAGTGGTGCAGCTGTTCTACTGGTGCAACTGGATGCACGACCAGCTTTACGACCTGGGCTTCACGGAAGCCGCCGGCAACTTCCAAAAGGACAACATCGGGCGCGGCGGCCTGGGAAGCGATCCCGTGCTGGCCGACGCGCAG
The DNA here is from genome assembly GCA_016935555.1 of Verrucomicrobiota bacterium. Classification (GTDB taxonomy): domain Bacteria; phylum Verrucomicrobiota; class Verrucomicrobiia; order Limisphaerales; family JAFGQR01; genus JAFGQR01. The sequence goes on from JAFGQR010000064.1 coordinate 6,884, forward strand.
GATGGGTCGGGATGGAACAATGCCAACTTCACGCCGACCTGTGACGGCACGCCGCCGCGGATCCAGATGTTCCTTTTCGACGGCCCGCAACCGGCCCGGGATGGCAGCCTGGACGCGGAGATTGTGCTGCACGAATACACGCACGGGCTCACGGACCGGCTGGTGGGCGGGGGCGTGGGGCTGGGCACGCTGCAGGCCTACGGCTTGGCCGAAGGCTGGTCCGACTGGTATGCGCTGGCGTTGCTGAGCGAGCCCGACGACGACCTCGACGGCACTTACGCGATGGGGGGGTATGCCACGTGGCAGTTTTACGGGCTGGTTGAAAACTACTATTACGGCATCCGGCGCTACCCCTATTGCACCGATCTCGCCGTCAACCCTCTGACGTTCAAGGACATTGACCCGTTCGAAGCCGACCTGCACGTCGGCGTCCCCATCAACCCCATCCTCGGCTACGGCGACCCCTCCGAAGTCCACAACCAGGGCGAAGTATGGTGCATGGCGCTCTGGGAAATCCGGGCCAACCTCATCCGGCAACACGGCTTCGCCCAAGGCAACCGCCTCGCCCTCCAACTGGTCACCGACGCCCTCAAACTTACCCCGCCCAACCCCAACTTCATCCAGGCCCGCGACGCAATCCTCCAGGCGGACCTCGTCAACACCGGCGGCGCCAACTACAACACCCTGTGGGCCGGGTTCGCCAAACGCGGGCTGGGCTTCAGCGCGCAGGCCCCCACGACGCTCACCACCGTCGGCGTGCGCGAGTTTTTCGATCTGCCGGACGGACTGCTCATCACCTCGGCCGATCCGGTCACGTCCAGCGGCCCCGCAGGCGGCCCGTTCTTCCCCGAGTGCAGAACCTTTGTGCTCACCAATCACACCAGCCAGGCCCTGGACTGGGTCCTCCGCAGCACCGTTCCCTGGCTCACGACAACCTCCGACCGCGGCACTCTCGAGCCGGCCGCCGCCGCCACGGTGTCCGCCCGGATCAACCCCCAGGCGGCGGCGCTGACCCCCGGCGTTTACACGGGCACCCTGGCTTTTTCCAACGCCACCAGCGGGTTCACCCAGACCCGCGACATCCGCCTGCGCGTGCTGGGGTTTGCCGGGTTGCCGTTCCGCGAGGGCTTCGAAACCGGCATGTTTCAGCCGTGTTGGAGCGTGTCGGGCACGGGGCCGTTTCGGACCCGGGTGACGACCGACCCCAGGCCGCACGGCGGGAGCCATCACGTGACGCTCGACGCCTGGGCCGACAGCACCTACGCGCGCAACGAGTTGACACTCGGCATCGATCTCACCGGTTACACCAACGTCGTGCTCCGCTTTTGGGCCAGGGAATTCGGGGACGATCCCCACGGGCCTCCGGCCGGCTCTTTTGTGGATGGCGCCGACTTCGACGGGGTGGCAATCAGCGCGGACGGCGTCCACTGGCACGAGGCGCACCCGCTGCGGACGTTGCCTCTCCGCGACACGGAGGTGGAAGTGGCCCTGGACGCCGCCGCCGCCGCCGCGGGGCTGGCCTATAACGACCGGTTCCAAATCCGATTCAATCAATACGACAACAACAGCATCCCGCTGGACGGCATCGCCCTCGACGACATCGAAATCACCGGCGTGCCCGCACGCCGCTTCCAGCTGACGCTGCCCGCCGAAGCGACCGAAGGCGACGGCTTGCTGGCCCGATCGGCCGTGATCGCCCTGGGCGCGCCGGTGCCGGCCGACCTGCGCGTTGTCGTGACCTCCAGCGACCCCCTCAAAGTCGCCGTGCCCGCCACCGTCACCCTCCCCGCCGGCGCCCAGACCGCCGCATTCGACCTTCGCCTTCCGGACAACGCCCTTCTCGACGGCACCCAGCCCGTCCGCATCAGCGTCGCGGCGGCCGAGCACGTCGCAGCCAGCGCGATCGTGAACGTCCACGACAACGAAACCGGCCGCCTCGAACTGAAGATTGAACCCCAAGCCCGCGAAGGCGATCCCCCCGGCAAACGGCTCGGCACCGTCAGGGTCAAACCCCGCCCCGACCGCCCCATCACGGTCGCCCTCGCCTCCGGCGATCCCTCCGAGGTGCGCGTGCCGCCCACCGTCGTCGTCCCCGCCGGCCACCTCCGGGCCGACTTCGACCTGACCATCCTGAACGACCTCGACCTGGACGGGCCCCAGCTCGTGACCGTCACCGCCCACGTCGAGCATTGGATCGACGGACACGACACGATCCGTGTGCGCGACGACGACAAGCGCCGCCTGAAGGTGCGGCTGCCGGCGCTGGTCACCGAGGGCAGCGGCCTGCTCGCCAACGCCGGCGTTGTCCTCCTGGACGCCCGCCAGCCCACCCCGGTCACCGTCGCCCTCGCCTGCGAGGCCCCGGGCCGGCTGGTGCTCCCCGAAGGTGTCCTCATTCCGGCAGGGCAGTTCAGCGCGCCGTTTGACCTCACACTGCCCGACAACCCGAGCCTCGACGGCCGCCAGGACATCCTCGTGACCGCGTCCGCCAAGGGATTTCCCGCGGCAAGCGCCACGATCGGCGTTCTCGACGACGAAACCCCGCTGGTACCCTACCAGCCCGCGCCGGCCGACGGCGCCGCGGCCGTGCCGGTGTCGCTGACGCTCACGTGGGGGCCGGGGGCGGGCGAGGCATTGGTGAACGGGGATTTTGAGACCGGCGATTTCACCGGCTGGGAGCAGATCCACGGGGGCCTTGGCGGCATCGTGATCAACGATGGCTCGGTGAACCCGGACGGGCCGGACGGGCCGTTGCCGCCCTTCGCGGGCCATTACGCGGCGCTGGTGCATCAGACCGGGTCGGGCAGCCACGAGCTGTTCCAGGACGTCACCATTCCCGCCGAGGCCAAGGCGGCGGTGCTGAGTTGGGCGCACCGGGTGCGCAATCATGCCGACCGGTTCGCCCCCCGGGCGCACGAGTTCCGCATGGAGGTTCGAACCACGAACCACACCGTGCTCGAGACGCTTTACCGCACCGAGCCGGGCCATGTCCGGCTGGACGACTGGGTTGAAGTGCGGCATGACCTGGCGCCATACCGCGGTCAAAGAGTGCGGCTTGCCTTCGCCGAGGTGGATTCGCTGAGCTACTTCAACCTGCACCTCGACCATGTCCGCCTGAACCTCGGGGACCCTTCCGCCACGACCTTCGAAGTCTTTTTCGGCACCTCGCCCGTGCTCGGGCCCGCCCAGTCGCTGGGCACCACCCGCGCGCCGTTCTGGCCGCTGCCCAAACTGGCGGTCAACACCACGTATTACTGGCAGGTCGTCACCCGCCTCGGCGCCGCCGAAGCCCGCAGCCCGGTCTGGCGGTTCACCACCCGCAGCCCCGGCCCCGCGGCGCGCCTCGAGTGGGCGCCTCTGCCGCCGTGGCACTTCGCCGATCAGCCGTTCCGGGTGGCCCTCACCGCCCTGGACGATGCCGGCCTTCCTGCGGAGAGTTACGACGGCCGGGTCGCCCTCCGGTTGGTGCCGGGGCAGGAGACGCGTTCGGCGGTGGTGGTGACGGAGATCGATCCGGGCGGCAACGATCGGGTGGAGTTCATGAACGTGTCGGGGCGCTGGCTGAACCTGGCGGGCTGGCAGCTGGTGTTGTACGATGTCGTCACCTGGCCGAACCCGTGTCTGGAGTTTGTCGTGCCCACCAATTCCCTGGCGCCTCCCGGCGGGCTGTTCGTGTTGAACCGCTTCGGCAAACCGCCGGGCGCCTATCCGAACTTCTACAGCGGCACGAACGTGTTCTGGGACTACGTGCTGGTCAACGCCCCCGTCGCCGTCATGGTCCGCGACGCCTCCGGCGCCCTGGTGGATTTCGCATGCGCGGCGGATGCCAACCCGGCGCTGATCACGAATCCGGTGGTGGTGCCGCGCTGGGCCTGGAGCGGCGCGCCGATCGCGGCCACCACCAACAGCCCGCGCACCTACCAGCGCGTCGGGCAGGCCGACCACAATTGCGCGTCGGACTGGGAGGCGACGGACTCGAGCATCGGCCGATGGAACCCGGATCTGATCGCTCCGTTCACCAATGGCGTGCCGCTCCTCGTCCAGCCGGACACGCTCACCGGGTTCGCCAAGGGCGTATGGCAAGGGGACGTCGTCCTGCCCCAGACGCACGACCAGGTGACCCTCCTGGCCGAGGACGACGCCGGGCGCTGGGCGGCCACGTTGCCGTTCACGGTTCTTGCGTCCAACGACCTGGCCGTGACCGTCCGCGACGATCCCAACGTGGTGCTGGTCGCCGACGACGTCACCTACCACATCACCGTCACCAATTCCGGCTCCGGCACCGCCACGGGCGTGTGGCTGACCAATCGGCTCGATCCCGCCGCGGTTTGCGTGTCGGCAACCGCCGCCGACGGCGCCTGCACCGTGTCCGAAGGAACCGTCTTGTGCCGGCTGGCCGACCTGCCCGGCGGCACCGAAACGCGCGTCGCCATCCACGTCCGGCCCCGCGCGCCCGGTCTGCTCACGAATCTCGTCGCGGTCGCCCGTGCCGAGTCCGACTCCCACTTGGCGAACAACACCGCCGTGGCGGTCACCACCGCCGTGTTTCCCACGTTGAGCGTCGCCGAGTCGATCGTCTTCGAAAACGATCCCTCCATGCCGGCGGCGATGTTCGATCTGCGCCTCTCCGCTCCCAGCCGCCTGCCGGTGGGCGTGACCTTCCTCACCCGCGACGGCACGGCCATTGCGGGACAGGATTATGTTGCGGTCGAGGCGAACCTGGTGCTGGCGCCGGGCACCGTGGTGCGGAGCGTTCCGGTGCCGATCCTCGACGATCCTCTCAGCGAGGACGTCGAGCTGTTCACGGTGGAACTCCGGGCGCCCCTTCGTGCCACGCTGGGCGTGGCGGGAACCTTCGGCGCAATCCTGGACGACGACCCCCTGCCGCGTCTTTCCATCGACGACGTCGCGCTGCTCGAAGGCCCGGACGGCACCGCCACCAACGCCCTCTTCCAGGTGCGCTTGTCCGAACCCGCCGCCCTGCCCGTCGCCGCCCGCTTTAAAACCGGCGACGGCCTGCTGGCCGGAATCGAATCCAGCACGCTGCCCGCAATCGCCGAACTGCCCGGTCTCGGCTCCGCCACCGCCCTGGAAGATTACATGCCCGCCTCGGGCACGCTCTCCATCCCGCCCGGGACCACCAGCCAGGTCGTCGCCGTTTCCATCCGCGGCGACCGGTTCTACGAGGGCGCGGAGGCTTTTTCCCTCGTGCTCTCCACCCCTTATAACTGCACCCTCGCCGATCCGGTGGGCCTCGCCGCCATCCTCGACGACGACGAGGCCGAACTCGCCCGCTACGAACTCCACCTCGGCCCCGGCCCGTTCCGCGCCGGGGCGCCGTTCCCGTTGACCGTCACCGCCCGCGACGGTTTGGACCGCGTGGTCGAGGACTTTTCCGGCGCCGTCCGATTGAGCGGGTTTCCCGACCTGCCCGGCGTCGACCTGGGAACCGGGAACCGGTCCTGGAAATACCCGTTGAACGCCTTCTTCCACGACGCCCGCCTCCAAGTCATCTACCCGGCCGGCGACATCGCCCAGACCGGCACGATCAGCGCCATCACCCTGCCCGTCGAATCGGCCCCCGGCCAGATCCTCCATCATTGGACCGTGCGCATGAAACACACCCCGCTCGCGCGTTACACGACGGCCGCATGGGAAACGGACGGCTGGACCACCGTCCATGCCCGCGATCTGCTCGTGCCGGGCGCCGGCGGCATGCTGTGCTTCCTCGACACCCCCTTTGCCTACGACGGCACGGACAACCTCATGGTGGACTTCAGCTTCAACAACGACTCCTACACCGCCGACGGCGCCTGCGTCGCCTCCGCCACCCCCGAGCCGCGCTCGGCCTTTTTCGAATCGGACAGCGCCTTCGGCGATCCGCTGGGGTGGTCTGCCGCCACCGCGCCGCCGCCTCTGATCACCAACCTGGCCCCCAATCTCCGCATGCTCATCGGCCCCCCTGTCTCCATCGCCCCCGCCCGCCTCGAACCCTTCACCCGCGGCGTCTGGTCCGGCACCGTCGCCGTCGCCGACCCCGTACCGGTCATGCGCCTTCGCGTCGAGGACGCGGACAGGCGGCAGGGCCTCAGCGCCGCGTTCGGCGTCGAACCGCCCCCCCCGGCGGCGCCGGACGCACTGGCCTCGCCGAACCAATCCCCCGCCGCCAGCCCGCCGCTCCCCGGCGCAACACGCGTCCGCATCACCGCCGTGCGCCTCGAACCGCACCGCGTCGTGCTCCGGTTCGCCTCGGCCCGCGGCCAGCGCTACCGCGTCGAGTGGGCGGACGACCCCGGCGCCGGCCCTTGGACGCTCCTTGCCGACGCCCTGCGCGGCACCGGCGCCGAACTCGAGATCGCCGACGCCGAGAGCCGCCTCCGGCCGCGCCGTTTTTATCGCGTCTCCGTTCTGCCCCAGGCGCGCTGACGCTCGGGCGCCTGAAAGGTCCTCACGGGTCACGGGCAGAGGAACCCGAACGCCAAACGCCCGCCTTCGCGGCTTGATGCGGGCTGAAGCCCGCACGCCAAGACGGCGTCCGTCGCGAGCCGGCAGCGCCGCTCAGTCGACGCGGACGCGGTAAAAGCGGCGGGTGGGCGGGGCGTTGGTGTCGGTGAACCGCACCAGGTCGCCTTGGCCTTCGAGAGCGGGGAACGCGGTCCAGACGGGGGCGGTGGGGGTGTCGGCGCATTCGACGGTGTAGATGCACCCTTTGCGCGCGACGAAGGCGAAGCCGGCCTGGCCGGCGGCGCAGTTGGGATCCTCAAGCAGGGGGCGGACCAGCACGCGGACCTGGGCGGTCTGGCTGGTCACGGAGCCCTCGGGGCCGGAAACGACGGCCGAGTAGGCGCCGGCGTCGGCAGCTTGGGCGTTGGAGATGGTGAGGGTGGCGTTGGTGTGGCCGGACAGCGCGACGCTGGCGCGTTGCCACTGGTAGACCAGCGGAGGGAGACCTTCGGCATCCACGACAAGCAGAATCGTTCCCCCCTCCGCCACGGTGATGGGTTGCGGGTGGGCGATGATGATCGGCAGGTCGGGAACGGGATTCACGGTCAGCAGGAACGGCGCGGAGGCGGACAGACCGTCCAGGTCCCGGACGGTTATCGTGATCCTGGCGGTGCCCCACTGGTTCGACGCGGGCGTGACGGTCACGGTCCGGTTGCTGCCGCCGCCCGAGAGGACCACGCCGGCAGGGGGCGCGAGGGCGGGGTTGTCGGACTCGGCAGATACGGCCAGTTCGGCTGCCGGGGTTTCCACGTCGCCGATGGTGAAGGGGACGGACAGGGCGGTGTCTTCGTCCATGAATGAGTCGGGAATGGGGGAGATGGTGGGGGGGGCGAGGACGGTGAGGATGGCGGTGGCGGCGTTGTTGGCGGGGTGGTCGTCCGTGGTGTCCGACGTCACGGTGACGACATTGGTGAGCCAGCCGGCCTGGAGGGGAGAAAGGAGGATCGCGACGGTTGCGGACGCGGCGGGAGCCAGCGAGCCGAGGGCACATTCGATCACGCCGCCGTTGAGAGCGCAGCTGCCCTGGCTGGGGGTTGCCGAAACGAACGCGACGCCCGCCGACAGCGGATGAATCCCCACCACGCCGGCGGCGGTGGAGGGGCCGGCGTTGGAAACCGTCACGGCGCACGTCACGGTTCCGCCGAGGGCGACCGGGTCGGGCTGGGCGACGACGGCGACCCCCAGGTCGGCGGATTCACTCTGGGGCGCGCCGCAGCAGAAGACGGTGCCGAGGTTGCCGAGGCCGCCCTGGGCGGTGGTCCCGTAGAGGCGGTGGTCGCTTGCGTGGAGCAAGGCGGCTCGGGGTGCCCGGCCGTCGTCGAGGGTGATGCCGAAATGGTGGAGGGTTTCAAAGTTGCCGCCGACGGCGTCGAGCCGATAAAGGATGCCGCCGTGGGCGGAGCCGCCGGCGGAGGTGGTGCCGTATACTCGGGCGTCGGGGCCCACCTGGGGGCCGCCGACGGGGGTGTGGCCGCCCTGGTCATTGGTGGTGAAATGGTGGATCACCTCGTAGGGCGGATCCAGGAGGATCATGTTGAACCGGTAAACGGTACCGGCGCTCCCCGTGCCGCCCGATTGTGTGGCGGCGTAAAACCAGCCGTTCGTGTCCTGGACGATGCCGCCTGCCGGATTGCGCCCGTCGCCGGCGTAACCCTGGAAACTGTGGACGACGCCATAGCCGGTGCCGTCGGGGCGGAGGCGGTAGACGGTGCCGAAGGACGAGAAGGTGTCATTGGTATAGGCAGGGGCGGGGGTGGTGCCATAGAGGTAGCCGTCGGAGGCCTCACACAGCGGCGCGTTGGGGTTGCGGCCCGTCCAGATGTCGCCGGGTCCGAAGCTGAACAGGTTGGTGAACGCGCTGCCGTCCTTGTTGACCCGGAAGACGGTGCCGCGTCCCGAGGCGCCCCCGAGGCTGGAGGTGCCGTAAAGGCGGCCGTCGCTGCCTTCAATGACGCCGGCGGTGGGGTTGCGGCTTGGGCCGCCGCCGGAGGCGAAGTGATGGAGGATGGCGTAGCCGGAGCCGTCCCGGTTCAGTTTGAAGAGGATGCCGGTGCCGTTGGTGCCGCCGTAGGTGGTGGCGCCGTAAAGCATGTGGTCGGAACCCTCCACCAGGGGCCCCGCCGGCTCGCTGCCATCCACCCCGTCCGCGACAAACGAATGCAGAATGGAAAGGCCGGCGCCGGTCTTGGCGATTTTGAACAGGGAGCCCACGTTGAAGTCGCCGCCTTTGCGGCTGACGCCGTAGAGCCAGCCATCACTGCCTTCGAGCAGAGGCGTGCCCAGTTCGCCAGGGTCGCCGCCGCTGGGGTTGAAATGGTGCAGAACCGCGTGGACGCTTTGCGTGCGGTCGAAGCAAAACACCGTGCCCGCCTCGGCGAAGCCGCCTTTGCCGGTGGTGCCGTAGAGGATGCCGTCACTGCCTTCGAGCAGGGGTGTGCGGGGCGCGAGCCCATTGGTGACATTCCAGTGGAACAGCACGGCGTAACCGGACCCGTCGGGGTTCATGCGGTAGAGGGCGCCGGCGTAATTGGGGTGATCGTATTCGCCGGTGCCGTAAAGCATGCCGTCGCGGCTCTGGGTGACGCCGCCGGCGGGGGTTTGGGCGTCGTTGACGCCGAGGAATTGCCGGACGATCTCGTAGTTCTGGCCCGTCTTGTCCATGCGGAACACCACGCCCACCATGTAGGGCTCGCCATACTCGTCGGTATACGTCGCGCCCCCGTCGGGCGCGCTCCCGTAAAGCATGCCGTTGGTGGCCTCGATGAGCGGCGCCTTGGGATGCCGCGCGTCGTCGTTGGAGGCGAATTTCTTGACCAGGCCGTAGCCGGTGCCGTTCCTGGCGATTTTGAAGACGACGCCGACGCCAACGTTGTTTCCGGTGAAAGGCTCTTGGTAGGTGTTGCCGCCAAACTGGGTGGTGCCATACAACACCCCGTCGCTGCCTTCCAACAGGGGAGCCATCGGGTTTTCCCCGTCGTTCTTGCCGCCGGTGAAATGGCGCATGACGGTGTAACCGGTGCCGTTCTTGTTGATCTTGAAGATGGTGCCGTAACCGGCAGAGCCGCCCCGCGGACAGACCCCGTAAAGCACGCCGTCGCTGCCCTCGATCAGGGCCGACGAGGGCATTTGGCCGTCTGCGGTGCCGCCGGCAAAATGGCGGAGGATGACGTAATCGGCGCCGCTGGGTGCCATGGCGAACAGGACGCCCATGCCGGCGGAGCCGCCCTCGGTGGTGACGCCATAGAGGCGGCCGTCGGAACCTTCAAGCAAGGCGGCTCCGGGGAACTTGCCGTCGTCGTCGGCGACGCCGAAGCTGTGCAGGATGGTCAGGCCCGTGCCGTCCCGGTCGAGGCCGAAGACGGTGCCGCACCCGGCCGCGCCCCCATTGCGGGTCGTGCCGTACAACCGGCCGTCGCCGGCTTCGACAAGGGGCGCGTCGGGCGTGGCGGCCATGACATTGGTGTTTCCAAAGGCCCGGAGTTGCTGATACTCGAGCTGGCCCCGGGCAGTCCACGCCGCAAGGCTGACCAGGATCAAGGCCGCGGCCGGCACAAACGCGCCCGGGATCGGGATCGGAACAGAACGGGACACCGGGCAACGCCGGGAAGGCGCGCGACGCCAAGAGACGCCGGGTGCAGGACGGGCGGATGGATTCATGGTGGTTCCTGTACACGGTTTCCGGGGGTTTTTCAAGTTGCCGCCGGGAAAAACTTGGGCCGGCCGGGGAATAAAGTTGGCGTGCGAGGGTGGGGATGGGTTATGCTGCAAGGCGAGTTTATGGATCTACAAGTTGCAGTGCTGTGCGATGCGGCGACGGACTACGGCGGGAAGCTGAACGTGCTGGGCACATTCGACACGATCCACGCGGCGCGGCTGCCCGCAATGCATCCGCAGTGCTCGATCGCGCTGCGGATGACGTTCAACAAGGTGGAGGAGGGATCGCACCGGGTGCGGATCAATTTCGTGGATGAGGACGGCAAGTCGGTGCTCAAGGCGATGGATCCGGCGGGCAAGCCGGTGTTCAAGCCGATCGAGTTGGAGTTGCCGGTGATCGTGCCCGAGGAAACGCTGTTTGTGTCGCGGAATCTGATTGTAACGATGCAGAACATCCAGTTCGAGAAGCCCGGCTTGTATGCGGTGGACATTGCCATCGACGGACGCCAGGAGGGCAGCATTCCCCTGCTCGTCAAACACCTCCACCCGAAACAGGCCCCGGCCTGATCGCCGGCCAGCGTATGGGATTCGGCGCCTTCCCCCAACAACAGGGCGTGGTGCAACTGCTCCAGCGCAGCCTCGAACGCGGACGGCTGGCGCATGCCTACCTCTTCCAGGGCGGCGACCTCGCCGAGCTCCAAGCCATGGCGCGCACGCTGGCCAAAACCCTGAATTGCGAGCGCCCGCCCCGGCGCGGTCCCCGGGGCCTGGCGCTGGATTGCTGTGACACCTGCCCGAACTGCCGGAAAATCGACGCCGCAAACCACCCCGATGTGCTCTGGATCCGGCCCGAATCGAAGCTGCGCATCATCACCGTCGAGCAAATCCGCGACCTGCTGAAGACGGTCTACTTGAAACCCACGCACGCCCCCTTCAAGCTGGCCATTGTCGCCGGGGCCGACCGCCTGAAAACGGAGGCGGCCAACGCGTTTCTCAAGACGCTCGAGGAGCCGCCTTCGGACTCGATTCTCCTGCTGCTGACGACCGACCCGCAGCGTGTGCTGGAAACAATTGTGTCGCGCTGTTTGCGACTGGCCTTTGCGGGCGAGAGCGCGCCCCTGCTCGATCCGGCCGGCGCCCAGTGGCTGGACCAGTTCAGCCATGTGGCCGGACAGGAACAGAAAAGCCTCCTCGGCCGCTACCAGCTGCTCTCCGTGCTCCTGCGCAAGTTGACAGCCCTCAAAGACACCATCAGCGCCGCCGAGACGCGCCAGTCGCCGCTCGAAAGCCACGACGACGCCGAACCCGCCTTGAAGGAGAAATGGGAGCAGGAACTGTCGGCAGCCATCGAATCCGAATACCGGCGGCAACGGGCCGACCTGCTCCGGGGTGTGGAAGGCTGGTTCCGGGACATCTGGATCGGAACGCAGCAGCTCGAGCGGGATCTCCTGATGTATCCCCAGCTCGAAGAACGCACGCGGCAGGTCGCCAGCAGGCTCACACCCGCCAGCGCGATGAACAATGTCCGGCTGCTCGAAGGCTTGCAGCGCTTGCTGCACTCGAATGTCCAGGAAACACTCGCCCTGGAAGTGGCCTTGCTGAAACTCAACCTCTAGCCCCCATCTCCGCCGCGGCGGAGATGGGGGCTGGGAAAACCGCTGCGCGGTTTTGAGCGAACATCATTGAACCCGCCGCGGCGGAGGGGCTTTCTTGCGACAGAAACTGGGACGAACATCGAACGCCCAATGCCAAAGCTCGAACATCGAATGGCGCTGACGCGCACGCCATGCGCCGGGGCCAATGGGCAACCAGTGAATTGTGCCGTGTCGCGTCTGACGTTGAGCGTTGAGCGTTGAGCGTTGAGCGTTGGGCGTTCAGCGTTCGGTGTTCGGTGTTCAACACTCGAAATTCCATGGCTCTGATCATCAGCCACTTAACCCTTGAGTTTCTGGAGAGCGCTCATAGCCGCCGCGGACGCGGGGCTTTCTTGGGTCAGAAACTGGGACCAACGCCAAAGCCAGCGACCCGGCAGCGACGGCTCGCGAAGACCAAGCCTCAGTTTTCAATTTACAATTCTCAATTCTCAATTCTCAATTTTTGAGAGACAATTTGTTGACATTTTCACAAGGAGAATCTAACCGCGCGGATGAACGCGAATCGGGAATCATTCGTGAAATGAAACTGAAGCAGCAGACCGGGACGGCCGCCGGCAGGGCCCGGCGCCCCCCGCCCCCCGCCGGATCCCGGGGGCACGCCGTGGCCCCACCGCCGTCCGCGCCGGCCGCCGCAACCCCAGGGGCGGAATGGCCGGTTTCGATCGAATCCAGCCTGTTTGCGGCCGCGGCGGGCGTGTGGCTGGGGCTGGCGCTGCTGAAGTTTGGCAACCCGGCGATTTTGGAGCATCGCCTGGAGCGGCCGTCGGACGTGGTCGAACTGGTGTTGGGGCCATGGCCGATATCGTGGGGCTACTGGCTGCTGGGGGGGCTGGTGCTGGCAAGTCTCCGGTTCTGGCGCTGGCAGCTGCCACGCGCGGGTTGGCTGGCGGCGTTGCCCCTGGCTTGGTTCACATGGCAGGTCTGCTCCGGCATCCAAAGCGTCGAACCTTCCCTTACCAGGCCGGTGCTGGCGCATTTTGCGGGTTGCGTGGCGGCTTTTTACGTGGGGCTGTTGGCGCTGAGTTCCGGGGTGCGGCTGCGGCTGTTCTGGGCGGGGCTGTTTGGCGCGTTTGTGCTGGTGCTGGTGGTGGGTTGGCAGCAGCGGTTCGGAGGGCTCGAGGAAACCCGGCGTTTTTTCTACGCGCTGCCCAACTGGAAGGAGTTCCCGCCGGAGTTTTTGGAGAAGCTGGCCAGCGACCGGATCTATTCGACGCTGTTCTACCCGAACACACTGGCGGGAGTCATCCTGCTGCTGTTGCCAGCCCTGCTGGCCGCCGCGTGGCAAACGCTGAACACGGCTTGGGCGAAGTGGGCGTCTGCCGCTGTGTTGGGCGGGATGGGATTGGCGTGTCTGTATTGGTCAGGATCGAAAGCCGGCTGGTTGATCGCGCTGGCGCTGGCAGTGCCGCCCCTGATGCGCCTGAACCTCCCGCGCCGCACGAAACTGGCCACCGCCACGGCACTTGCGCTTGCGGGTGTCGGAGGCTTTCTGACGGTGTATTCGGGCTACTTCTCGCGGGGCGCGACCAGCCTGTCGGCGCGGATGGACTATTGGGAAGCGGGTTGGAAGCTGATGTGGGAAAAGCCCCTGCTTGGGTCGGGACCGGGAACATTCGCCGCCGGCTACGAGCGGTTGAAGGCGCCCGATGCGGAGATGGCGCGCCTGGCACACAACGACTATCTCCAGCAAGGGTGCGATTCCGGGGTATTGGGCATGGTGCTTTACGGCGGGTTCATGGCGGGCATGCTGATCAGGCTCCATGCGGGCAGCAAGCGCTGCCCGTTGCGATACGCGACATGGCTGGGCCTGGTCGGCCTCGCCCTGCAATCCATGGTCGAGTTTGGGCTTTATAATCCTGCAACAGCCTGGACCCAGTTCATGCTGCTGGGCTGGCTGTGCGGTGCGGAGCGGACGGCTGCGCCGCACGTGGATATGCCGGTTTGAGGTCTCCTAAAATACTTATGAAAATCCTGGTCTTGAACGGTCCCAACTTGAATCTCCTCGGCCAACGCGAACCCGAAATCTACGGTCGGACCACCTTGGCCGACATCGAGGCCAAAATGCGGCATCATGCGGGGCAGGTGGGGGCCGAGATGGATTTTCGGCAGTCGAATGACGAGGGCCAACTGGTGAGTTGGATCCAGGAATCCAGGGGGCATTTCGACGCGATCATACTCAATGCCGCCGGCTACACCCATACGAGCGTGGCGCTGCGGGACGCAATTGTTGCCAGCGGTGTGCCGACCATCGAGGTGCACCTGTCGAACATTCATGCGCGGGAGGGATTCAGGCGCAAGTCGATGATCGCCGGGGTGGCGAAGGGCCAAGTGACAGGGTTTGGGGATTATTCGTATATCATGGCATTGGACGCCTGCGTTAACGTTAACGCAAGCCGCTGAACATCCTTCAGATCGCCTTTTTTGCCGCACCCAAAACTTTTCACGACGGGTTCGCCGCCGGCCTTTTTTTACTGCTTGACGCTCCAAACCGCCTCTTTTACCCTCCGGCACGAGTTAATTATGCGAGCAGTGTCTGATTCCGGCCACTGCTTTTTTGCTTAATGAAGACAATTCATAGCCTGGCAGGTGGTCCTGTGACCAACACGGAAGGAGTCTTGTGGATTTAAAGGATATCAAAGCCATCATCGACCTGATGAAGAAGAACTCGATCAGCGAGTTCGAGATGGAACGTCAGGACTTCAAAATCCGGCTCAGACGGGGTGGAAACTCGGTGGTTCAGGCCGAGGACGTGGTGATGGCGCCCGGGCTTGTGTCGGCGCTTCCATCCCAACTGCCCCAGGGGGCGTTGGCGTTGCCCCACGCACCCGGGCCCGTTTCGCCCGTCGAACTGGACATCAAATCGCCCATGATCGGGACGTTCTATCGGGCACCGTCTCCCGAATCGGCGCCTTACGTGGAGGTTGGGACGGAGGTGAATGCGGAGACGGTGGTTTGCATTATCGAGGCCATGAAGGTCATGAACGAGATCAAGGCTGAGATGCGGGGGGTGGTCACGCAAATTCTGCTCGAGAACGCAAAACCGGTCGAATTCGGCCAGCCTATCTTCAGGATACGTCCGCTTTGAATTGGCTTAATTTACTGGCCATAATCAATTTGCACATGTTTTGCAGGAAATCGCCCAGCCGACTGCCTGTTCATGTTTGAGAAAATCCTAGTCTCTAACCGTGGTGAAATCGCGGTCCGGATCATCCGAGCCTGCAAAGAACTCAATATCCGGACAGTGGCCGTTTATTCGGAGGCGGACGCCAATTCGATGCATGTGCAGATGGCGGACGAGGCGATTTGCATCGGGAGCGCCGCCAGCAGCGACAGTTACCTCAGAATCGATCGCATCGTCAGTGCCGCCGAAATCACCGACGTCGACGCCATCCACCCCGGCTACGGGTTCCTCGCCGAAAACGCCCACTTCGCCGATGTCTGCGAAAGCTGCAATATCCGGTTCATCGGCCCCAACTCGCGCGCGATGAACAGCCTCGAGGACAAGGCCGTCAGCCGCGCCCTGGCCAAGAAGGCGGGTGTGCCCGTGCCGCCCGGATCAGACGGGCTGGTGGACAACGAGCAGTCCGCACTCAGTGTGGCGCGCAAATTGGGCTACCCGGTGATCATCAAGGCTGTTGCAGGCGGAGGCGGACGCGGCATGCGGCAGGCGCACAACGACATTTCGCTGGTCAAGGGTTACCACACGGCGCGCACGGAAGCGGAAAAGGCCTTCGGCAATTCGGGGGTGTATATTGAGAAGTTCATTGAGAACCCGCACCACATCGAGTTCCAGATCCTGGCAGACACCAAGGGCACCGTGATCCACCTCGGAGAGCGGGATTGCTCGATCCAACGGCGGAACCAGAAGATCCTCGAAGAAACGCCCTCCCCGCTGATGGAAACCAAGTTCAAAGATCTCCGCAAGCGCATGGGCAAAGCAGCCATCCGCATCGCCGAGGCCGCGCATTACGTGAACGCGGGCACTGTCGAATTCCTGGTCGACGACAAGGGCAATTTCTACTTTCTCGAAGTCAACAAGCGCATCCAGGTTGAACACCCCATCACCGAGGAAGTCACCGGCGTGGACCTCGTCAAACAACAGATCCTCATCACCATGGGCGAACCCTTGAAGCTCACGGAAAAAGACACCGCCTTCAAAGGCCACGCCATCGAATGCCGCATCAACGCCGAAGATCCCTTCGACGGATTCCGCCCCTGCCCGGGCCGCATCGACATGTACTACGCCCCCGGCGGACGCGGCGTCCGGGTGGACAGCCACGTCTATGCCGGCTACACCGTGCCCCCCCATTACGATTCCATGATCGGCAAGGTGATCGCCACCGGCAAGGACCGCCCCGAGGCTCTCAACCGCATGAGCCGCGCCCTCGGCGAATTCATGATCAGCGGCGTCAAAACCACCATCCCCTTCGAACAAGCCATCCTCCAAGACCCCAATTTCCGCCGCGGCGTCTACGGCACCAACTTCGTCGAAAAACTCCTCGGCGGCGCGCGGCGCGAACTGATCGAAAAGGATGCGTGAAACCGCTCGCCGACTGCCGCCTTTACACGTTCGTGGACACCGGCTACCTCCGCGGACGCGACCCGGCGCTCGTGTGCCGTCAGCTCTGTGAGGGCGGCGCCGACCTGCTCCAACTGCGGGCCAAGGGCGCCGCGCCGGCCGAGGTCCGCCGGCTCGCGGAAATGCTCCTTCCCATCACGCGCGCGGCGGGCGTCGGGCTGGTCATCAACGATCATCCGCGCGTCGCGCTGCAGGTGGGCGCCCCGTGGTGTCACCTGGGGCAGGAGGATTTCTTCGGGGCGGGCTATCGAACGGCCGCCCAAGTGACGGGTTGTCCCAAAGCGATGCGGTTGGGCCTCAGCACACACACCCCCGACCAGGCCCTGCGCACTCTCAAAGCCGGGCCGGATTACATCGCCATCGGCCCCGTCTACGCCACCCCCACCAAACCCGCCGCCCCGCCCGCCACCCTCGACTATGTCCGCTGGGCCGCCTCCCATGTCCACCTCCCCTGGTTCGCCATCGGCGGCATCACGCTCGACACCCTCGACGCCGTCCTCGACGCCGGCGCCCGCCGCATCTGCGCCGTTTCCGCCATCCTCAACGCCCCCGATGTTCGCGCCGCTTGCCAAACCTTCAAACAACACCTCAACCGCCGCCCCCTGCATTGATCAGATCCCCATCCTCACCCGTGTCATCCCCATGAGCGTCCTGATCGTTGGTTCCACCGCGCTGGATTCCATCAAAACCCCCCGCACCCGCAAACCCAGACTGCTCGGCGGCTCCGCCAGCCATGCCGCCCTCGCCGCCAGCCTCTTCGCGCCCGTCCGGCTGGTCGGAGTCGTCGGCACCGACTTTCCCCGGCGCTACCTGCAGCTCTACCGCCGGCACCGGATCGACCTGGAGGGCCTGCAAATCCGCGACGGCAAGACCTTTCACTGGTCCGGCCAATACGAAGTCAACATGGACCACCGCCGAACCCTGCGCACCGAGCTCGGCGTGTTCGAAACGTTCTCGCCCGATCTGCCTCCCGCCTACCGCCACACCCCCTGGGTGCTGCTCGCCAATATCGCCCCGTCCCTCCAAATACACGTCCTCAACCAAATGACCCGGCCCCGCTTCGTCGCCGCCGACACCATGGACCTGTGGCTCAACATCGCGCGCGACGACCTGAACGCCCTGATTCCGCGCCTCGACCTGTTTGTGCTCAACGAAAGCGAGGCGCAACAGCTCACCAGAAAAACCAACGTCTTCCAAGCCGCCCAGTCCCTCCACCGCCTCGGCCCCCGCTACGTCATCATCAAAAAAGGCCAGCACGGCGCCGTGCTCTCCGGACCCCGCGGCCTGTTCCTCGCCCCCGCCTACCCCCTCCCGTCCGTCGTCGATCCCACCGGCGCCGGCGATTCCTTCCTCGGCGGCCTCATGGGCTGCCTCGCCCAGGCCCGCGGCCCCGTCGAATCCAACCTCCGCCGAGCCGTCATCTGCGGCACCGCCGTCGCGTCCTTCTGCTGTGAGGGCTTCGGCCTGAGCCGCACCCTCCGCCTGCGCCGGCCCCAACTCGAACAGCGCGTCAGGGAACTCCGGCACCTCACCCGCTTCTGAACCGCCGCCCCGCCCCCGCCGCCGGCGCGCCATGAGCCCGCAAGACCCGGACATCTGGATCAGCGTCATCATCGTCTGCCACAACGACGGCGCGTGGCTGCCCCGCTGCGTCGAATCGATCCGCACCCAGTCCATCGCGCCCCACATCGAACTGATCCTCGCCGACAACGCCTCCGGCGACGGCACCGACCAGATCGCGCGCACGCTGATTGCGGGCTGGCACAACGCGCTGTTCCTGCCCACGGGCGGCGATCTGGGGTTTTGCGCCGCGCACAACCGCGGCGCCGACGTGGCGCGCGGCAGGTATCTTTACCTGTTCAGCCCCGACACCTGGCTGGAGCCGGACTGCCTGGAGCAGCTCTACACGACGGCCGAGCGCGAGCAGGCCGCCGCCGCCGGCACGCTGATGCTGGAATACGACGATAACACCGTCCAGGCCAGGGGCAGCCACGGCTTCGACCTTTTCGGCAACCCCGTCTCCCCGCGCCGCGGCCGCGATCCCCATCCCCTCTTCTGCATCGCCGGGTTCTATTTCATCCGCAAAGACGTGTTTGTCCGGATGGGCAAGCTCGACGAGACCTTTTTCATGTACGGCGAGGAAATGGACCTGTCGTGGCGCCTCTGGATCTCCGGCGAACGCGTCGTGCCCGTGATGACTGCCCGCGTGCATCACCGCGGCGCCGCGGGCGTCAACCCTGCCGGCGGCATGCGCGCCGTCGAACACCGCACTAGCACCCAGAAACGGTTCCTGGCCAATCGAAACTACCTGCTTGTCATCGCCAAGAACTGCCAGCACGTGCTCCTGCTCCTGCTCCTGCCCTGCACACTCCTCATCCTCCTCGAAGGCCTCCTCACCCTCCTCATCTCCCGCAGCGGCACCCTCGCCCGCGACGTCTCCCTCCGGCCCCTGGCCGCCGCCTGGCGCCTCCGCACCCACATCCGCAACCAGCGCCGCCACATCCGCACCCTCCGCCGCCACGGCGACTTCCACATGCTCCGCTTCCTGCGCCCGGGCTTCGGACGGTCCGCCGAAATCCGCACCCTGCTTCGCCGCGGCTTCCCCAGGTTCACCCGCAACTTGTAACTCACATTGTGGCGATATCCCTCGGAGGTTTCGCGGCTGAAGCGTTCCTCCCGCCACGCCTTGGGGTCACGTCTGGACAATGGACATTAGGCGGCTGCTTTCTTTCAATGTCCATTGTCCAGACGTGACCCCAAGGCGTGCGGGCGGATAGTCAAGCGACAGGAATGCCAGGCGCCGTCCCCGGTGGGCCTTGCCACCAATGGCCCCGGCATGCGCCGCGCGGCGCGCGCGGCGCGAAAAGTGTCTTTGACCCGCCTGGAGCGGCGGCCTAAGTTCGCCGCGGTGAAGGAATCGTCCGCCAGAATGGCGCCGTCTCCCGGCCTGCAGGCGATCCGGCGGGCGGTGCGGTGGCCTGGGGGGCTGGAGTATGCCGGCCGGCAGAGCCTGCGTTTTCTGGAGACCCTGCACGGCCTGCTGTCGTTTGCGTTCATCAGTCTCGGGGTGCTACTGGTCAAGTGGAACACGGCGCGCGCGGTGGTGCGACCGTTGATTGTGACGCATGTGCATCGTGCGGGTTTGGAACTGCTGCCGATGGTGGTGGTGGTGGCGGTGGTGCTGGGGCTGGTGGTGATCGGGCAGACGGTGGCGCTGATGAGCCAGGTGGGCGCCAATGCGCTGCTGGGCACGATCATGGTCACGGTCGTCGTCCGCGAACTGGGCCCCCTGCTCAGCGCGCTGGTGGTCCTGGCGCGCTCCGGCATGACCCACGTGATCGAACTGGGCACCGCGCGCGCCCTGGGGGAAATCGAGGCGCTGGAGGTCATGGGCATCGATCCCATTCACTACATGGTCGTGCCGCGCATCCTCGGCATGGCGCTCGGCATCCTCGCGCTCTCGGTCTACTTCATCCTCGTGTCGCTGGGCAGCGGCTATCTCTGGGCGTTCCTGCAGGATGTGCCCCTGACCCCGGGCGACTACCTGCGCCAACTGGGCGAAGCCCTCGACGGTCTCGACTTCTTCCTGCTCGCCCTCAAAACGTGCGCGTTCGGATTCATCATCGCCCTGGTCAGCTGCTACCACGGATTGGCCCGGCCCCTCCGCCTCGAAGAGGTGCCCCGCATCGCCATCCGCGCCACCGTCCACAGCGTCATCGGCTGCGTGCTGCTCGACGGCCTGTTGATCCTGTGCTATCTCGCCCTTTGAAAGCCCATGGCCTCCCCCACGCCCCCACCCGATCCCGCTCCCCCGCCAGCGCCAGCACCCGAGACCGCCGCCGGGCACGGCCCGTGGCCGGTGCTTGAAATGGAGGCGGTGGCCGTTCCGGCCCTGCGACGGCCCGGGCATTGCGTGCTGGAAGAGGTCAACTGGTCGGTCGCCGCGGGCGACTTCTGGGCAATCGGCGGCCTGCACAGCTCCGGGAAAAGCGATTTTCTGGCCGTCGCCGCCGGCATCCTGCCTCCCGCCCGAGGCGTCTTCAAGGCGTTCGGCGCACGGCCCCCGGCCGGGTTTGAACCGGCGCGCGTCGCGGCCCAGTTGCGCATCGGGGTCGTCTTCCAGGGCGGCCACCTCTTGCAGCACCTTTCGGTCGCGGACAACATCACCCTGCCCATCCGGTATCATCGGGACTGCCGACGGCCGGAGTGCGCCGCCCGGCTGGCTGCGCTCCTGGACCTGACCGCCATGACCTCCTGGGCGGCGTCGCACCCGGGCCACCTGCCGCCCAGCCTGCGCCAGCGCGCCGGCCTGGCCCGCGCCCTCGCGCTCGACCCGGAAGTGTTGCTGCTCGACAATCCCCTGAGCGGGCTCGATCCGCTGGAAACCGCGTGGTGGCTGGAGATGCTGGCCCGCCTCGACGCCGGGCACCCCTTCCGCACACACCAGCCGCTCACGCTGGTCGTGACCGCAGACGACCTCCGCCCCTGGCACCCGCACGCCCGGCAGTTCGCGGTGCTCCGCCAGCGGCGGTTCGTCCCGCTGCCGTCGCCGCCGCCGCCGGATCCCGAAATCCTGAACCGGGAATTGCACGCCCCATGCCACTCCAAGATCTGACTCCGCAGCTGCGCACGCGCCTGAGCCGCCTCGAGTTCCTGGTGGGCTTCTTTGTCACGGCAGCAGTGCTGCTCATCCTGCTGGGACTCGGCTATTACATCTACCTGCGCGCCGAGCGCAAGGGCTGGTTCCTGCAAAAGCTCCCCTACTTCACCTTCGTCCGCAATGCCGCCGGGTTGAACGTCGGCGACAAGGTCAAGTTGATGGGCTTCGACGTCGGCGAAGTCCTCGAGATCACCCCCGAAGCGCCGGGCGCCTATTACGATGTCTTCGTCCGGTTCGAGATTTGGGAGCCCTATTACGGGTACCTCTGGGACGATTCCAAGGCCCGGGTGGAGGCGGCCGACCTGTTCGGCAAACGCAGCATCGAAGTCACCAAAGGCATCAGCGGCATCCCCACCTACCTCTTCCGCCCAATCGAGAGCGTCCCCCTCGACCAAGCCGCCAGCCCCGCCGCCCAGGACCAGTTCGACTTCGCACAGCATGTCGGCAACGACTCCGACCCCATCGCGCGGGCCTGCCAGCCCGTCACGCCGCAGGCCCTCCAGCAACTCGCCGCCCTCGGTTCGAACCGCGTGGCCGTCATGTATCGAAAGCCGGAACGACCGCTGCCCACCGGCATCTGGGACCCCAAGACACGACACTACCAGCCCTACGACAAACGCCATAAAGGCTACTTCCTTGAACCCGACGAATCGCCGGCGCTGACCGAACGGCTCGAGAGCGTGATCGACCTCGTGCAGGCCAACCTGCCGCAGTTCCTGGACCTTACCAACCGAATCGCCGACCTCCTCGATCACGCCACCCAGGCCGTCGCCCGCGCCGATGCCGTCCTCGCCGCCGCCCAGCCCATCGCCACCAACCTGGCCTTCATCACCACCCACCTCCGCGAACCCCGGGGCGGCCTCGGACAATGGCTTCTGCCCACCAACCTCAACACCCACCTGACCCAAACACTCGCCACCCTGCACACCACCCTGCAAACCGCCGACCGGACCGTGACCCATACCGACGCCCACCTGGGCCTGCTCGTCACCAACCTCAATGCCAGCCTCCAAAACCTCGCCCACCTCACCAGCAACCTCAATGCCCAGGTCCAGGCCAATACCAACCTCGTCAGCCGCGTCAACCAAACCATCGCCGACCTCGACCACTTCGTCCAAGGCCTCCAGCAACACTGGCTCCTCCGATCCGCTTTCAAAAAACCCAAACCCGCCAACACCCGCCCACCCTCCCAGCCACCCTACAAAGTGCGCCGCTCACCCCGCGACCCGTCGTAGCGCTGATCCCCCCCTCGTACCCCACACCCGGGCCCGACTGCTTCAATGGCCCGTGTCCATCCAAAAGACTGTTGGCAAAGTCGCCAGGTCTGAATGTCCTCGCCGCCTCGCCGACGCCCCTCATCCTGCTCTTGCTCCTCCTCCGTGAGGGCAGCGAGCAAGAGCAAGGGTAAGAGCAAGAACCTGCCGCCCGGTCACCCGGGCGCCGGCTCCCCTCGGCGACAGGACACCCCCGTCAGACACCCCCCCGCGCCAAAAGCGCAAAAGCGGAATTCAGGACTCGACTCCCCAGGGCTTCGCCCGCCATGGGTCAGCTGAACCGCGGGAGAACGCGAATGGCGTCTCCCATGAAGTCACGCGCCCCCCTCCATTCGCGTCTGTTCGCGCCGGTTCGCGGTTGCCGACCTGAATCGTCACCTTCGCCCTGCCCGGCTCGCAGGCGGTTCGCGGGATGCCCACCCCCGCTCCAGCCACTCGAGGACGGGCGGAACCAGCTCCTCGAACTGAAACACGAGAGGCTCGTGCCGCGCTCCCGGGACCACCACCAACCGGCTGTCCGGCAACGCCAGCTCATGCAGACGCGACACCTCCCCCGCGGGCGCAATCGCGTCGTCCCCCCCGGCGATCAGCAGCCGGGGACCGGATCCGCGTGCCAGCCAGGTGACGGGATTCAGTTCTTCGGGCGGACTGTTGAGCAGGCGGGGCAGGTGCCTGAGGCCGGCACGGACCAGAGCGCTGGGCATCCAGGAGGCGTATTGGCGACGGATGTTGCCGACGGCCGAGGCCAGGGTGGCGTAGGGTGCGATCGCGACGGCCGCGTGGACTCGGGAATCGATGGCCTGCCAGCGGAGCGCGACGGCTGCCCCGTAGGAATGCCCAAACGCCAGCACCGGCCTGGCCAGACAGCCCCGGCCCTCGAGAACATCGAGCAATTGGCTCAGGTCCCAGGCTTCATGCACGCCGAAGTATATCCGTTTGCCCGTCGACGCGCCGTGGCCGCGCAGGTCCACCAGCAGACACCGCCAGCCCGCTTCGGCCAGGCGCAGAGCCCAAGGCGCCATCGACACCTGGTTCACGCCGTAGCCATGCAGGAGCACGATGGTGCCCCGCGGAACCCGCGCCGACACCCCCGCGGCAACCGGCACGCGCGCCCGAACGCTGAACCGGGAGCGCCGCCGGCCGCGTTCGACCCAGTGGGTGGATGTGACGCCAGTGCCGTAGTCGCCGGGTTCGACCAGGCGAAAAGCGAGCTGGGCGTGGGGGGGGCCGACGGCGGCGTGCTGCTGGGGGAATGGAGCCAGGAGGTCGGGGCTGAGGTCGAGCACAACCGGCGCTTGGGGGACCGCGCACGCGGGGAAGGTGTTGGGAGCCTGGGCCAGGCGCCGGGCCATGAAGCTGCCACAGCCCGCCCCGCCCATCAGGAGACCCGTCAGGACCAGCCACGCTCCGGCTCGTTGCGGGAGTGTCACGTCGCGCTTGGGACCGTCATCCGCCCGGAGTCAACCCTTGGGGCGGCTCCGGCGCAACTCTGGAGTCGGGCAATATGGGCTTGGCAGCAGGCATGATTCCGGTATGCTGGGGGCGTGATCGCATTTTTGCGTTTCATCAGCATTTTTAACGCTGCGATTTGGTTTGGTTCAGCGCTGTTCCTGACCGTGGCAGCCGTGCCGAGCATTGTGGGGCAGGACATGACGCGGCTTTTCGGGGCGGCTTACGCGGGGTTGGTGGCGCAGGCGGTGGTGGGGGCGTATTTTGCGATGCAGTATTGGTGCGGGGCGATGGCGCTGCTCCACCAACTGGCGGAGTGGGTGTATTTGGGCAAGCGGCTGCATCGGCTTACATTCAGCCTGCTGCTCACCCTGTTCGGCCTGGGACTCGTCAGCGGGTTGTGGCTTCAGCCGGAATTGAAAGCCGCCCACCGGATCAAACACGCTCCGCAACTCTATCGCCAGAGCCTCTATACCCAGGACCAAATCGACCGCGCCGCAAGCCGGCTTCGGCTTTGGAACGGCCTTTCCCAGGGCATCACCCTGCTGACCCTCGGCGGCTTGGCCTATTACCTGTGGCGCATGACCATGCTTTCCGAAGGCCCCCGCTTCATCCCCGCCCCCAAATTCCGCGGTTGACAATCCCGGTCAGTGATTAAAGTTGTAGACGGTTGTTGTGGACCAAGGTGAAGGATCGAACGCGGAAAGGGATTGCGTATGATCTCAAACGAGCATTCAACCGCCGCACGCGGCGAATACGGCGGCCACCGGGCGCCAAAGCAGGGAGTCCCGGAGGAAACCCTCAAGACGGACAGAATCCAAATCGAGCGCAAGGCGTTTCTCTTCGCCCTCAAGGAAAACCCCCGGGGCCGGTTCCTGCGCATCACGGAAGACATCAACGGACGCCGCGATTCCATCATCGTACCCGCCACCGGCCTCGAGGAGTTCCGAAAAGTCGTGGACGACATGTTGCAGGTCGCCGCCGAAACACCGGAAAAAACCGAATAGCGGGCGCGGCGGTCACGCCGGGGGCGTGCGGGGAGCTTCGCGTTCCTGGAGCCGTTGTTCGAGGTCGCGGACGCGCCGGATGAGTTCGGGCAGTTGGTGGAGGGCAATGATCTGGCGTTTGGCCTGGCGATCCGGTTGGGCGGGGATGCCGAACCATTTTTCGCCCTTGGGGATATTGTGCATGACGCCCGACTTGGCGGCCACGGTGGCCTGGTCGCCGATGGCCAGGTGCCCCGCCAGGCCGACCTGGCCGGCGAGAGTCACGTAGTTGCCCAGGCTCGTGCTGCCCGCAATCCCCACCTGCGAAATCAAAATGCAGTGCTCGCCAACGACCACGTTGTGCGCCACCATCACCAGATTGTCGATCTTCGTGCCCTTGCCGATGATCGTCGATCCCAGCGCCCCGCGGTCGATGGTGACGTTGGCCCCGATTTCCACGTCGTCATGCACCACCACGTTGCCCACCTGCGGCACCTTGTGGTGCGCCCCGCCGTCAAACACATACCCGAACCCGTCCGACCCCACCACCGACCCCGCGTGAATGCGCACGCGGTCCCCCACGCAGGTGCGCGCATACAGGACGACGTTCGGAAACAAATGGGTGTCGGCGCCCAAACGGCATTCCGCCCCGATATGATTGCCCCCCTCAAGCACCACCCGCGCCCCAATCTCCACACCCTCCCCAATCACACAGTGAGGCCCAATGTGAGCCGTCCCATCCACCCGCGCGCTCCGCGCCACCACCGCCGTCGCATGCACCCCCGCCGGGTGCGCAGGCTCGGGGAAGAACCACGGCAGCACCCGGGCAAAGGCCAGCCGCGGATGCCGAACACGAATGAGCACCTTGGAGGCCGAGACGACCCCCAAACCAACCAGCACGGCCGACGCCTGGCTGGCCTCGGCCTGCGCAAGATACTCCTCGTTCTCGGCAAACGTCAGATCGCCGGGACGGCTCACAGCGGCCGGCGCAAATCCGGTCAGGACGGTCGAACCGTCGCCCGCAACTTCGCCGCGCAAGGCCGCGGCAATTTCATTCACGGTGTAAGGCATGGCTCAGGGGTGCGTGCCCGGTTTCATGGCCCGACGCGCCGCGCAACAGCCGCGCAACACCTCGGAAACACCAGGCGACAGCCGCATCAGGTCCCTCGTTCGGCGATGACCGCGTTGCGGTCGTCCAGCACGAGAACGCGCGGCTGCCAGCCCGTGGCGTCCACCGCGTCCACTTCGGTGAAGGTCATGATGGTCAGGATGTCGCCGGGTTTTCCCAGGCGCGCGACGGCACCGTTGAGCACAATCGCCCCTGACCTTTCCTCGCCCGGGATGGCATACGTCTCAAACCGCTGGCCGTTCGCCATGTTGCCACACAGGATTCGCTCGTAAGACAAAAACCCGGCCCGCTTCATCAGGTCCGCCGCAATGGTCAGACTGCCCTCGTAATTGACGTTGGCCCCCGTCACCCGCGCCCGATGAATCTTCGATTTCAACAGATGGATCAACATAAACACCCGGGTGCCCGCAAAGCTGCCCGTGCGCCGCATCATAGGTCGCGCCGCCTCCAATTCAACCCCTTCTTTCGCCGTCTTCACCCCCCCCCCGGCGCGCTGCGCCTTGATTTGCACCCCAAGGCGTGAATAATGTCCGCGCATGCTCAAGCCCGTCGCATCGGCACCCCTGCCGGAGGTGGCCCGGTTGAGCGAGTTGCACCCGCTCATGGCGCAACTTGGCTCCGCCGACGGCTTGCTTTCGCTCAGCTCCGGCGCGGCGGCCCTGCGCCTGCCCCGGGTGAGGCACCAGGCGGGATTGCGGCTTTTTCTCCAATGCTACATGGAACGTATTCTCCTGCCCCTGGAGTTGCCCGCCATTTGCCGCGCGTTTCATCACGCCCGCCGCGGCGAGACGCGGGAACTGGTCGCGCTCGACCGCACCCTCGCCCGGGGAACCCTCCCCCCGGAACTGGCCGCCGCCAGCCGCCGCGTCGGACGCAGCCAGCTCCAGCGGCTGCGGCCGCTGCGCACCGAGCGGATCGTGCAGCGCTACCTGCAGGCCGTCACCAACCACCGCGCCCACGGCTGGCACACGCTCGTCTTCGGCCTCACCCTGGCCGTCTATTCCATCCCCGTGCGACAAGGCCTCCTCGCCTACACCCGCCAAACCCTCCGCGGCTTCATCCAGACCGCCGCCCGCCCCCTGCGCCAGACCCGCGCCGAATGCCGCGACCTGCTCGAGAACCTCTGCGCCCACCTGCCACGCCAACTCGATGCCATCGTCGCCCACCATGCCCGCACCCGCACCGACCCCTGGTAGCGGCATGCCGCTGGAATCCTCCACGGTTCAAGTGCATTGCAGACACATCAGGTCACGCCAGCACTCATAACGTCGAGGATTCTATGCCGCCGCTCTGCGCCGGTTGCCTTGCCCAATCCTTGCCGCGCAAATCCCCAAACTGGTTCCGTAGGGCGAGCCGCGCATGAACACGTGAACACTCCCTTCCATGCCGCAACGACCACGGAATTCCGCTTTCCAAAACCGGGTGGATTCGACACAACATCACGCCATGCCTGACGATAGCATCCCCAAACCCAACCGATTCGCACTCCTGACCTTCCTCGCGTCCCTGCCCCTCTTGCCTCTCCCAGCGACGGCGGCGACCAGCCCTCCGGCAGACGCCGACAACGCGGCGTGGGACGTCGGGGACCGCCGGCAACTCTTCCTGGACCACCGCTTTGTGCGCGAGGCCAGCAACGTGCAGTCGGTGGCCCACCGGCCACGCAAAACCGGCGAACACACCCTCGTGGCGGACCGCCCATGGGAACGGGGCGGCCTGGGCCCTTATAGCTGCGTGCTCAAGCACGGCAACGCATACAAGATGTGGTACCACGCCATGAACACGAACCTGTGGGACGCCGCCCCCGTCGCCGGCGCGATCTGTTACGCAACCTCCGAGGACGGCATCACGTGGGTCAAACCCGACCTGGGACTCGTCGAATACGAAGGCAGCCTCCACAACAACATCGTCATCGGCCACGGCGCCGCAGGCCTCAGGATCGGCCAGGACGGCATGATGGTGTTTGCCGACCCCAATGCGCCCCCCAACCAGCGGCTGCGCATGGTGAACCGCTTCAACCCCAACGGCGAAGGCAAAACCGACGGCATCAATATCCTCTCCTCGGCCGACGGCATCCGCTGGACCCCAACCCACCAGAACATCCTCGCCTCACGGCCCGAACCCAAAGGCCATCACCTCGATTCCCAAAACGTCATCTTCTGGGACGATCTCCGGAAAGCCTACGTGGCTTACGTGCGACGCAATCTCCGGGCGTCCGGCAGCCAGGGCCGCGCCATCGCCCGCGCCGAATCCGATCAGCTCGCCCACTTCCCCGCCACCCAGGATCTCCCGGTGGTGCTCGAGCCCGAGCCCCCCGACCCGCTGCACGAGGGGGCATCCGTGGTGGACTACTACAACAGCGGCGCGCTGCGCTACCCCTGGGCCGACGACGCTTACCTCCTTTTCCCCCAGGCCTATTACCATTACACCCGCACCCTCCGCGAGTTCACGCGCGAGCTGCCCGTCAACGCGGGCCCCCTCGACACCCACTTCGCCGCCAGCCGCGACGGCATCCACTGGCAACGCTACGACCGGCAACCCTTCGTGCCCCTCGGCATGCAAGGCGAATTCGATTGCCATTCCGCCCGCCTCATCCACGGCCTCGTCCCCGACCTCGCCGGGCGCGAGATCTACATGTACTACCGTGGATCCGACTGGCTGCACGGCTGGGATCGCAACGCCCGTAACCGCCGCATCCTCGCCCGGGCCGGGCTGGGCGCGAGCCGCGACGTGACGGTCTTCAGCCGCCTCGTCATGCGACGCGATGGGTTCGTCTCCGTCCGGGCCGGCCATGGCGGCGGCGCCTTCACCACACCCCCACTCAGATTCACCGGCCGACAACTCGTTCTCAACGTCAACACCTCCGCCACCGGCTACCTTCGCGTCGGGTGCCTCACCGAAACCGGACAGCCCATTCCCGGCTTCGGGCTCGCCGACTGCCTCCTGATCCACACGGCCAATGACATCAACCGGCCGGTCACGTGGAAGGGTCACGCCGATCCCGGGCTCCCCACGAACCAGCCCATCCGCCTGCAATTCGAGATGCGCCAGGCCGACCTGTATGCGTTTCAATTCCGGTAGCGCGCATGTTCTCACTCCGCCACTCCAGGGTCGGCCCTGAGGCCCCGATTGGGGTCAGGTCTCAACATTCAACATTTGATGGCTCCAATTGTTGAATGTTGAGGCCTGACCCCGAAGGCGTGTTGAATGTTGAGGCCTGACCCCGAAGGCGGAGCCCGCAAGGAGAATCCAGAACTCCTGACATGGTATCGTGTGAAACTGTCCGCCTTGTTCCGTGCGGAGGCTCGGCACGCTTCCCCACGGGCGTAGCGCAGGCGCGATTGCGAACCTGGGAAAGGGGTATCGATCCAGTTGGGCTTGGGCCTGGCGCAACTGGACATCGAGAGCCGCCCCGGCCGGGTTGGGCTCTTCGCGGTGGGCATCATCGGACCCCGCCGCATACTCCCAACCCCCGGTTCGAATCGCGACAAATGCCTGAACATGCTTCAGAACCGCGCATACGATGTCAGAAGTTCTGCCGTCTGGCGGCGTGTCCCGGCCGGGCATGGCCGATGGCCGATCAGGCGTCGGGCGGGGCGAGGCAGAGGACCGCGCCGTTTTCGAGGGTCAGGATGACTTGGCCGTGGCGGGTGACGCAGAGGCCCCAGGGAACGGGCGGGACGGGCAGGGGGTGGTTCCACAGGGTGCGCCCGTCCTGAAGATCGTAGGCGGCGGCTTCGGTTTTTCGGGCGACGACGACGGCATTGGGCGCGAGGGCGAGGGCGAGGCTTTGGCGGCAGTTTTTTTCCCAGAGGACGCTCACGTTCGGGATGCGGGATTTGCCCCAGGCGGCGAGGACTTTGGGGGCGAGGTCGGGCTGGCGGGCGTCGAGGCAGAGGAGTTTCTCGTTATTGATCCAGGCGACGGCGCGGTCGGGGGCGGTGGCGAGGAGGGTTTTGCGGAGGACCTGGTCGTCGTAGACGTCATAATGCGGGTGGGCGTAGAGGGGTTTGCCGCTGACCATGAGGCGGTTGTCGAAGGCGTAGAGTTCGCTGCCGCGGGGCTGGAAGGAGCCGGGGACGTTGTTGTTGATTTTCTGGCGGAGCTGGTTGGGGTCGTTCAGGCATTTGCCGTCGGCCAGGGAGTAGACGGCGGGGGACAGGGCATTGCCGCCGGGGAGATACAATTTATCGCGGGTGAGGGCGAGGTGGCCTTGGACGCTGACGCCGGAGCGGGCATCGGGGTCGAGGTGGCCGGAGGTGTTATTTTGCCATTTGAGGATGCCGGTGGCGGCGTCGAGGGCGTAGACGTGGGTGCCGTCGTAGTTGACGATGCCGGCGGCGGCGTAGGCGACGCCGTTGTCGACGCGCACGCCGCTGCCGACGGGCCAGGTGGACTGGAGGGTTCCATAGACGGGGATGCGGCGTTCGGCGGGGGCGGCGCGGAATCGCCAGCGGGTGCGGCCGGTGGCGAGGTCGAAGGCGTAGACGCAGCCGTCGCCGGAGCCGGCGAGGGCGATATCGCGCCAGCATGCGGGCGGGTAGGTGAGGGCGCCTCCGGTGCAGGCGGTCCAGGCGGGTTTGCCGGTGTGGGTGTCGAAGGCGCGGACGAGGCCGTCGGTGCCGCCGGCGAGCACGAGGTTGCCGGTGGCGACGGGGGCGGTGGGACGGACTGTGGGTGGGGTTTGCCAGAGGGCTTGGGTGTGGAGGGGGATGCGGGCGGAGGTGGTGACGGTGCCGAGGTTGTTGGCGCGGAAGGTGGGCCAGTCGTCGGGGCCTGGGGTGGCGGTGGCGGTATTGCCGGGCGGGCTTGGGGTGAAGATTTGGAGGCGGTCGGTGGGGGAGGCGGGCTGGGAGAAGTTGAAATTGCCGGCGGGACCGAGGCAGGTGATGCCGTAGAGGGTGAGGTTGCAATCGCAGACGGAGGGCCACCAGTAGAGGAGGCCGTTGGCGATGGTGACGCCGTCGTGGCAATTGGGGCGCATGGGGGAGAGGAGGTGGGGCAGTTGGGTGACGAGGTCGAAACGGGTGGAGCCGCCGCTGGCGCGGCAGAACAGGGCGTCGACGGCGCCGGTGACGCGGGCGCAGGCGCGGCGGCCGAAGGGGATTTCGCGGAGGATTTTGCCGGTGAGGGGGTCGAACACGCGGGCGGGGTCTTGGTCGATTTGGCCGCCGATGCCATAGAGGGCGTTGTCGGTGACGACGATTTGATAATTGCTGTAGGGGTGTTGCCAGAGGATGCGGCCGTTGTCGGTGGAGAGGGCGATGAGTTTGCTCATGGTGGGGCCGGCGAAGTAGAGGGCTTTGTCGGCGGCTTGGAGGTAGGTGGTGGTGCGCCAGTTGGTGCGCCAGTCCTGGCGGGGCAGCGACTCGCCGAGTTCGGAGAACACCTCCGGGTGCGTGGTGCGGGTGACGCGCCAGACATCGCGGCCGGTTTGGGCATCGATGCAGGCGAGGTACTCGCCGCTGCGGAAGGCGTAGATGCGATTTTGGTGCATGCAGAGCGCGCGGCTGTCGATGTCGTGTTCCTCGCGGTGCTGCCAGAGGACCTTGGCGGAGGGGATTTCGATGGCCAGGAGGGTGCGTCCGTAGCCCCAGGGTTGGTCTTTTCTGTTGAAGCCGGGCGACAGGGGGTTCCAAGGCCAGCCGTGGCTGCGGCTGCGATTGCGGATCACGGGGTCGCGGAATTCCTGGTCGCCGATGAGGGCGTAGAGCACGCCGTCCTGGAGGGCCATCCATTTCCAGAACGTGCCGCCGGCGATGTCGGCAGGCGGGGCGATTTCGGTTCGAAGTTCGCCGGTGGCGGCGTCGAACACCTTGCAGGAGGTGTCGTCTCCGAAGAAGACGTTGGTGGGGGTGGCGATGAGGGTGTTGCGATGGACCATGATGGCGGAGGCGATATCGCGTCGCCACAGCAGGGTGCCGTTGTAGCCGTTGAAGGCGGCGAGGGTGTCGAGCCAGGGTTCCTCGCGTTCCTTGAAGGCGAGGTGTCCAAACGCTTTGAACACGCGCCCGGCGGAGGCGACGGTGGATTGGGGCATGGGCGCGTAGCGCGGCTCGGCGAGGAACTGGGTGAGGTAAGGGGCGCGGGCGAGCTGGTCACGCGAGAGGGATTTGTTGTCGGGCAGGTGATAAGGGTGGGTCCAGTCGTCGACGCCTGGCGGGACGGGTTTGGTGAGGGTGCTGTTTCCCAGCAACACCTTGGCGCGCGGGTGCACGACCCGGATGGCCTCCGCCGCTTCGGCGGGTTGGATGGCTGGGGCCGCCCGGGGATCGACGAGGCCGTCGGCGATGTTGTCGGCCAGAAACAGGCGGTCGGCGGGGCCGTGTTCGACGTAGATGCGTGTGCCGAGCAAGCCGGTGTCGGCGAAGCGCTGCCGGGTTTTGGTGGCGGCGGGGGCGTCGGGGATTTGGAGGTAGAGGATGAGTTCGGATGCCTGGGCCAACTCGAGGGCGAGGTCGCCACGGGGGTCGCCGACCACCGCGCAGATGCCGCGCGAGACGCCGAGGCGGTCGAGGAGGGGGTGGGCGTCGGCGGCGAGGGGGCGGAGGGCCGTGGCCAGGGCCAGGGTGAGGAGGATGGGGAGCAGGGGGTGAGGCCTGGGGAGGCGCGAGACGGATCGTTGCATAATCACGGTTGTTTGGGCCGCCTGCATCGGCTTGCGGCGTTCACCGCGGTGCCGCGGGCCCGGGGCGGGCCGCGCGGCTGCTGTTCACTTTTCCGCGGTTTGCGTCAGGACCGGGTCTGCGGCGATGATTCCACGCGGTACAGATGGGTTTTGGTGCGGAGGTAAAAGGCTTTGCCGGACGCGGCGGGAGAGGCCATGAATCCGCTGTCCAGGGTGTTGGTGGCCAGGATGTCGAGGGCGCGTCCGGGTTTAAGCACCCGGGTGACGCCCTGCTGGTCGAGGAAGTAAAGCCGTCCGTCGGCGTAGACGGGGGAAGCGGCGTATTTGCCGCCGAGGCGTTCGGTCCAGATGGTTTTGCCGGTGTGGGCGTCGAGGCATGTGACGAAGCTTTCCTCGGCGGCGGTGTAGATCAAGCCGTCGACGAGGAGGGGTGAGGCGTATTTGCCGACGCGGGTTTTGAGTTTCCAGGCGACGTGGGTGGCGGTGACATCGCCCTGGCCGCCGGTGCGGACCGCCCACAGTTCCTTTTTCGTGAGGCCGGTGACGAAGAAGACGGTGTCTTGGTGGTAGAGGGGGCGTGGGGCGACGGACCAATCGGGGTATTGGACCTTCCAGAGTTCGCGGCCGGTGCGGGGGTTGTAGGCGTAGGCGGCCTTGGCGCCGGCGCTGAACATTTGGGGTTCTCCGGCGACGGTGGCGATGAGCGGGGTGCTGTGGGCTTTGCGGAGGTCGCCGTCGCGGGCCATTTGTCCCGGCACGTGCTCGTCGTTCCAGGTCACGGAGCGGTCGGTTTTCCAGACGGTCCGGCCGGTGCGCCTGTCCAGGGCGGCGTGGTATTGCAGATCCGCGCCGTCCATGGTGAGGATGATCAGGTTTTCGAATCGCACGAGGGAGGAAGAGGGGCCGCGGTAATGGCGGCAGGGGAGGTCGTCGCGTTTCCAGAGGACGTTGCCGGTGCGGGTGTCGAGGCAGGCGGTGCCGAAGCTGCCGAAATGGACATAGACGCGGCCCGGCTCGATGACCGGCGAGGGCGTGGCGTAGCAGTTCATGGAGGCGCCGTTGCCCAAAGACTCGGGGTTTTCGCTGTGAAACACGCGCTGGTTGAATCGGATCCGGCCCGTCTCGGCGTCCACGCCGATGGCGAAGAAATCGTGGCCGTCTTCGGTGGCGGTGGTCAGCCAGACCTGGCCTTCGCACACGACAGGGGTGGACCACCCGCGGTGGGGGATGGCGGTTTTCCAGGTGACGTTGGAGGTTTCGTTCCAATGAAGCGGCAGGCCGACGAGCCGGCTGCCATCGGATTCCACCACGTGCCCGTCGCCGCGCGGGCCGCGGAACTCGGGCCAGTCGGCGCGGGCGGTCGACGCGGCTGTGGCGATCAGCACTGCCAGGAGGCCGGCGCGGCGTGCGGCGTGGCGGGGCGCATGCCAACGGGGGGCGCACGGGAGGAACGGCGTTTCGGCCGGGGCATGCGGAGGGCAGGCGGGCGGGTTCATGGGGGCGAGAGTGCTACGGGGGCGGCGGCAAGTCAATCATGGGAGGTGGGCGTTTCGGGGGGTATCCACGGGTGGCCCTGTTCATACAGCGCGATGCGCTGGCGGATGGACTCGGCGAGGGCGGTCTGGCGTGCGGTCTGGGCCAGTCGGAGGGCGGTTCTTGCTTCGACGAGGGCGTCGGCGAAGGCGCCGTTGCGGGCGCAATTCATTCCCAGGCGGTCGTGGAGCACGACGGACCGGTCGATATCGGGGTCAAGGTTCCGGGCTTGGGCGACGGCGTGGCGCGGTTCCTGGATCAAGCCCAAGTGCGCCTGGGCGATGGCGAGCAGGTAATAGGCCTGCGGCCGGCTCGGGTCGAGTCGCGTGGCGGCGTCCAGGCTGTGGGCGGCGTCCTTGAACTGGCGGTTCCAAATCAGGGTGCGTCCGTAGGCGTACAACATGTCGGCGGGCAGATAGGGTGCGATGTTTTCGGGTCCGAGCCGGAGGGCCTGGTGGAAATGGCGCAGGACGGTTTCGAGTTGCGGTGTGGGGGACGCCGGTCCCAGGTCCCACTCGGATGCCAGCGCCATGGCCAGGTCGTAATGGGCGCTGCCATTGGCGGGATCGAGCCGGAGGGCTTCGCGGGTGTGGTGGAGTCCTTCGGCGGGCTGGCGGGCCTGGGTGGAGAGCAGGAAACCCAGGCGCTGATGGGCGTGGGCGTTGGTGGGATTGAGCCGCAGGGCTTGGCGGTATTGGCGGATGGCGCCGGCCGCATCCCCGCGTTTGTAGAACGCATTGCCGGCGCGGACAAACGAGTAGTCGTTGAGAAACTGCTCGCGGATGCCGCGAATGGCCGTTGCCGGCAGCGGGACGAACTCCGGAATATTGACGGCGCGGTCGGGGGCGGAGAGGTGGTCCAGCACGACGGGCGGGGTGCTGGCGCCGTGCTGATCCAGGTGGGTGAGCCAGAGCTGGGTGTAGGGGCCGTTGGCTTTGGAGGAAAACACCAGCCACCGGCCATTGGGGGACCAGCTGTGCCAGGAGTTCATGCGGCCCGTGTTGCCCTCGAGCCGCCGCGCGACGCCGCCCTCGGCGGGGACAATCCACAGTTGGCTGTCGGGCTGGAGGAGCATATAGGTGGCGGCGCGGCAGAACACGATCCAACGGCCATCCGGGGAGTATTTCGGAAAGAAATTGCTGCGCCCGTTGTGCGAGGCGCCGGCCAGCGGCTCGGGGGTTCCGCCCCTGCCGCCGTTGAACGGGATGCGGTACAGGTCGTAGAGAAAGGGTTTGCCCTCGATCACGAACTCGCGGCATTCCTCGGCTGAGAGCAGCACCTTTTGGAACACGCCCGGAACCCTGAGGTCGTGCACGGGGGCGCGGGCGAACACGAGGTGCCGCCCGTCCGGGCTCCAGGCGGGATTGCTTTGCACGTAGCGCGGATCGTCGGCGCCCGGCAGCGACCCGAAGCTCTTCTGCTGGCGGTCATACACCGCGAGGATGCCCTTGACGGGGAAAAACAGCTGCGAGAACTCGAGTCCCGGCTTGTCGACAAACACCGATTGGTCCTTGACGGTGCTCACCACGTGGCGGCCGTCGGGGGAAATCTGCGACAGTAGCCCCAGGGTGGAATCGCCTTCGCCGCGCCGGAAATCGTCCCAGGTGATCATGTTTTCCGGGGTGAGCCGCATGTGTTCGGCGACGGCGGTGATGACGTACGAGCCCTTGTTGTTGCCGTAGTCCACGTCCATGGCCAGCACGCGGCCGTCGCGCGGGAACGAGTGGCAGTTGCCGCACACGGGCAGGTTCTCGAGCACGACCGGCGCCGGCTGGGCCAGGGAGACGGGCCCGAACCGCCACCGGATGCGCGACGGGTCCTTGACCGCCTCGATGAACGGCAGGTTCACCTCCCGGTAAAACAGCGGCGCGCCCACGGGGTCGCGCGACGTCGCCACCGCCACCTGGCCCGTCGAAAGAACGCGTTCCGGATGTGTGCGGGTCACGCCGGCCACGATGACGGTGGCCGGGGTTTCGACCGACTGGCGCTTGAAGGTCTCCCACTCGTCCGCTCGCGGCGTCCAGCAGGGCTCGCGCGTCAGGCCGCCCATACGGTTCGTCGATCCCGCAAACCGGACCTCGACGCGCCACGTGTCCGCCGGCGCCTGCGGGTCGGTCCAGCGGACGGTGGGAGGGGCGATGTCCGGGGGGAAGACGGCACCGGGCAACGGGTAGGTGATCGCAAGGCTGGCCGGCGCGGTAGGGTGCCGGTGCGCCGCGTCAAGGGGTCCGTCCGGGGGCGGATGCCGGCCGCAACCGGCGGTGATCAGGGCCAGCAAGATGCCCGGGGCCGCCGCCAGGCAACGGACGCGTCCTTCGGACCATGAGGTCACCGGACTCATGCCGGACCTTTACATCGAAAATGCGCGGGGCGCCAGCGAACATCGAATGCCAAGGGCAGCGATGCGCGCGCGTGCGCCCATGTCGAATTGCCCATGGCTCCTGGGTTTTGCGGATTTGTGCGGCCTCCGGGGGGCTGGTGGGGGCTGTATGAGATGGTGCCGGGGTTCGGCCTGGGGTGCGTGGCCATCGTCGGAGTCAGCCTGCTCGGCCCGGCGCCCGCCCCGGCGATCACGGACATGTTCGCCCGGATGCGGCAACAGAGCGGGAGGAGGCCGGGTTAGCGTTGATTCGCGCGTGACATCCCACTTGTGTAAATGTCAACAATTCAGCTCCCAGAAATTGAGAATTGAGAATTCCATGACGGGATCAAAACCGCGCAGCGGTTTTGTACAGCGAGCCGCACGCTGGCACAGAGGCGCTTCGATCAACACCGTACGCTTGCAGCCGGCTCAAGCTCCGAACAGTCTGAGCCCGCGGCTCGCTAGCTGTTGCGCATGAAGGGGGCGAACTCGCCGCACAGATGGGGCGGGATGCGGACTTTGAGGCGGGCGACGCTGCCGGTGTAGTCGTGTTCGACGACTTGGCCGACGGTGTGGAGGCGGGCGATGACGCCGGCGGCCTCATGCGGGACGCGCAGTTCGACGAACTCGCGGATGGGGCGCAGGAGGGTGCCCAGTTCGGCGCGGAGCGCGTCGAGGCCGGCGCCGTTGCGGGCGGAGATGCCGACGGCGTGGGGGTATTGGTCGAGGAAGCGGCGGAGGATTTCGGGGCTGGCCAGCTGGTCGGTTTTGTTGAAGACCATGAGGGTCGGCTTGTTGGCCGCGCCGATTTCGGCCAGGACGGCGTTGACGGCTTGGATTTGGCTGGCGGGCTGGGGGTGGCTGAGGTCGGTGACGTGCAGCAGGAGGTCGGCGGTGACGACCTCCTCGAGGGTGGCTTTGAAGGCCTCAACGAGGGAGTGGGGCAGCTTGCGGATGAAGCCGACGGTGTCGCTGAGGAGAACATTCTGGTTGCTGGGCAGGCGCAGCCGCCGGGTGGTGGGGTCGAGCGTGGAAAACAGTTTGTCTTCGGCGGCGATGCCGGCGCCGGTGAGCGTGTTGAGGAGGGTGGACTTGCCGGCGTTGGTGTAGCCGACGATCGAAGCCATCGGCCATTGGCGGCGCTGCCGTCCGGCGCGCTGGGTGGTGCGCTGGCGGCGCACCTGGTCGAGTTGCGCATGCAGCGCCACGATGCGCTCCTGCACCCGGCGGCGGTCCGTTTCGAGTTGGGATTCGCCCTCGCCGCCCCGCAGGCCGATGCCGCCGGTCTGCCGCGAGAGGTGGCCCCAGTAGCGCGTCAGGCGGGGCAGCAGGTATTCGAGCCGAGCCAGTTCGACCTGCAGCTTGCCTTCGCGGGTGCGGGCGCGCCTCGAGAAGATCTCCAGAATCAGCGTCGTCCGGTCGAGCACCTTGCAGTCGAACAGCCGTTCCAGGTTGCGCGCCTGCGCCGCCGATAACTCGTCGTCGAACACGACGGTATCGACGCGCTGCTGGCGGCACCGTCGGCCGAACTCCTCAGCCTTGCCGCGCCCGATGAAGGTGGCTGCGAGGGGCGCCTCGAGTTTTTGAATTCCCTGGCCGACCACCTGGGCGCCGAGGGAGCCGACCAAGTCGCCCAGTTCCGCGAGAGAATCGCGCAGGTCCCAGGCGGGATGCGATTTGAGTTCGAGGCCGACGAGGAACACGCGGGCGGTCCGCCGTTCTGCGGTTTCAATCAGTGCTTTCAATCGTCAGTGTTCGTCCATCCCGCCCTGTCGCCATCGCGACAGGAAGAAACATAGCACGGGCGGGGCCGGGAGAGAAGCCGCTATTTCCAGACTGCGGCGATGCGGTCCGCGACCGCCGCGGGCGTCTCTTCGGGGTCGACGTGCAGCCAGCAGAGCCGGGCTTGGTGCCGGAACCAGGTCATTTGGCGCCGGGCGAACTGCCATGTGCGCGTTTTCACGCGGCCGATGGTGTCGGCGAGGGTGTATTGGCCGCGGATGTGTTCGACGGCCTGCCGATAGCCGAGCGCCTGGAGGGCGACGGGGTTGTCGGCCAGTCCGGCAGCCAGCAACCGCCGGGTTTCGGCCACAAGGCCGCGAGCGAACATGCCATCGACGCGGCGATGAATGCGTGCGCGCAAGTCGGCGGGCTGCCGGGCCAGGCCGAAGAAGGTCGGGGTGCCGGGACCGGGGGCGGGGGGGGCAGGCCACGGGGCGCGCTGGGAGGCGAGCGGCTGTGGGGTTTGGCGGATGACCTCGAGGGCGCGGATGACGCGCCGCGGGTTCTGGCGGTCGATGCGCTGGAAGGTGGCCGGGTCGCGCTGCTGCAGTTCGCGCAGCAGCGCCGGCATGGGCGTGGCCTCGAGTTCGGCGCGGAGGGCGGGGTTGGGGCCCGGGGCGGATCCCAGGCCTGCCAGGAAGGCTTGGAAGTAAAGGCCCGTGCCGCCGCAGAGGACGGGCAGGCGGCCGCGGGCCTGGATGTCGCGGACGGCCTGACGGGCGAGCGCCACGAAGCGTGCGGCGTCGAAGCGCTCGTGCAGTTCGAGGACATCGACCAGGTGGTGCGGGACGCGACGGCGGTCTTCGGGCGAGGGTTTGGCGGTGCCGATGTCGAGTCCGCGGTAGACCTGCATGGAATCCACCGACACGATTTCCCCTCCGAACCGCTCGGCGAGGACGAGGGCGACGTCGGACTTGCCGACGGCGGTTGGGCCGGCGAGGAGCAAGAGGCGGGGTGGGGATTTCACGGGGCGCAGCGCCGTCGCGCCGTTCGGCATCCGATCGCGCGGTCAGCGGGGCGGGCGGGATGGGGGTGGGGATGGGGTCCGGGAGAGCCGCCACCACAGGGCTGCGCCGGCGAGGCCGATGAAGATGCCGGCGAACTGTCCCGGGGTGAAGATGCCCAGGACGAATTCGCTGGTGTAATCGCCACGGAAGCATTCGACGACGCTGCGGAGGACGGCGTAGCCGACGAGGTAGGCGGCGAAGACCTGGCCGTGGAACCGTTTGCGGCGGTAGAGTGTGGCCAGGGCGGCGTAGAGGGCGAGGCTGAGGAGGGACTCGTAGATCTGGGTGGGGTGGACGCCGACGCCGTGGGTGGGGTGGTCGGCGGGGAAGTGGATGGCCCAGGGCACCGTGGTGGGGCGGCCGTAGCAGCAGCCAAACATCAGACACCCCACGCGGCCAATGGCCTGTCCGAGGGGAATGCTGGGGGCGAGGGCGTCGGCCAGCCGCCACAGGGGCATGAGCTTGAGCCGCACGTAGAGGACGATGGCCAGGGAGGCGCCGATCAGACCGCCATAGAACACCAGACCGCCGTGGCGCACCATGAAGATGTCCGTCCACGGCCGGCCTGCAAACTGGTCGCCCCAATAGGTGATCACATAGAGGAGGCGCGCCCCCACGAGCGTGCCGAGGATCAGCCACACGCCGGCGTCCACGACGGCGTCGGGGCTCAGGGCATCGCGCACGCAGCGCCGGCTGGCGGTCCACAGGCCGACGACAAACGCGAGGGCCATGAGGATGCCGTACCAGTAGATGGGCAGCGATCCAAGATGGAAGGCGACAGGATGCACGCGGGGGGGATCCTAGGAGGTGGGGGGCCGGAGTTCAAACGCGAAATGGGCGGCGCAGCCTGGCGGGGAGCGGGTGGGAGGCGGAAGTCCTTTCCCCGCCCGGCGCGCGGCGGGGCAGCTCCCGGAGGCGGACCAAGCGGCGGTCGGGTCAATCGGCGGCGGTGTCGGGCGTGGGCGGCTGGTTCAGCAGCTTCCACACCCTGAGGGCTTCGGTGGCGCTCCAGGCCTGGGCGTCGCAGCCGCGCTGGGTGTGCGGTGCGTCGCCGTCGAGGATTTCGGGGATTTGGCCGCGGCAACCTTCGGCGAGGAGCTGGTCGAGGCTGCCGAGGTAGGCGCGCGCGGCGGCGCGGGCTTGGGGGGTGAAGTCCCAGGCGCGGGCGAGGGCTTCGCAGAAGGCGGGGAGTGTCCAGGTCCAG
Source organism: Verrucomicrobiota bacterium (assembly GCA_016935555.1). Taxonomy (GTDB): domain Bacteria; phylum Verrucomicrobiota; class Verrucomicrobiia; order Limisphaerales; family JAFGQR01; genus JAFGQR01. The sequence goes on from JAFGQR010000064.1 coordinate 47,287, forward strand.
GCGGTGCCGTTATGGTAGGCGGGCTTGCGGCGGGTGTCTTCGTCACCCTCATAGCGGCCTTGGTAAGGCCGGTCGGGATCGTTGAGGAGGCGTCCGTCGGGCGCGTGGATGGGGAGCGGGGGGGAGACGGGCAGCGGGGCGAGGCTGCGGAGGGCGCCGGGGACGATGAGGTGGTGCTGGGCGGCGAGGACGCAGCGGCGGGCGCGTTCGCCGGTGAGGAGGCCGAGGCTGACGGCGAGCAGGCCATTGCTGCGCAGGGCGGTATCGGGGGCGGCGAGGGCGGCGGGCTGGCCGGGCTGGGCCGGCAGGACGTCGGCCAGGTAGCCGGGGCCGTCGAGCCAGAAGAGGCGTTCGACCGAGTCGAGGGCGCGCGCGGCGAGGTCGTTCCAGGGTTCGGCGGGGGTGGGTGTCTGGAGTCGGGCGAGTTGGCGAAGCAGGGCGATCCAGAGCACCTGGACTTCGACGGGGTAACCCTGGCGCGGGGTGCCTGCGGGGTGGTTGGTGTCCATCCACGTGAAGTGGGTGGGGCTGAAGACGAGGCCTGAGGCGGGATCGACGCGGATGCCGTTGGGGGTGCCGCGCAGGTAATGGGCGGCGATGGACTGGAGGACGTCGGCCATGGTGCGGCCGGCGCGGTTGACGGGCAATGCGTAGAGGTCGCCGGCGCGGGAGAGGCGGGCGGTGTCGTCGCACACCAGGCCATACCAGAGCGGGGCGTCGCTGGTTTCGCGGTTGGAGGCGTCTTCGCCGTGGATGGTATTGGGCAGGGTGCCGTGTTTTTCAAAGCGGCCGAAGACCTGGAGCAGTTGGCGGACCTCGTCGGTCATGCCTGCGGCGAGCAGGCCGCGGGCGGCGATCAGCGAGTCGCGGCCCCAATCGAGAAACCACGGGTAGCCGGCAATGATGGTTTTGCCGGCGCCGCGCCGGGCCAGGAAGGCGTGGACGGCCAGGGCGAGCTGGCGTCCGAAGGCGTCGTCGGGGGGCAGTTGGGCCCGGGCGAGGGCGTGTTCGTTGGCCTGGTGGCGGAGCGTGTCGAACTGCGGCACGGTTTCGAGCACGGTTTCGTCCCAATCGGCGCTGAGGGTGAGGGTGGCGCGGGCGCCCTTGGGCATGGGCAGGTCGAACCAGCCTGGGCTGTAGGCGTCCTCGTGATCGGTCTGGCCGCGGGAACGTTCGACGGGGTGGTCGATGTGCATCGACCATTCCTGCTGGTGATGGTAGGCGCCGGTGTCGCTGAACACGTGCAATTGGCGGTCGGCGGCGGGGGCGAAGGCGAAGCCGATGTGGCCGGCCAGCGGATGGCAATGCGAGGCGAAGTGCTGCTCGGTTTCGGGGGTCCGACGGGTTTCGGTGTGGAAACTGCGGTCGAGGATGTCCGGGCGCACGGTCAGGCTGACCTGCCGGCCCGCAGGCAGGTCCCGGCCGAAGCAGGGGGCGGCGGCGGGGCGGGCGAAGCGAAGGACGGTGGTGTTGCTTTGGGGCAGCATGTCTGCCGTGAGATGGATCTCCACGGTGCGCCCGTCTCCGGCGCCGGCGGCAAACACCCAGTGGGACGGCGGGCCCGGGCAGAAGCGGATCAGGCTGTCGTCGTTGAGCGGCGAGATGAAGCCGTCGGCGACCACCCAGGCGCGGATGCGTTTGACAAAGAGGTGGCGGTCGACGGGCACGCTGGGATGCAGGTTGGCGCCCAGCACGCAGTCGTATTTGGAGAGGGTCGTGCCCAGGTCCACCGGCAGGCGCGCCATGCCGCCGATGCCGTTGGTCAAAAGGACATGGCCCGGCGCTCGGGCCATCGTCGGGGCGTCGGTGTGGAAGTCGCGCCGGATGGCCAGCGTGTTCAGGTCGGGGTCGGGGGCCAGGAAGCGGAGCGCGGCGCGCACGGGGGCGGCGTGGCCGTCGTAGCGCTCGAGGCTCAGTTCGGCGCTGCCGGCCCGGGCCTGGTCTTGGGCGGGGAAACAGGCGACGTGGCCGGCGCGCACCTCGATCGATGGCTCATGGTGGGCGTGGCCGTCGAGGGTGAGCGTGGCGCGGAAGGGGACGGAATCTTCGAGCAGCAGCGCGTGGCCGGGGGGCACAGGGGTGACGCGGCGCGCGTCGGTCCATTGCCATCGGACGAGGGCGGGGAAGGGTTGTGCGGCAGCGGCGTGTTCGAGGGCGCGGAGCAGATCCTGGCGGGCCAGCCTGGCGTCGAGGTTGGGGATGGCGGTGAGGAGAGCCGCGGGATCGGCGTCGACACGGGCGGCGAGGGCGCGCCAGTCGAACGGGCCGATTTGGTCGGTGTCCAGCTGGCGGCTTAGGGCGGTGAGGGCCCAGGCGGCCTGGGCGCGGGCGCGGCGGTAGGCGGCGCCGCCCAGGCCCTGGATATTGGGGGAGATGCCCAGGCAGCGGCAGGTGGCCGGAGGCAGTTCGAAGCGGACCTTGCCGTCGTCACTGGGCTGCGGACGGACCGTTTGCCGGGTCAGCCAGTCGAAACCCGGCTGGCCCATGTCGCGGTATTCGGTTTCGCTCAGCTCGAAGGTCTGGACGCGCTTCTCGTCGGTGTTGGCGAGGACCAGGAGAAAGTCGAGGCCTTCGGCGGAGAGGCGGCTGAGGGCGTAGACGGGGGCGTTGTCGGCGCTGAGGCGTTGGAGTTTGGCGCCGTCCAAGAAGCACGGGTGTTCGGCCAGGAGGCGGTTCAGCGCGGCCAGTTCGGGGACGAGGTTGAAGGGGTTGCCCCAGGCCAGGCCGCGGCTTTCATGGACGCGCAGCCGGTCGGTGGCGAGCCATTCGACGCCGGCGGTGAAGCCGTAGCCGCCGCTGACGCTGGTCAGGGCGCAGAGCTGGTTGCGCAGGAGGGACCAGGCGCGGCCCTTTTCCGCCAGACGCGGGTTGTCATGGGTTTCGCTGTAATGGACGTAGAGACCCACGCGGCCGGACTGGCGCAGGCTGTAGTCGAGGTAGTGTGCGACGTCCTGCCCGGAATAGTTTTGGAACAGCTCCGAGTAGGCCCACTGCATGGAGCCTTCGGTCAGCAGGGCCTCGGTCGCTTCCCAGGAGCCGCCCAGACCCTCGAGCAGGAAAATCGTCTCCGGGAACTCGTCCAGCACACGGGCCGTGATGTATTGCCAGGCGGGCAAGGGGATTTTGTAGCCGGCATCGCAGCGGAAGCCGTCCACGCCGCGGCGGCACCAGGTCAGAAGGATGGCGCTGATTTTTTCCCAGAGGGCGGGCTGGTTCTGGTCGAGCTCGACCAGATCCTCCCAGGTGGTGCCCCAGGCGCCCGGGCTGGCAAAGGCGCCGTCGGGCCCGCGCACATACCACTCCGGGTGCGCTTCCTGGAGGCGGGCGCCCCAGCCGGTGTGGTTGGTGACGATGTCGAGGAACACGCGGCCGCCGCGGCAATGGGCGGCATAGGTGAGTTCGCGGAACTGGTCTACGCCCGTGGTGCGCCTGTCGAATTCGACGAGGGCGGGATCGACGGCGGTGAGGTCCTGGGCGGCATAGGGGCTGCCGAAACGCCCGAAGCGCGCGTAGACGGTCGGGGTCGGGTGGACGGGCAGCAGGTGCAGGATGCGGCAGCCCAGGGTGTCAAAGATGTGAGGCAGCAGGCGCACCAGGTCGCGCAGTCTGCCCGAAGGCGGGATGACAGTATAGCCGCGACGATCCAGCTCGGCCATGGGGAGGGCCACGGCCTTGTCGTCGACACGCTGGGCGGTTCGGGTGGGGCCGAACATGCGCACAAACGCGCAATACAGCGTGTTGCCGGCACGCACCGCGTCCGGGTGCACGCTCAGCCCGACGTCCGGCCCCTCGGGCCAGTGCTGCCAGCCGGACGCATCCACCGCATACGCCTTCGCCTGGAAATAGCCGGCTTCCGTCAGCGGCAGATCCAGCGTCCACCGCGTCCCCTCCGCGTTCATCCGCAGGTCGCGCCAGGAGGCGTCGACCAGTTTGAGCCGGCCGCTGTGGGCATGGATGATTTGCTGGCGGCGCACGACCGCGCGTCCCAGGTTGGTCCGCACATAGCCGCGCCACCCCTCCGGCAGCGGACGCCCGCTGTCGAAGCGCAACTCGAATTGAACGCGGTCCCCGAGGAACCGCAGCCGGCGTTCGCCCGTGGCCGGCGCCATTTCCAGACGTTCCATCGTGAGGCGGGAGCATCAGGAAGCTTGCCAACGCATGCAACACTGGAAAGGGGAAGACAACGTTGTTCCCTGGCATGGGCGAGAAAGGAAAAACCCTCCTCCCACGGGGGGAGAGAGGGTTGGACGAGATGAGGGCCGCGCGCGCCTTGCAGCGGCCGCTCCAGCTCGGGAGGATGCCGACGGGCGTTGGGTTTTCCTGTGGCGCCGTCCCGGCCAGCGGAGAGTTGATCGATGGGACCAACGCGCGGCGGCGGCGGGCCTGGGAACCCGGGGCCCGTTCAGGATCCAGCGCTCTTAGTCACCGTAAACGGTCACCGTGTACTTGGCCCAGAAGAACAGGATGCGTTCGATCTTTTGGTCGACGTGATGGATCTTGGTGATCCCGGCGCTGGCCGCGGCGGCCTGGATGCTGGCGTCGCCGGTCGCAACGATCCCCAGGATCGAAGAGGCCGAGGCGCTGCCCGACTTGGTCGAGCCCGTGTTTGTTGTCACCCAATGGGGCGTCGAGACCGACGTGTAGAGCCCTCCGGTGAGAGTTCCGCTTTGCGCCGAGGGCGCCACCATGGCGCAGCCGCTCAGGAAGACCGCCAGCGCGGCGACCGACGAATAGGCAATCAGTTTCTTCATAGCTCTTTCGTTTTGTTGTTGTGCGTGATGTGTTTACTGCACGGGCCGCAGTGTGTTGGGAGGGTGGCCAAATCACAACACAATTTTTCAAGGAGTTGCCGCCGAAGACCGAACGCCGAACGCCGCATCGCGACCAGACGCGACCAGACGCGACCACAGACATGCGCGCGACTTCACGGAGGCTGCCATGGGCGGTTGACCTGTTGACCTGCACCGTTACGATTTTTCTTTGCTTTGGGGGGGCGCCGGTTTGGAATGGCGGGCCATGACTTCCCGGGAACGCGTCTTGGCCGCGCTGGCGCACCGCGCCACGGACCGGGTGCCCCGATTGCTGTATGAGGAAGTGATCGGCTACACCCCGTCCATCGAAGGCCTGCTTCGGCGGCATTGCGCGCCGCGAACGCCGCGGGAGTTTTTCGGCATGGACCTGACGGCGGTGAGGGCCCATCCCACGGTGCTGCCGCGCTCCCGGTTTGCCGAGTGGCTGGGGCCCGGGGCGGCCGGCGCGCTGGCGAGCGGGCAGGTGGATGAGTGGGGGGTGTGGCGCCGGCCCGGCGGGTTCCACCATTTCACCCGGATCGACGAGCCGCCCCTGCGTGGCATTCGGGAGATGTCGCGCCTCCGGGAATACCCGTGGCCGGATTTGGACGAGCCCTATCGTTTCGCGGGGTTGCGCGAGCGTGTGGACCGGCTGCACGGGGAGGGGCTGGCCGTCGTGGGATACGCCGGCTCGGTGTTCGAGCGTGCATGGTCGCTGCGCGGTTTTGAGGAGTTGATGATGGATCTGCTGGCCGCGCCCGAGGTGGCCCATTACTGCTGCGAGCGCACGGCGGCGTTGCAACAGCACGCGGCCGCGCAGTTTGCCCGCGCGGGTGTGGACATTGTGCTCACCGGCGACGACATTGCCGGCCAAAGCGGGCTGCTGATGCGCGTGGAGACGTGGCGCCAGTTCTTCAAACCGCGTCTCGCCGCCACGATCCGGTCCGTCAAATCCGCCAACGCCGACACGCGGGTGATGTATCATTCCGACGGCGACATTGGGCGTGTGGTTCCGGAGCTGATCGAGATCGGGGTGGACATTCTCAATCCCATCCAGCCGGAGTGCATGGATCCCGGGGCGCTCAAGCGCCAATTCGGCGGCCGCCTCTGCTTCTGGGGCACGGTCAGCGTCCAGCACACCATGCCCCTCGGCACCCCCGACCAGGTCCGCAGCGAGGTCCGCACCCGCATCCGCGACGTCGCCCGCCGCGGCGGCTTGATTCTGGCGCCCGCTCATGTGCTCGGCCCGGAAACGCCCTGGGACAATATCGCGGCGTTTTTCGAGGCTGCGGATGCGGCGCCGGTGCGGCGCGACTGAATTCCAATTCCAATCCCAACCCCAACCCTCCCCGCCTCCACGCCCCGATGAATCCCCCGCTCACCCTGGCTTGCATCGGCTGCGGCGCCCGCGCCCAGACCTACACCCAACTCGCCGCGCGCCGGCCTGACCGCTTCGCCATCGTCGCCGGCGCGGACCCCGTCCCCGAACGCGTCGCCAAGATCCGCGGCATTTCGGGGCGCGACGATTTCCGCGGGTTTGCGAGCGCGGCGGCGTTATTGGACGCGGGCAAGGTGGCGGACGTGATGATAGTGGCCACGCAGGACAACTCGCATTTTGAGTTTTGCCGCGGGGCATTGGAGCTGGGGTATGATGTGCTGCTCGAGAAACCCATCGCCACCCGCATCGAGCAGGTGCTTGAAATTGAGCGGCTGGCCGCGCGTGCGCGTCGCCGGGTGATGGTGTGTTTCGTCCTGCGGTTCGCGGCGTTTTACCGCAAGGTCCGGGAGATTCTCGAGTCGGGCGTGCTGGGCGACTTGGCGTCGGTGCAGGCCAGCGAAGGCGTGATGCCCTGGCACCAGGCGCACGCGTTCGTGCGCGGGCACTGGTCCGTGGTGGCGCACAGCTCGCCGATGCTCCTGTCCAAGTGCTGTCACGACATGGACATTGTCCACTGGCTGGCGGGACGCCCGTGCCGGCGCGTTGCCAGCTTCGGATCGCTCGAGTTCTTCCGGCCGGAGCGCGCCCCGGCCGGCGCGCCGGCGCGCTGCACCGATGGGTGTCCGGTGGGCGAGGCGTGCGCGTTCAACGCGCTGCGATACGCCACGGACCAGCGGGTGCCGTGGTTGCCGATGGTGTATGACCGCGCCATGGAGGCCGGCGCCGACGAGATCCGCGACTGGCTGCGCACCAGCCCGTGGGGCCGCTGCGTGTATCGGTGCGACAACGACGCCGTGGACCGGCAGGTCCTGGCCATGGAATTCGAAGGCGGCCTGACGGGCACGTTCACCATGACCGCCTTTGAGAACGGGCGGCACGTCGAACTCTACGGCACGCGCGGCGTGCTGAAGGGCGGCGAGACCTACCGCAAACATTTCGGGGCGCACCTGGTGCTTTTCCCGCATGAAGGCCCGCCGGTGCGCTACACGGTGCAGGCCGAGGACGGCGGCTATGAATTGCATGGTGGCGGCGATGCCGGCCTGGTCAACGCGCTGTATGACGAAATGACCCGGCCGCCGGGCGCGCCTCTGGAGGCCGGGATCGAGTCCACCGTGCACAGCCACCTGCTGGCGTTCGCGGCGGAAGAATCGCGCCGGACCGGGCGCACGATCGAGCTGGAGCAGTTTCGCCGGGCCGCTCAGTCTGGCGGGGCATCCTGAGCGTGGGGTGGGCAAGAGCACACAGCAAGTGATGGGGTACAACAAAAAGGCCACGCTCGACGCGTGGCCTAAAGTCTTGGAATTCCGCGCGGGTTCTACGCCGAATTCTCCTCGGCCCAATCTCCCAACCTGATGATTTCCTTGATCTTGCGGCGCTCGTAACGGTGCTTTTGCGCCTTCATTGGGCGATCGTCAACCTTGCGGAACGGAGACTTGGGGTCTCTGATGATTTCAGTAATCGTGTCTATCGTCTTTGTCATACAATCACGCTTTACTTTGACCGTTCAGGGTTCATCGAGCGAATCCGATGCCAATCAGACTTTTGTGGAACGCACCTCATTGCACAACTGATTCGCACAGCGGAGACTCGCCGTTTCATCATGGATTGGAACACCCTGGCTCCCCAAAGGTTCAAATTATTTTCCAGCTTTATTCCGAACCGCGTGCGCACAAAGCCCCAGAGTGCCCAGCTCGCAGACAGGCTCCGCCCCGAAGCCCTCAACCGCAAACAAAGGTCCCCGACCGCCACGGGCCGCACGTTCGCGCCACGACCAGCCGGCAGCCCGACGCCTCATAAGCCCGTTGCACCGCCCCGAACTGGCGGGCGAGAATCCCGGCCAAAACCAGCCGACCCCCGCGCCCCACCCGGCTCAACAGCCGCGCGCGATGGGCCAGCAGCAGCTCGCAGGTGAGATTCGCGCATACCACGTCGTAGCGCCGGCGCGCTCGCGCCGGCAGCGCGCCCACGTCGGCGCGCCGCCACCGGATCAGGTGCCGCACTTTGTTTTGAGCGGCGTTGGCCCGTGCGACCCGCAATGCGCCGGCGTCCACGTCCAAGGCACTCACCGGCTCGCAGCCCAGCGTGGCTGCCGCAATCGCCAAAATGCCCGATCCCGTCCCCACATCGAGGAACGAGAGCGCGGGCTGCCGGCGCCGAATGCGCACCAATTGCGCCAGGCAGAACCGAGTGGTCGGGTGCTGGCCCGTGCCGAAACTCAATCCCGGATCCAGCACCACCACGGCCTGATCCCGCGCCGACTGCCGCCGGCTCCAGCTGGGCTTGATCAGCAACGTCTTTCCAAACACCAACGGCCGGAAATGCCGTTTCCATGAGTCTGCCCAATTTCGGCGATGCAACCGTTCCACACGCAGCGGGCCGGATCCTGCGTCCACCCCCGCCCGGCGCAGGGCTGCCAGGCCCGCCAGCAAGGCCGCCCGTTGGCGATGGCCCCATTCCGAACCGGGTTTCAGGTAGACGCTGGCGGTGGTGGACCGGTGTTGGGCGTCGGTCCAGATCGCCGGCGACTGTCCCCAGAGCCGTTGACAAAGCTCCACCACGGGTTCCTCGGCGCGGGGCGCGATGGCGACCGACACTTTGCAGAGCATGCCTGGGTTCATGCGCATGGCATTGATGCCCGAACGACCTACCACAGCGCCTGCCGGCTGGCCACCGTCTTTTTGTTTGAAACCCGGTGCGGATTGCGGCGAGAATCCGGCCCATGAAGCATCCGCAGCTTTCGTCGCGTGGCGCCGTGGCTTCCGCCCGACGGGCCGGGCCGGCCTTCCTGCTGTTTTCCATGGGCTTTCTCCTGTGGCCGCCCGCACTTTTCCCGGCGCAAAAGGTCCTCACCGGGGACCGGATTCCGGTGGCGGGGGCGGAGTTGATGGTGCATCCGGTCCACCACGCCAGCGTGGTGTTGGGCTGGAAGGGACTGGTCATTTATGTCGATCCGGTGGGAGGCGCCGGTCGTTACTCCAGCCTGCCCCAGCCCGACCTGATCCTGATCACCCATGCGCACAGCGACCACCTGGATATCGACACACTCAAGGCGCTGGCCCATGAGAACACGGCCGTCGTGGCGCCTTCGGGCGTTCTGAAACGGCTCCCCGACCCCCTCCGCACCTGGGCGCGAAGTCTGGACAACGGCCAGGCCAAACGCGTGGTAGGCGTGGGCATCGAAGCCATTCCCGCCTACAACCTTGCTGGGGAACGCCAGAAGTATCATCCCAAAGGCCGCGGCAACGGTTACGTGCTGACCCTGGACTCCACCCGCGTTTACCTCAGTGGCGACACCGAGGACATTGCCGAGATGCGCGCCCTGACGAATATCCATGTGGCGTTTGTCTGCATGAACCTGCCTTACACCATGTCGGTCGAACAGGCCGCCAGCGCCGTCCGCGCGTTCCGGCCCAGGATCGTCTACCCCTATCACTATCGCGGCAGCGACCTGGACACCTTCAAACGGCTCGTCGGCACCGAGGGCGGCATCGAGGTCAGACTCCGGGACTGGTACAAGGAACCGTAGCGAGCCGCGGGCTGACCGTTCCAACGTCTCACTTTTTTCTCGCCACACGCGGCCGGGATCCTTAAGGTGGAAGCCAATTCCGAACCATGGGTGATGGATTATGGACGTGATCTTCAACTGCCCCCGCTGCGGCCAGGAACTCTCCGTTGACGCCTCCGCCATCGGCTCCGAGATCGAGTGCCCGTCCTGCAACCAGACGATCGTCATCCCCGAAGGCAAAAGCGTTAAACCCCACGTTGTGGACGCCATCGCCTCCTCCGCCGCCGCCAAGGAGGAGAAGCATTTTTCGGTTCCCCAGTATGACAAGCCGACCGAAAGCCTGATCGCCAAGCCCCTCAAACCCATGGAGGTCGCCGCCCGCGAAAGCATCAAGATGCGCGTCAAGAGCATCCGGCGGTCGGACTGCTTCGAGGTGGGGAAGGACCATTTCGACGAGGTGGTGACGGCGTTCCTCGAGAAAATCGGCGAGTCGAATGTCATCAGCATCAGCACCTTCAACTACACCCACATGGACCTCGCCACCCGCGCCTGGATCACCGACTACGGCGCGTTCATCGTCTACCGCGGCTGACCCCGCGCCCCGCGCCGTCTCAAATCCTGTCTAGCCAGGGATAACCTGGAGTGGCCATCGAGGGCGCAGTGTCTTTGCGCACGGCGGAGACTCGGGAAACCGCAAGGGGCAGGGATAGATCCCACTTGTGAAAATGTGAACCATTTATCCCCCGGAAATTGCGAATTGCGAATTGAGAATTCCCCATTTTCAAATTTCTTTGGCTGGTCTGTTCGCCGGGCATGGGGTGGAATTGCCTTTACCCTCCACCGGCAAGAGATGGACCTTCGCCGGGCATGCAACCGACGCGACATCCCGTCCTGCTGCTGCTGGTGGCCGCCGGCCTGTGGAGCACCGGCGGCCTGTTGATCAAGCTCGTGGATTGGAACATCCTGGCCATCGCCGGCATGCGCAGCGCCGTCGCCGCCGTGACGATGCTCCTGCTGCTCGGCCGGCCGCGCTGGACCTTCTCCGCGCCGCAGGTGGCCGGGGCGGTGGCGTATGCCGGCACCGTGGCACTGTTCGTCGCCGCCACCCGGCTCACCACCGCCGCCAACGCCATTTTTCTCCAATACACCGCCCCGATTTATGTCGCGATCCTTGGCGCCTGGTTTCTGCGGGAATACCCCAGCCGGCTCGATTACGCGCTGATGGCGCTCGCGCTGGCGGGGGTCGGCCTTTTCTTCATGGACCAGCTCAGCCTGGCCGGCTGGTGGGGGAATGTCTGCGCCCTTCTGAGCGGCTTCGCCTTTGCCTCGCTGGTCGTCCTGCTGCGCAAACAAAAGGACGCCACCCCGGTGGCGACGGTCCTGTTGGGGAACATTCTGACGGCGCTGGTATGTCTGCCGTTTGCCTCGCTGCCCCTGCCGGGGTTGACCTCGTGGGTGGGATTGCTGCTGCTGGGCGTTTTCCAGCTGGGCCTTTCGTATGTCTGCTATGCGCGGGCCATTCAACGGGTGCGCGCGCTGGAAGCCACCTTGATCGGCACGATCGAACCCATCCTCAACCCGCTTTGGGTGATGCTGATCCTGGGCGAAGTGCCGACCGCATGGGCGCTGGCCGGAGGCACGCTGGTGCTGGCCGCCGCCGCGCTGCGCGGCGTGGCCACCGCGCGGGTTTCCGGAGCCACCTGAGGCCCGCACCAGCCGGGCGTCCGCAAACCGGCACCCGGACCCGGGGTGCAGTCCATGCCCAGCAGGCGGCCCGCCGGGGCGTCGGAAATCGCCCATCAAGGGCCCCGCGAGGCGCCGCCCCGAGGGAACCATTCCCGATCGAGGCGCAGCAGCGCGCCGATCGAATCCCCGAACTCGCCCGGAGGCAGCCCCAGCAAATCCAGCCTCCGCGTGAGCATCCCCGCCCGAAGCGGACGCGGCGCGCGCTGCCGCAAGACGTCGGTCGGCACCGCTTCCACGGCGAATTGTGGATGGCGGCGCAGCCCGTGGCGTTCGAACGCCTCCGCCAGCATCCGGGCCCATTCGGGACGCGTGCAGTCGGGACGCGGTCCGCCCAGGTGCCACAGGCCGGCGGCGCGTTGTTCGATCAGCGCCACGAGCCACCGGGCCAGGTCGCGCGCATCGGAAGGGTTGCCCTCCTGATCCGAAGGCAGCCGCAGGGTGGCGCCTTCGGTGAAGGCCCGGCGCACCTGGTAGGCGAAGTTCTTGCCGCGCGCCTCGGCGCCATACACGCAGATCACCCGGGCGATTAACGCCCCGTCCCCGGACGCCGCCTGCACGCGCCGTTCGCCTTCCCATTTCGAGCGGCTGTAAACATTGAGCGGGTTCGGCGTGGCGTCTTCCGTGTAGGGGCCCTCGCGCCCGTCGAACACGTAGCTGGTGGACAGGTAGGTGAAGTGGATGCCGCGTTGCCGGCACTCGCGCGCCAGGCGCCCGGGCTGCAGGGCGTTCTCCTCCAGCGCGCGTTCGGGCTGGTCCTCGCAGCCGTCGACCCAGGTGAATCCTGCCGCGTGGACCACCGCGTCCGGCCGGTGCCGCTGCAACAGTTCGGCAAAACCCCGTTCGTCGCGCCCGTCAAACGGCACCAGGCCGGGCAGCGCCGCCTGGCGGTACGTGCCGGTCACGCGGTGTCCCGCGCCATCCGCGTGCCGCACCACGTGCCATCCGATGAGGCCGGACCCGCCCACCACGAGAAGGTTCACCGGATGGTTCATCGCGCGGCGCGTTTTGAAAGTCAAGGATTCCAACCCACCCCCGCCCCAGCGCATCCCCATACCGCCGGCCGCGGCCCCACCGCGGGACCGCGCTCCGCCACCGACAATCCCCGGATCCACCGCCGCGCGGCGGGGTCTGCGGATTGAGATGGACACCCCTGATGGAATCGGGGTAAGGAACAGGCGAACCCGGCGATGAGCCGCGAGACGCGTTCGACAGCAAAGCTCGATCCGACCGAATGTGACCCATGAACACCACCAGCCTCCCCACCGGCACGACCCGGCCGCCCCTGTGCGCAAACTGCCCCTTGAGCCGCAGATCGTTTCTGGCCAAAACCAGCGCCGCATGCGCGGCCGCCCTGGGCCCATGGCCGGCACCCCGCGTCCGAGCCGCTCCCGCCGCCCCGGACCAGACGCGCATTCGGATTGTCTACGTCCTGTTCGGCCCCAAGCAGCCGCGCCCGACTTGGCCGCACATCGGTTATGATTTCGTGCCGGTCATGAGCCGTCTGGAGACGGAGTTGGCCAGGCAATGCCCGAAGCTGCATTTCGTGACGTCGATGGCCAGCACGCCCGAGGAAGCGCAGACCATCCTGAAGCAGGATGAGGCGGCGGGCATCGACGGTTACCTGGTGTACCAGATGAACAATTGGCCGCGGGTGATTCAAACCCTCGCCACATGCGGCAAACCGGTGTTGTATGCCGATTTCACCTACGGGGGCACCGGCGGGTTTGTCACTTACAACGCCGCCTTGTTGCGCATGCCCTCTCGCAACGTCGGATTCGTCTCGTCGTCCGACGTGCAGGACCTCATCGAAGCGGTGAAATGCTTCGAGGGGGTTCGCCAGGGGCGGTCGCCTGCCGACTTTGTGGCGGCCACGGCCCGTTTGCGGCGGCAGCGGACTCCGGCGCCCGGCGAGCCGGCCTGCGCTGCCGATGCCGTCCGATGCCTGCCCGTTGGCGAGTGCGTGAGCCGGCTCAAGGAATCGAAGATCCTCGCCATTCGCAGCCAGAAATCCGCTCCGGCGATCGAGATCATGGGCGTCCCGATCGTGCAGGTGCCGTTTGCCGAACTGAACGATCTGGTGCAGGCGGCCGATCCGGAGGAAGCCCGCTCGTGGGCGGACCGCTGGGAAAAGGGCGCTCAGCGGATCGAGGGGGTCACGCGCGAGACGATCGAGAAAAGCGCGGCGATGTATTTGGGGCAGAAGGCGCTGATGAAGAAGCACCATGCCAACGCCATCACCATCAATTGCCTCGGCGGCTTTTACGGCAAGCATATCAGCGCGTATCCCTGCCTCGGCTTCTGCCAACTGGCCAATGAGGGCCTGGTCGGCGGGTGCGAATGCGACATTCGGTCCACCACCGCCATGGTCGCCCTGAGCACCCTCACGCAAGGGCGGCCGGGATACATTTCCGACCCGGTGCTGGATTCGTCAAAACGCGAGATCATCTACGCCCATTGCGTGGCGCCAACCAAAGTCTTCGGACCCGCCGGCCCGTCCAATCCGTACCAGATCCTCACCCATTCGGAGGATCGGCAGGGCGCGTCGCTGCGCTCGCTGATGCCGGCGGGGTATCTCACCACCAGCGTCCAGTTTGAACCCAAACGCAGGGAGATCATGCTCCATCAGGCCAGAACCGTGGGCAACGATCCGCACGACCGCGCCTGTCGCACCAAACTGCGCGCGCAGCCGCTCGGCGATTTCGAAAAACTGTTCACCATGTGGGATGTCTGGGGCTGGCACCGGGTCACCTTCTACGGCGACCTCAACGAGCCCGTCCGCGCCCTGGCCGACGCCACCGGATGGAAGGTGGTCGCGGAAACCTGACCGCCCCGCTATCGCCGGGGGAAGGCGTGGCGAGGGTTCCGTTCTGCCCTGTCAACCGCCGCGGCCGGCCTGCGCCTTCGGGGCAGCGGGTTCCGGGAAGCGGACCGGGCGGACCTCGTGCGCGACCGGCCAGGTGGCGCGGCGGTCATCCTTGTAAAGGCCCATCTTCCCGAGCGGCAGCGGCACGAACCCGATGGCGTCCACCGCGGCGGGATCCTTGAATTCGAGCCGCACGGGCCGGCGGGCCGCATCGGTGAGAAGACGCACCCACCCGGGATCCCGGTCGAAGACCAGGTTATTGGTGACGGTCTGGAGGTGCCGGATGGAGCGTGCGATGTCGTCCCACGTGCCGCCGGCGCTGAGGTTGCCGGCGACGACGTTCCGTATGGGGACGCCGGGATCGTCGTCGAGGATGGATGCCAGGGTCGGGTAGCGGCCGCGCCAGAGCTCGTTCGTGTAGGGCACGGCGCGGAGACGCGACCGCAACTCGCCGTTCGGATCGTCGGTGGCCGGCTTTTGCCAGTTCATGCCGCGGTTGTCGATGTGGGCGGATTTCCGGCAATCCAGAAAGACATTATGGGTCACGACGTTGTCGTCGCCGCCGCCGATGAACACGGATTGCATGCAGCGTTCGAAGAGGTTGCCGTGGATGACGTGGCCGCAATGCTGGTCGTCGAGGTAAATGGTCATGCCGCCATAGCCGGTGGAGCCGAGGATGTCATGCCAGTAATTGTAGCGCAGGATGTTCCCGCGCTGGGTCCAGTCGCGCCCCACGTAATAAGCCCCGGCGTCGCCGCTTTCCTCGACCACGTTGTGGATCTCGTTGTACTCGATCCGGTGATCGTTGCCCCCCGCCGACAACGCCATGTGCGGTCCGTCGTGGATCAGGTTGTGGGCAATCCGATGGCCCACCCCGCTGACGGCAATTCCGCAATGATACGTGCGCGCCCGCCGGGCGTAATGGTGGACGTGATTATTCTCGGCGTTGTGGCGCCCGGGCGTCAGCGTGGCACGCCGGCCGCCGCTCATCGAGATGCCGCCCGTCCCCGTGAAATACACGTCGCAGCCCATCACCTCGTGGCCCTCACCGTCGGAAACGTGCACCCCATGCTGGCCCGTGTTGCGAATCGTGCACCCCACCAGCCGACACTGACTGCCGCCTTCGAGACGGATCGCGGCGCCGCGGCACGCCTCGAACGTGAACCCGCGAAATGTCACGCGCGACACATCCCGGGCCCGCACCAACCCCTCCGTCATGGACAACACCGCCCGGCCTCCCGGTCGCGGCGCCCAGAAGTAAAGCAGGCCGCGGCCACGGTCCAGGTAATACTCGCCGGGCGTGTCGAGTTCGGCGAGCAGGTTGAAGGCATACCAGCGCGCCCGGCTGGGCGTGATGCCGTACACCGGTCTGACCCGGCCCGTGCGCAGGAGCGCCGACCTCGCCCCGTCCACGCCGGCCAGGGGCTCATACAATTCCGCCCAGTCGTGATGCCAATACGCAAAGACCCACGGCTCCACCTCCGCCGCCCACCGCCCCACGCGGCCAGTGTCCACAATGACTGTCAGATCGTCCGTCTTCGCCTTGGCATCCCGAAAACCCCGGTTCGGCCACCGGGCCAGCGTCATCGGCTCGTCGTCGTAAAACAACTCGGCTTCCGCCACCGGATTTCCGGCTCCAAACCCGCGCGGGCTCAGCCGCCCGAAGTCGGTTATCCCCTGGGCGCGCAAGTCGGCGACCTGCACCTGGCCGCGCGCCTCGGGAACCAGCCGCTCGAGCACGGCCGGGTCGCTGACCGCACGCCAGCCGGCCACAGCGCGTCCGCCCGTCAACCGCACCACGGACCCGGGCTCGGCCAGGTAAAGGATGGGGGCGGCCTCGGAACCTGAATCCTCCCGCGTGAACTCCACGGCGCGTTCCACAAAATGCGTGCCGC
The DNA here is from genome assembly GCA_016935555.1 of Verrucomicrobiota bacterium. Classification (GTDB taxonomy): domain Bacteria; phylum Verrucomicrobiota; class Verrucomicrobiia; order Limisphaerales; family JAFGQR01; genus JAFGQR01. Next base: position 63,524 of record JAFGQR010000064.1, read on the forward strand.
CGTGCACGTGAACCGTGACGGCTTCCGGAAGCGGTCCGCGCCGCTTGAGCGCACGCACGGCATCGCGCGCCGCCGCCAGGGTGGCGAATGGGCGTTCCCGGGTGCCGGGTCCCGTGTCGTCGCCAGCCGGGGCCACATGGAGGTGTGCGCCCGAGAGGTTGAGGGAGCCCAGCAGCGTGGCGAGGCCCAGGTGCAGTGAGATTCGCATGCGAGTGATTCTAGGGGGCGTGATGGGGTGGGCGCCAGAAAGGACTTCGCCAACATGGGGTCGGGCACCGTGGGCGGCTCCGGCTCATCCTCGTGCCTGGTCGACGTCCTCAGCAGGTCGCGCACGCGCATCGCCTTCGGATTACGGCTCGTCCCCGCGCGCACGCGAGCCAACCGTTCAACAGGGGGCAGCCCTTGTGGCCGCGTTGCCGCCGCTATTCCGCGCGCCCGGTCAGCGGCGGGTGTTTCGTGGGTCCAAACGCCACGTTGGTTTCCCGGTTCAACGTCACCTGGTCGCCCTCGAACTTCAGCGTCAGCATCGTGTGATACGGCGTTTCCGTGGCACACAGCTTGAGGACGCAGACGTCGGGAGCTGCCCACGCGAACGTCCCCGCCACCGGTTCGTCGGGAAAACGCGCCAGCGGTCCGGCCAGAAGCGGGGCCCGTCCCTGGTTCCATTGGCCATGGCCGCACGACACCGCCACGGCCCTGCCGTTCATCCGGGCGGTGAGCGTGAGTCTCTTGCCGGCGTCGGCGGCCGCAAGCGCCAGGCTTTCGAGCTCTTGGTCGTTGGGCGGAAAGACGAAGGTGCGGTTCAGGAACCTGCCGGCCAGGGGCGATGTGGCGGAGCCCTGGGCTGGGCGGACCTGGAGGCGTGCCAGGGTGTTCTGGAGCTGGCGGGCGCCCGCGACGTCGGCTGGGAGGGCATGCGGCTGCAGGGCAGGCAGAAGAACATCCCAGATCACGTTCAACACGGCTTGCATGTCGCGAACGCCGCTGGTGATCGCCACCACCGCGTCCTGGCCGGGCACGACCACGCAAAATTGCCCGAACGCACCGTCCCCGCGATAGGCATTGTGCCGGCAGCGCCAGAACTGGAACCCGTAACCCTGGTTCCAATCGCTGTTCGGATCGCTGCCGTTCGAGGTCTGCTTCGCCGTGGCCATCGCGACCCATGGCTCGGGCAGAAGGGCGGCGCCGTTCCAGCGCCCGCGCTGCAGATACAGCTGGCCGAACTTTGCGATGTCTTCGGTGCGCACGCGCAACCCGTAGCCGCCCAGCGAAATGCCCTCGACATTCGCATCCCAAACCGGGTGGTCGATGCCCAGCGGCGTGAACAGGCGCGTTCGCAGGAACTCGAGTGTCGTCTGGCCCGAAACCTTCTGAACGATCGCCGACTGCATGAACGTGGCGGCGGTGTTGTATTTGAAGTGGGTGCCCGGCAGATGCGGGACGGGCTGGGCCAGGAAGGACTTGACGGACATGGCGTCGGGCGCCGTGGGCGGCTCATCCTGGTGCCCGGTCGACATCGTGAGCAGGTCGCGCACGCGCATCGCCTTCAGATTGCGGCTCGGGTTCGCCGGAGCATTCCCGGGGAAAAACTTCAGCACCTCGTCGTCGATGCTCAGTTTGCCTTCGGCCACAGCGAAGCCCACAGCGGTCGCGGTGAAGCTCTTGCTTAACGAATAGAGCACATGGTTGTGTTCGGCCTCGTAGGGTGCCCACCAGCCTTCCGCAATCACGCGCCCGTGGCGCAGGATCATCAAGCTGTGCATCCCTTCGATCCGCCGGTCCAGCGTGTTCACCAGTTCGAGCAACGCAGCCGAGGATACGCCCTGCGCCTCGGGCGCGCTTCGGGGCAGCGCGTCGGCGGCACGCGCCGGGCGGAACGTTCCCGTCGTGACCAGTATGAGGGTGAGGCCGATTTGGATCAGGTCTGTCTTAGGCATTGGCATTGTTTCATACCCGGGACCAGGCCGCCTGTCACGAGCGGAATGTCGCCGGCGAGCCAAGAGGGCAACGTGCGGGGGTGTGCCGTGCGGCGTTGCATGGGAGAAAAGCCGATGCCTCGTGAATCGTGTGATCGTTTGCTAAGGACCTCTGTGGCATCAGCTTTCCGCATGTGAAATGTCGAGATTCAAAATGTGACCCCAATCGGGCAGCTCGGCATTCTGCATTCCGCATTCCACACGACAACAATGAGCGGCATGGGGAATGCCGATGTGCGGCTCCTGGAAAGCACCCTTCCGAAAGCATTGACTGGAGCGCGACATCCCCCTATAAACACGAACGCCTGCGGATGCTGGCCCGGTGCGGTTGTCACGCACTTCGTGGTGGGGTACCATGCGGCGGCGACGTCCGGGTTGCACAACAGGCCAGAGACCGTGGAGCAACACAGGCCGAGCGGGGACAACAAGGGTGCGACTGAAGCCGGGCGATTTGCCGACACCCTCTGGAGCATCGTGTTCCGGGCGGGTTGCACGGACGCGGTGGGGCGGACGGCGGCGTTGGAGCAATTGTGCCGTGCCTATTGGTATCCGATTTACGCGTTTTTGCGTCGCCGAGGGCATGCGCCGGCGGACGCCCAGGACCTGACGCAGGGGTTCTTCGCGTATTTTCTGGAAAGGAATCTTTGCGGCGAGGCCATGCCGCACAAGGGGCGATTCCGCACGTTTCTGGTCACCACGCTGATCAATTTCGTCCGCAACGCACAGCGGCGTGACCAGGCCCAGAAACGCGGCGGGCCCGCCGGGGCCCTGTCGCTGGATGTGGCGCAGGCGGAGGGATGTTATGCCCTGGAGCCGGCGGATGACACGACGCCGGAGCGGCTGTTTGATCGGCACTGGGCCTTGGAAGTGTTGCAGCAGGCGATAGACCGTCTGGAAACGGACTGTCGCCAGGCCGGTCGGCTCGAGGAGTTCAACGCGTACCAGGCCTTTCTGACCGACACTGGCGAGGCGGATTACGCGGGACTGGCGGAGCAGCTGCACAAGCCGGAAGGAGCGCTGCGGACGGCGGTGTGCCGGTTGCGGCGTCAGTTCCGGGAGAGCATCCGGCAGGTGGTGGCGGATACGCTGGCGGATCCGGCGGAGGTGGATGACGAACTGCAGCATCTGAAGGCGATTCTGCGCGGCGATTGAATGGGGCCGGTAACAAACCGACACGTTTGCACCAGAAAGCAGTGAGCTATGCATGGGGCGGCTGTCAGTGAGTTGGCTCTGTTGCGTCCAGGCACGCCATGAATGCCACCGCCAGATGCAGCGTTTGTGGCGCGGTCCTGCAGCCGGACCGGTTGGGAGGCCGATGCCCAGCCTGCCTGATCGGCTTGGGCACACACCCTGCCCCGGAGCCGGAACCGGCGGAGGCCAGCTCGCCGCCCGCCGCGCCTGGTGCCCACCGGGTGGGGGATTACGTGTTGGTGCGCCAGCTGGGCATCGGGGCGATGGGCATCGTGTATGAGGCGGAGCAGGTTTCGCTCAAAAGGAAGGTCGCCCTCAAGATGCTCCATCCGAACCGGCCCGACATCCACACTCTGGCTCAACGACTCCGGCTCGAAGCCGAGGCGGCCGCCAGTCTGAACCACCCGCACATCGTCCGCATTTACGAGGCCGGGGAGCATGACGGCCAGCCCTTCTTCACCATGGAACTGGTTGAGGGCAGGGAACTGAGCCATCACCTGTCGCCCGCCGGGGTGGTCCTGCCCGGCGCGGTGCTGCCGCCCGACGCCAGGCGCAACGGCCCTCTGGCGGTCGCCGCCAGCGTCCTGCTGAAGATCGCGCTTGCCGTGCATTACGCGCATCAGCACGGCATCCTGCACCGCGACCTGAAACCGGGCAACATCATCATCGATCAGGGCGGGGAACCGCACCTGACCGATTTCGGCCTGGCGAAGCTCCTGGACCGGGACCAGCCGATGAAGTCGGAGACGGGCTCGATTGTGGGGACGGTTGCGTTCATGGCGCCCGAACAAGCCGCGGGCCAGAACCGGCGGATCAGCACAGCAGCGGACATCTACAGTTTGGGAGCCACGCTGTATGCGATGCTGACTGGTCAGCCGCCCTTTCGGGCCGAGACGCTGATGGAGGCCTTGCGGCTGGTGGTGGATGAGGAACCCAGACATCCCAAGACGTTGAATGGCAACATCGACCAGGAGCTGGCCACCATCTGCCTCAAGTGCCTGGAAAAGGAGCCCGCCCGACGCTACGCCTCCGCCCACGCGCTCGCGTCGGACCTGGAGCGCTGGCTGCGCCGGCAGCCGATCGAGGCGCGCCCTGTGCGCACCTGGGGCCGGCTGTGGCGCTGGTGCCGGCGGGAGCCGAAACTGGCCGGCATGACTGCCGGATTGATCCTGCTCCTGGCGGTCAGCACCGGCCTGGCGATGACCCTCTATGCCGGCGAGAAGGAGCGCCGCATCCGCACGGAGCTGGAGAGCGCTCAGAGATCCAAATCGCTGCTGGCCCGCATCGAGCGGGAGGGACCTGTCACCAACAAGCTCGTTCTGTCCGCCGAGGACGTGTCCCTCTTCACCCGACACGACTGCCATCCCGACAGCACCGAGCTGCGGCTCAATCTGGCCAGCCGGGTGCCGTCCCATCTACCGCATCGTGTGGTGCCGTTCTACGGCAACCTGACGGAGTATCTGCAAGCGGCGCTGCGTCAGCAACAGGTGCTGGTGCTGTTCGATCTGCTGCTCTACGGCAGCCATGACGACCTGGCCGCCGACCTGCCTGCCGCCAACCGGCACATCGTCCGCGCCGATCCGGTGGTCTACGCGTTCGCCCGCCAGCGCCAGGTGCCTCTGTCGCCTGTGGCGCAGGAGCTCTACGACGGTCAACCGGAACTGCGCGGCGCCATCATCACCCATGTGGACTCGGGCATCGGTTCCCTCCAGGACCTCAAGCAGCGCTCGTTCGCCTTCGATGACGCCCAGTCCACCCTGGGCGCGGTCGTCCCCAGGGCGGTGCTCGTGGCGGCAGGAGTGTTTGCGCGCGACCTGGCACAAATCACCAACTGTTCCCCCGACACGGTGCTCAGCGCGGTCCGCACGGGGCAGTTGGATGCGGGGGTCGTCCGCTGGAGCGACGTGGAGCTGATGCTCAAGGCGGGCGTGCCCTTGCGGGTGCTGAGCGAACTGCGCTGTCCCAGCGCACTCTGGGTGGTAACCGGCGATGTGCCGTCCGACGCGACCGCCGCGCTTCAGGACGCCTTCCTGGCGCTGCGTAATCCCGAGATCCTGAGCGGGGTGGATTGCCAACTCACCGGCCTGGCCCGACCGCGTCTGGCCGATTACGAGGCGCTGGGGGACGTGATTGCTCGAGCCCGACACTTTGACCGGCCATGAACAGCCTCGCCCTATGAAGCCAACCCTCCCCCGGCGCAATCCCGCCCCCGTTGCCCGCGCATGGCCCCGCGCGCCCAGGCGCAAGCCAGCCCTCATCACCGCCGGCATCCTGACCCTGCTCGTCAGCGCCGCGGTGCTGGCCTGGACCCATTGCGCCCCCGAAAAGGATCCGGGGATGCAGAATGCCGAAGTCATCCTGCAGCGCGTGTGCCGCGGCGAAGGCAAGTGGGTCCTGTCGGCCGAGGAAGTTGCCATCCTCACCCGCCACCGGTGGCGTCCCGACGGCCGCGGCACGCATCTGACCCTGGGGAGCCGGGTGGGTGAAGGCTCGCCGAGCCGGCTGGTCCTGCCCTTCGCCAAACTCTGCCACCATCTGCATACCTGCTTGCGCCGCCGCTCGCTGCGCGTCCTGTTCGATCTGCAGCTCTTCGGCCGCCATCCGGACACCCGCGCCGCCCTGATCGACGGCAGCCTGCACTGCGTCCGGTTGGATCCGGCGGTGTACATCCTGGCTCGCCGCCAACAACCCGCCCTCACCCCGATCGCCCAGGAATTGTCCGCCGGCCAACCCGAAGTGCGCGGCGCCATCATCGTGCGGCATCCATCGTCCATCGCCACGCTCGCCGACCTGAAAGGCCACTCGTTCGCCTTCGGCGCCGAACAGTCCGCCCTGGGCTCGTTCCTGCCCAAAGCCGCGCTGGCCGCCGCCGGATTGCGCGCCCACGATTTCCGGCTTCTGACCCGCGCGGCGAGCGACGACGTGCTGAACGCCGTGCGCACGGGCGTGTGGGATGCGGGCGTCGTGCAGTGGGATGATCTGCAGCTCCTGCTCAAGGCGGGCGTTCCCTTGCGCGTCCTGACGGAGCTGCGCGGCCCCAGCCTGCTGTGGGTGGCCGCCGAAGGCGTGGATCCGTCCATCGTGGCTGTGCTCCGCGACACCTTTCTCGAACTGCGCGACCCCGCCGTGCTCAACGGCTTGGATCACAGGCTGACCGGATTCACCCGGCCGCTGGCTGAGCTTGATGCCCTGGCGCAGGCCATCCAGCAGGCCCAATCCTTCGACCCGCCATGAACACCCAGCATCCACCGCATCCCGCCTGCGACCGCGGCGCCCGGCCCTGTCCAACGCTGTTCCCCTCCCCCGGCCTATCACGCCCCGGCGGGCTTGCTCTGTGGCTGGCCCTGGCCCTGGCCGGCGCCACCGAACACCCGGCCACCCCCCAGCCGGCCATTACCGAAGTCATGTCCTCCGCATCCACCAACTGGATCGATGGCGCGTGGGCGCCATGCCCGGACTTCTGGGAACTCACCCATCTGGGCCTGGAACCCATAGACCTGAGCGGGTGGCGCTTCTGGGACACCGATGCGACCGCCTTCTTTGAAAGCGCGACGTGCTTGGACCACATTATGGCGCCCGACGAACTCGTCATGCAGCCTGGTGAGACCATCGTCTTCGTGCGCGAGGGGACCCATATCACCAACGCGCCCTCGTTTCGGGCCTGGTGGGGAGAAACCAATCTGCCCGACACCGTGCGCATCTATTTCTACCCTTCACCCGGCTTCGACGACCAAGGCGAAAACCTCTGGTTGTGGGACGCCCACACCAACCTCATGGACCGCGTCCGCTTCGGCGAAGCCACCCGCGGCGTCTCGTTCACCTACGATCCCGGGGACGGTCTGTTTGGCCGGCTCAGCCGGGTGGGCGAGTGCGGGGCCTTCCCCGCCGCCACCGCGCCAGATATCGGCTCGCCCGGCCGGGCCCCGTGCGGGCCGGTCGCCCTGAGCATCCGCCGCCAGTCCGCCAGCCAGACCGTGGACGCCGGCCGCGATGTGATCCTGAGCCTCGAACCGGCCGGTCTGCCGTATCCCCGGCACCAATGGTTCTTCAACGACCTCCCCATCGCCAGCGCCGTTCCCGTCTCCGGCAACCTCCCCACCGTGGCCAACTTCGCCGGGTGCGGCTTGGCCTGGCGGCCCAGCCCCCAACCGATGGACCTGGTTCTGCCCGGCATCCGCCCGTCGCAGGCGGGCCCATACTATTGCGTCCTGTCCAACGCCCTGGAACAGCTCACCAGCGCGGTGGTGACTCTCACGGTTTCCACCAACCTGAATCCACCCTCGGTCGAATGTCCGCCCTGCGAACAGCGCTTTCCCGCCGCGCCGGGCTGGCCCCACACCAACCTGACGGTCACGCCATGGCAGATTGCAACGTTCGCCGTGCTGGCAGCCGGCTATCCGCCTCCCACTTGCCAATGGAGCTGGAGTGCCGATGGGACCAGGTTCCAGGACCTTTCGGATGCCACCAACCGGACCCTGACCATTCCGTATGTCCTATCCGGCCACGCGGGCATTTACCGGGTCCGGCTTCAAAACGCCCTGGGCACAACCAATGTCTACGCCGCACTCAGCGTCCAAGCCCCCCCGCGCCTGATGATCACCGAGGCCTTCTGCCAGGATGTCGGTTTTGGCAGCAGCGACTGGTGGGAACTCACCAACCTGGACGATGAACCGTTCTGTCTCTATGGCTGTCGCTGGGACGACGCCCCCGGCAACATCGGCGCCGGCCCGACCATCACCAACCTCGTCATCATTCAACCCGGCGAATCCGTCATCTTGGCCGAAGCCCAAACCCGGGCGTCGTTCATCGAGCGTTGGGGTGCCGACAACCTTCCGACGGGGCTGCAAGTGCTCACCTACACAGCCAACGGCCTGTCTGGAGATGGCGACGAAATCAACCTCTGGAATCCGACCGCCACGGCGGATTGGGATTGGATCACCTCCGTGTCGTTCTCCACCGCCACACCGGGATCGAGTTTTTGGTTTCTCCCCGACGATCCCTGCTCGGAATTCGGCGTGGTCAGCATCGAAGGCCAGTGCGGCGCGGTGCGGGCCGCCATGAGCGGCGACCTCGGCTCGCCGGGTTGGACGCCCTGGACCCCCCCGCGGCTCGACCGGGTCGACTACCGCGGGTCCTTCGCGATCCTGTCTTGGAAAGCGCAGCCGGGCAGCACCAATCTGCTCCAATACGCCGATCACCTCGCCACCCCGCCCGCCGCCAGTGTCTGGGTCGACCTGGGCACCTACTGCTTCGCCAGCGGCACCGGCGCCGCCGTCGACGCCCTGCCACCCGCGACCCACCAACGGTTCTACCGGCTGGTGCGCGCCGCGCCAGCCCACTGCCCATGCTCGCACTGATGATCCATCGCAATCCTCCCACCGCCCCCAATCCAGGACCGCGCACCGGGCCTGAACTGGGCGGGGAACATCCGCATGGTCTTATGAACCTGTTCGAAGCGGGGCGCGCGCAGCCGCCCGAGCCACCCCTTGATGGAGCGCGGCGGCAGCTGGCATCCGGCCCGGCGACCGTCTTGGCGCGCCGGGTGCATGGGTTTACGCTGTTGGAGTTGCTGGTGGTTGTGGTGATCCTGGGGGTGCTGGCGGCCCTGGTGCTGCCCGCGCTGGCCCGGGCCAAGGCCCTGGCCCGGCGCACCCAATGCCTCAATAACCTCAAACAATGGAGCACGGCGTTCTTCATGTACAAGGACGATCACGACGAGTTCATCCCGCGCGAAGGCCACATGCGCGACGGCAGAGTGCGCCAGGACAATTGGGGCCAAGTCCAAGACCCGAACAACGGGGATGTTTGGTACAACGCCCTGCCACCCTACCTCAGCATGCCCCCCGCCAGCCACTACGCCTCCAGCCCCAAACGCACCCTGTTCTACGACCACGACCTTTTCCACTGCCCGTGCGCCATCTTCCCCCCCTACAAAGACAAGGACAGCGATGCCTTTTTCTCCATCACCATGAACTCCAAGCTCATCCACAAAAATAACCTGCGTCAGCCCCAAGCCAGCATCCCGTTCACCCTGATCCAAAACCCCGCCGACACCGTCCTGTTCCTCGACGCGCGTGTCAGTCTCGCCGAACCCAAGGTGCACCCAGCCCAATTCGACACTTACCTCGGCCAGCCCAGCGCCTCCCCCTCCCGTTTCGCCGCGCGACACAGCGGTGGTGGCAACCTCGCCTTCTGCAACGGAAACGTCGCCTGGTTCCGCGGCGAAGATGTCGTCGAAACCCGACTCCTCCGCCGCGTGGGGCAAGCCGTCTTCCCGGACGGCCAGTTCTTCTGGTGCGCGGATCCCCTGGATAATCCCAGCGCCGACGACTAACGAGGACACCAGTGGGGTGTTTTCAGACAGGTCGTGCGCCCCGGGCCACTGCGTGCGGCCCAACCCGTGTGTAACGATTGGCCCCGTTTTTTGTATAGTGGAATGGGCGGACCACGCGCTCCCCAGGGGTTGGGCTTCAAAGCGAACCGGGGGGAGACGCGTGCGCCTTCGGGAACAACCATCAACCAACGACATCCTTCAACACGCCTATGAAACGACATCCTGCATTCCTGCCAGCCGCACTCGCGGCCGCGTCGCTTGCCCTCATCACCACAAGCTCCGGAGCGCCCCTGGTCAACCTCGGCCTTGTCGGCGTCGGCCGCGTCCCCGCCGACGCCATGGACCAGACCGGCACCGACACCCTGGGCGGCATCGGTTCGGCCATCGTGCCCGACCTCGGCACCCTCACCCGCAACGGGCCCACCTGCCAGTTCACCGCCCATTGCCTGCCCGACCGCGGCTTGGGTGCCGGCTACGACTTCCATCCGCGCATCCACACCTTCGCCATCGCGGTCACGCCGTTCTACGGCCCCTACCCCGCCCCCGCCCAGGATCAGATCAGCCTCGTCAACCTGGCCACCCTCGTGCTCAACGCCGACGCCCAGCCGTTCACCGGCGACAATCCGGACGACGCCACCTTCACCGCCCACCCGAAATCCAGCACCGACGGTCCCGGCCAGGGCAAGTGGAGTCTCGATCCCGAAGGCCTGGCCCGCGCCGCCGACGGATCATTTTACGTCTGCGATGAATACGCGCCGTTCGTCTACCATTTCAACAGCGCCGGCCAGTTGCTCGACTACTTCGTCCCTCCGGACGCCTACATCCCAAAAACCGGCGCCAGCTACCCGCGAGCCGTCAATTATGGCGCCGACCCCGACGACACGACCGATTCCGGCCGCTACGACAACCGCGGCTTCGAAGGCGTCACCCTCACGCCCGACCAGAAACGACTCGTCACCATCATGCAGGCTCCCCTCGTCCAGGACGGCAACAAGAAGAACGGCGCCCGCAACTGCCGCATCCTGGTCATGGACCTGGATCCGGCGTCGGCCACCTGCAAGCAATGGATCGGCGAATACATCCTGCGCCTGGAAATGAAAGGTAACGCCGCAGGCACCAAGAACGCCCCCGCCAGCGAAATCCTCGCGCTCACCGATACCCAGTTCCTCGTCATTGAACGCGATGGCATCGGCGCCGGTGGCGACCCCGGCCCGACCGGCTATAAGAACGTCAACCTCATCGACCTCGCCGGCGCCTCCAATATCCTGGGCACCGGCTACGACCTCGAAAAGGACGCCCCCGGCCAAGTCTGCATGCCCCGAACCGCCCCGCCCCCGGACGTGGTCACCGCCGCGCGCGTCATGGAACTCGTCAGGCTCGTCGACCCCGTCCAGCTCGGCCGGTTCGGACTGAACCTGAATCCGACTTGGGACGCCAACACCCTGTCCGAAAAATGGGAAAGCCTTGCCATCATACCTCTGGACGATCCGGCGGCTCCCAACGATTACCTCCTGCTGGTCGGCAACGACAACGATTTCCTCGCACCCGTTACCTATCACAATGGCACCCCCCAGATCACCAATGAGTTTGTCATGGACAGCATCGTGCTCGCCTTCCGCATCGGCGAGGATCATGTCCCGCCCCTGCTGGTCTGCCCCGACCCGGCGGTCCCGGCCCTCGTGGCCGCCACCGCCGACTGCGCCCTGCCGGACGTCACCGCGCTCGTGAGGGCCACCGACAACAGCGCCCCGCCCGTCGCGCTGACCCAGGTCCCCGCCGTCGGCAGCGCGGTGGAACTGGGAGTGCCCATCGAGGTCACCGTGTCCGGCCAGGACGCCGCTGGCAACGCCGCCGCTCCCTGCACGTTCACGGTGATTGTCACGGACCAGACTCCCCCGTCCCTGGCCTGCCCCGCCGAAATTGTCCTGGACTTCGAGAATGCCGACGGTGCGGCGGTCCAGTATGAAGTGACCGTCAGCGACAATTGCTCGGCGCCCGCCGTCACGTGCAGCCCCGGGCCCGGTGTGTTTCCGATCGGCATCACCTCCGTCGCCTGCACCTCCACCGATCCCGCCGGTAATACGGCTGCTTGCCAATTCAACGTCACCGTGCTGGGCCCGCTTGAGATTAAGCAGACCATCGACGGCCAACTGCCGGAACTCCTCGATGACCTGACCACGAAGCCGGCCAAGCACGCGTTGCAGAGCGCGATGCGCTACCTCAAACGGGCCCTGGACCCGGCGCTCTGGATCGACTCCACGCACCTCCAAACCCCGCACGGGCACCGCGTTTTCATCGAGGAAGTCGGCGCCGTCCACCACCTCGACCGCCTGATCACCCTGGACACCGTCGGCCCGATCGTCCAGACCGCCATCGCGCGCTTGGTGGCCGCCGACCGGCTCCTGGCCGACGTCGCCATCCACAACGCCTTGGCTGCCGGCGGCAATCCCGCCAAGATCGCTGAGGCGCAGCAGAACCTCATGACGGGCGACGCCGAACTGGCCGGGGGCGACTGCGTCCACGCCATCCTGCGCTACGCCCAAGCGTGGGTCTCCGCCCAGCAGGCGGTGAAGTGAGCCGTGCATCTCCCCCACGGAGCGCACACGATCCTGTCGATCCGACGGCATTCCCAGGCCGCGCGGGCAGACAAGATTGTGTGCGCTCCCCATGAACCGAACAATTTTCAATTTTCAATTCTAAATTGCCAATTGTGCACGCCGGTTCATGGCCTCGATGCGCACAAGGTCGTGGGAGAGAACTTTCCTTGAACCGTGGCCAGGTAGGGCGCGCTGTCCCAGCACGCCGGTCCAATGGCTTTCCATTAGGCCGCACCTGCGGCGGCGCGATGGGACATCGCGGCCCATCGGGTGCCTCGTGTTTCGGGATACAGCCGATCCCTGACTGCAAATGGTCACTTCAAGGATGATGATCTCAATGCCTCGCAGGGGATTCACATGCGCCCGGTCTCAAGGAGGGCCCAGGTGCTCACGGCCGTAAAGTGCCAAATGAAGGGCTCACCTTATTGCGAAGCGGTGTGCGGCATCTCGGCCAGCAAGGTCTGCCCAGGGAGTTCAATGCGCCGAGATCCACACCAGCGTGCCCGGCGGCAGCCGCGCCGCCAGCGGGATGAGGTCCGCGCCGGCCAGGTGGATGCAGCCGTGCGAGCAGGGATGGCCCAGGGTGGTCTCGTCCCCCACGCCGTGGATGTAAATGCAGCGGCGGAAGGTGTCGACGTCGCCGCCGCGGTTGAGTCCCGGCTCCAGCCCCTCGAGCCACAGAATGCGGTGGGCAATTTTGGCGTCCGGCTTGCCCTGCCACGTCAGGCCTGCCGGCTGGCGGTGCCGAAACACGGTGCCGGGAACCTGGCCCTCGCCGATTTTCCGGGCAACGCGGTGCAGGCCGACCGGCGTTTGCTGCGAGTGGATCAGCTGCCCCACCCCCCACGCCGACGTCGATATTAAAAACTCGCGCACCAATCGGAATCCCTGCCCGGAGGCGCTCTGCCCCGCCCCGCGCGCTCCTTGCACACACCCGTGCTCGTGGGGGTAAAGTGCTAAATCAAGGGCTGACCCCGCTCGACAGGGTCCGCAGGGTTGGGGCGGGTTTTGTCGGCGCCACCACCACATGCGCTGGCGCGCCGCGGAAACCACCAGCAGATGTCGGCTTGGACGAAGTCCCCAGCGCCGCAACGCCGCCGCCAACCCCCTCGCCGCGTGGCGGGCCGCCAGCTGCACGGGCGCGTGCGCAGCCGGGACGCGGACGGTTCTGGCGGGGTCTCCGGGGTGCGGCGACGGGATGCGGCGGGGGGTGTCGGGGTTGGGCGACATGGTGTGGGAACGGTAGCCGAGGGGCGGTGCGGTGCGCAAGGGCCGGCGCGGGAAGGGCGGAGATGCCGAACGCGGCGGCCAGGGCATCCGCGGGTTGCGGGGACGCGCGGGTGTGAGACAAAATTCTTCCGTCAGGCTGCCAGAGCCAGAGTGTCATTAAGTGCAGCGTGCTCGTTGAGCCGATCTTTCCAGAA